>JAHDQE010000097.1 GCA_018433975.1 Ornatilinea sp. | reverse complement strand
CCCACCTTTTAGTTCAATCGTGATTTCAGAGTTCACTGCACCGTGAACGACCTTTTTCACTGTTCCTTCCAACATATTACGAGCACTGATTTTCATAAAAACTCCTTTCATCTTTATACTCAAATAATAACGTTATCCCGAGGAGAATTCAAGAAATGGAAATACAAAGCTTATATTCAAAAAAGGTTGCCCCACTTCTCTTAAGTTTTAAACAAAGAGAGGTGTTTTTAGATAGTTTTTTGCCTTATAATGTCTTAATAAGTTGAATAATAAGACGGATTCATTAAAAAGGATTTATATGCCCGATTCATACCTCTATCAACAAATTGCTGAATCAATCCGGACAGACATTATCCAGGGACGACTTCAGCCCGGAGATCGGCTTCCTTCAGTGAGGAAAATGACCAAACTGTGGAACTGTACACCCGGAACCGTCCAACGCGCTTACCAGGAACTGGCAAAACAGCATCTCGTCACCAGCCGCCCCGGACAAGGAACGCGAATCACAGATACGCCTCTCAAAGAAAAAATCATGCCACTCCAGCAAGCCATGTTGATTCATCGGGCTGAGGCCTTCCTTCTTGAAGTACTGACTTCCGGATATACTATCTCGGATGTTGAACAAACATTCCGTCTGGCATTGGACCGTTGGAAAACAGTAGAGAGAAACACATCTGTAAGGCCCAAAAATACGCTTCGTTTCGTTGGCAGCCATGACCTGGCCGTGGATTGGGTGGCCGAAAATTTTGATAATATTTCCCCCAATTCCACTTTAACCCTCAATTTTTCCGGGAGCCTGGGAGGCTTGATTGCATTGGCCGAGAACCGTGCGGATATTGCCGGCAGCCATTTGTGGGATGACGACAACAAGACATACAACAAAGCCTTTATTCGCAAACTCCTTCCCGGAAAACGTGTAGCTCTGATCACTCTGGCACATCGCAGACTCGGATTTATCACAGCGCCAGGGAATCCGCTTGCAATCAACACCATTCAAGATCTTGTCAGACCAGAAGTGCACTTCATTAACCGCCAAACCGGGTCAGGAACACGGGTTTGGCTGGATATTATGCTGGAAAAAGCAAATATAGAACCGGCTCAAATTAAGGGGTATCTCACAGAGAAATTTACACATTCAGAAGTTGCCAGAGTTGTTGCTGAAAAAGAAGCAAATGTGGGAATTGGGTTGGAAGCCACTGCGTTGGTATTTGGCCTCAATTTCTCTCTCTTGACCCTTGAAAGGTATGACCTGGTGGTTCCGGAAGAAAATATAACAATTCCTCAAATTCAGGATCTGATCCACTGGCTTTCATTACCCGAGACGAAACTGGCTATTCGGGATCTGGGCGGTTATGAAACAGATCAAACCGGAACCATCCAGTGGGTTCATTGATAAACTTATCCCCTCTTCACAAAAACCGATCCGGGCAAGTTCCGGATCGGTTTTTGTGTTGATAGGTGCGAGTATCCAGGACGACAAACTCGGAGCCTCACATAAGATGAAGCTTTGGACATCAGGCAAACAAATATTGCATCACGATATACGTTAATCTCGTTGATAAATTGAATTTTGTAGAATTTCCATTAAGGTTCATCATTTCACTTATGCGCTATAACTCTGATTCTCCGATAATCAGCAGTCCATTTCGTGCCGTCAAACATTTTCTTTTCCAGTATTTTTTCAACATTTTCAAAAATGACCATTTGTCTGGCTTCATCATACATTGATAAACGATCAGTAAAAAATTGCATCATCCATTTTCGCAGACCGTCTTTACCATCGGGTAAAGGAGTTGGTCTGTCATAATCATATATTTTCTCAATTTTGAATCCGGCTGTCTGTAAAAGGGCGGAATATTCTTCGACTGTCGGAAAATAAAATGGATTTACGTACTCTTTTGAGGAAGATTCCAAGACCAAACCATAAGCTTTCTCAATTTGAGAAATATTTCCACTTGCTCCAAATTCACAAACAAGCTTTCCCTTATTTTTCAGTGCAGCATATATCCCCTTAAGTAATCGTTCTTGATCAGCAATCCAATGAAATACTGCGTTAGAAAACACAACATCAAACTGATTTTTCCATTGCAGATGGCAGGCATCCATCACTTCAAAATTCAGATAGGGATATTTCTTTTTTGCCGCCCGTATCATCTCTTTTGAAGCATCGATGCCGATTATGCAACTGCTTATTTCGCTTAGTTTTTGAGTTAAATCTCCTGTCCCGCATCCAAGATCCAATATGCACTGCTGTTTATTCAGCGGGATAAATGAGATTAACTCATTTCCATATTCTGAAACAAACGCTTGCGATTTGTCATATAACCTGCTATCCCATTTCAAATCCTGATTCCTCCTATGCTATAAGTAACCTGCAATACAATTCCTTTTTGTCTGCATATTGATTACGGTTTCAAAATGCATAAAGAAATGTATACATAAAAAGCACGTAAACAAAACAGACTGACCTGTTGTCAGCCTGTTTTTGTTGTTATACATCCAAGGATTATCTGTGTGGAGATGGCGGGAATCGAACCCGCGTCCGAAAGATTCGACCACCGAATATCTACGAGTGTAGTTGATCTTTAGTTCTTATTGAAATCTGGAACAACCAACAAACCAGAAGTCAACCATCCGCTTGGGCCCTAAAGCCCTCTATTCGTGCAGTACACGGCATCCTGCACGGCACTCCAGCTTTGTGACGCCCTTTCTAACCCCGGCCGGAGTTCGGAGAAAGAAGGACGCAGCCTCACCTTGGAGACTGTTGGCTAGCTCAAGCTGCAATTACGCAGCGAGGGGCATAGCGCTATAAGCAGTGCGATTGGCACTTAATTTTTTGTACTGATTTTCCGAGGTCGGTACCTCTCGACTCGCAATTCGGGACCAGCCTCCCCCGTCGAAGCCTGTCATCCCCATTACACCACCATTATACCCTAAATCCATTTTGGCTCTGATAATTTTCTGTAAAATCTTATGGTCTGACAAGTTAACGTGTACAATTGATATCAATGATTATAAACAACCCGCCGAGAAGTGAGGTGACTCCATCATGATAACCATTTACCGCAGCAATCAAAACCATCTGGAAAAAATAGATCAAGTCTCTTATGGATCCTGGATTAATGTTACAGACCCCACATCGGATGAAATCGAAGAACTCCAAAAACTCGGCATTCCTCAAGATTTTATTACCTACCCGCTGGATATTGACGAACGCTCAAGGACTGAGCGTGAAGATGACGGTACAATTTTTATCATTTTACGTATTCCGTATTTTCAAGGGAAAAAAGTGGACGTGCCCTACACATCCATCCCGCTTGGCATTGTTTTAACCAATCAATTCATCATGACAATTTGCCGCTGGCAAAATGATATCATCCAAAAGTTCATCTCAAATCAGGTTAAAGGTTTTAAAACCAATAAACATAATCGATTTGTTTTGTTGATCTTGTTGAATACCGCCAGTAAATTCCTGACTTATTTGAGAGAGATCAATAAAACAACAGAGGCACTGGAAGATCAATTGCAGCTGTCCATGAAAAATAAGTTGGTTTTAGAGCTTCTTAAGTATCAAAAAAGTTTGGTCTATTTCACTACTGCATTGAAATCCAATGAGTTGATGATGGAACGACTCCGGCGAAGCCATCTGTTCCGTATGTATCCTGAGGATGAGGATCTTTTAGAAGATGTAATTACCGAGAACCAACAGGCCATCGAAATGACCAACATCTCCAGCAACATTTTGAATTCAATGATGGACACTTTTGCCAATATCATTTCCAATAACCTGAATGTGGTAATGAAATTTCTAACATCGGTTACCATTATTTTGAGCCTGCTGGCAATCGTTACAGGTTATTTTGGGATGAATATCCGATTTCCTCTCAATCTGGAGATGAACCCATTTTCTTATCTCATCATCCTTGGGGTTATGATGGGATTATCAACGATCGTGATAGTCATTTTTTATAAGCGAGACTGGTTCTAAAATTTGATTTCCATTGTAAAAGAAAAACGGCTTCAACATAAATTGAGGAAGCCGTTTTTTGTGTTAATGCACAGCACAAAGAGATATACCCTTAACCATCTCGACTTTAAATAAATCATAACGGAATAAGACTTTTAGCCATTGCTTTATTAAGACGGAAATCTTCCTGATATCTTTTTCTGGACGGATTACCTTCAGCCCGATAAATTTTATGATGTGTGGTGTCATACACCGATGACCAGACGGTATCAAAATTTAATTCTTTCCCGTACTGACACATAAATCCGAGTTTACCTCCTAACAGATCTTTTGTATAATCCACAGCATGCCTGTCAAATCCTTTACAGGAGGCATGATGTCCGGTCCGATATCTTTCAACAGAGAAGTATAAGTTTTTCTTTTCTTCATATTCCTTCATTTCTTCAGAAACAAAGTGGTTTGTTGCTACTGCAAAGTTACCCCGATTTATTTTTATCTTCTGAGGACTGCACTCAACATGAGCAATACTTTCTTTGTCGGCCAGAATAAGATGATACGCACCACCAATCGGTAAACTCGCTATTGCTTCTAGCCCCTCTTCCACAGTTGCACACTTCTCCAAAAGATAACGGACAAAGAACATAGAATTAAATCCCGGGCGAAGTTTCTTGGCCCATACATAAGTCATTCCAACAGCCAGCCCCTTTTCATTGATTCCATCTTCCGCACCGACAAAGGCAGATGAATTTGCTATGAACGAATAGCTGCCAGATGGCGCATACAAAGCACTGCTGCTGATTTTTTGAAATATGGGTGGTAAATCATTATTTCTCCCAAAGACAATTTGATCATCTTTTAAAAAAGCGATCATCGAACAACCTGGCACTTCTAAACAAATACTTATGCACATCAACCAGGCTGAAAAATTCTGATAGGCAACGCCCATTCCATCCGCAATCCCACTCATTTCGTCGCAAGCTTCTCGGAAATATTTTCTTAAAACCTGTTCGGATTGAATACCATAATTAAGTTGAAAATCATCCAGGTTATTTAATCCAAACAACTCAATGCGATTCTTCTTTAAGATGTTGCCATATTTCAATCCAATTTGATAAGGATCACCTTTAAATCTGGGATGATACACTGTATTTCTCCTTCACTCGGTCTTTCTTACGATTAAAGAAGAATAAAAATTTACTGTCAATACCCAATTCGGCTCTTCCTGTTTCCCGGCCTCATTACGATGAAGGTTCCGGGGCCAGACTTGTAGTCTTCAATATTCTCCACATCCGGTACCGCGTCAGTATCAGAGATAGAAAACAAAAAAACCGATTGACAAAATGCCAATCGGTCTCAGTGGGCGGTATAGGACTCGAACCTACGACCCCTTCCTTGTAAGGGAAGTGCTCTAACCAACTGAGCTAACCGCCCGCGGGGAGAATTATACCCTAAATTAGGAATTTAATGCTAAACTTTGCCACACACTTTTCAACAATATGGAGATTTTATCAATGCGCTTTGCTCGTTTTCAATTAGATTCAGGTGTTCCTCTTACGGGATGGATACACGAAGAAAATATTGGCTCCATTGATGGGGATTTATTCGGCGATTACCGCAGACAGGAAATGGAAACCCCGCTCGATTCGGTTAAGCTGCTCCCCCCGGTCGTTCCCAGTAAAATCATTTGCGTGGGTAGAAATTACATCGATCACGCGAAAGAATTGGGGAACGAGATCCCGGAAATTCCTTTGTTGTTCTTAAAACCTCCTTCTGCAATTATTGGTCCCAACGAAGATATATCAATTCCTCCACAATCTAATCAGGTTGAACACGAAGCCGAACTGGCGGTTGTAATCAAGAAAAAGGGAAGATGGATCCCTTCCGAAGAAGCCATGGACTATGTTCTGGGCTTTACAATTGCCAATGACGTGACCGCACGAGACTTGCAAATTCGGGACGGCCAATGGACCCGCGGAAAAGGGTTCGACACTTTCTGCCCACTTGGCCCGTGGATAGAAACGGATTTCGAACCTTCAGACGCATTGATTACCTGTCATGTAAATGGAGAATTGCGCCAGATGGGATCAACCCGCGAAATGGTTTTCACCGTGCCCCAATTAATCGCTTACGCCTCCTCTATTATGACTCTCATGCCCGGAGACCTGCTCCTGACCGGTACTCCGGCCGGAGTCGGCCGGCTGCTGCCCGGGGATACTATTGAAATAAATATTGAGGGGATTGGTACATTGCAGAACCAGGTAAAAGCCGGACAGGATTTATTAAAATAGCACACAACCCGAATAAAATTTTACCTTGCCAAAAACCCGATGGCTGGATTATAATCACACCCATCGGGGCGTAGCTCAGCCCGGATAGAGCGCACGGTTCGGGTCCGTGAGGCCCGCGGTTCAAATCCGCGCGCCCCGACAAAAAAGGCACTATTTTATAGTGTCTTTTTTCTTTTTAACCAATTTGACAAACCGGGAAAATACGATCAAAATAGATATGGTCTAACTTCTGCGAATTCCAAAAACATACATATCGCAGGAGACAGAGATTATCATTGCGTTAATTAACGAGGAGCATGAATGAGTTTTGCTAAATTTTTTGAATACGCGGCTGAAGGAATTGACGCATTTGGTGTTTCAATTATCGTTCTTGGAATGGTGATCGCCTCCATTCGATATCTGATCAGAAAATCCTCAAAAGGGCCGGATGGTTTTGAGTCGTATCGAAAGGAGTTAGGACGGACCCTTTTACTTGCTCTGGAGTTCCTTGTGGCCGCCGATATCATCCGTACCGTTGCCATTGAGCCAACTTTAGAAAGTATTGCCATACTGGCTGTTTTGATCCTGATCAGAACCTTTATGAGCACCACATTGGAATTGGAAATAACCGGCTATTGGCCGTGGCAAAAAGAAAGAAAATCCACTAAAGAATCACCAACGGCCAATCAGTGACCATTCAAAATTTCATCTCACTAAAATACTCTTTATAAATTGCTGAAAAAAGTACCTTTTACACTTTTTGGAGAATTAATCGGTTTCCCCTGGCCTGTTCTCTGAGCCAATTTACCGAGGTAAAAAACTCCTTCATCATGACCATCAATAAATAGCGGCCTTTTGAAGACAGCACAATCCGCTCACGGGTATTTTCTTGAAATGCGCCCGCACCTCTTAAAAAAAGCATTTCTTTCCATAAACCTCTTTCAACAGGCATCTGAAATTCATTCAGGAATTCGTGTTTTACTAATGTTCCCCCAAAAAGATTCATCATGAAGTAATAACGCATTCTGGCAGGCTTTGAAAACTCGGTATATCCCAGGATAGGCAGTTCACCCTTCAGGAGCCGTTCATTATACTGGTCCAAAAAGAAAAAATTCACATGCAGGCGACCATTAAAATAACTAAAAGCACCTGCTCCCGCTCCAATATAGTTTGGATAATCCACAACATACTCATCAATCAAGGTATTCTCTTCGGCTTTTGAAAAAGTCCAGGCTGTAGAAAGCCGATACTCCCTGCTCAAACAATTACGGATCAGGTCATAAAATTGTTTCTCGTTTTTATCCTCCGGTGGTTCGGAAGAAGACATCAAGGGATAAAATGTGGCTTGTTTCACGCCGGATTGCAAAATTTTTTCTGCATCGTTTAGGACCATTTCCCTGGTTTGCTCCGGAAAGTTAAACATCATATCCACATTAACCGTTGGAAAAGCATTGCGATACGCAACAATCTTCTTGAATAATTCATCACCGGATCCAAAACGATTGTATCGATTTAATTTTTTTAGCAGGTCATCATTAAAAGTCTGAACCCCTACCGACATCCTTTGAACCAGGCCTTCCAGAGGTTTAACTACAGCATCCGTCAGATGATTTGGATTGGTCTCACAAGAAACTTCCTCAATATGAAAATACTGCCTAGCAATTTTAATGATATTACACAATTCATCAACCAGAATGGTTGGGGTTCCTCCGCCGATATACATCGATTGGAAATCAAACCCTTTATCGGCCAGCAAACGCAGTTCACTCCGCAGTGATTCAAAATAGGCTCTTGCCTCAATTTCATTGAAAACAAATCGATTAAAAGAGCAGTAGGGACATAAAACTTCACAAAAAGGAATATGTACATAGAGCAATCCGGGAGATCCCTTTGGAAACATAGGTGGGGCCACTCCTCCAGCATCAAACAGCTGGAGGCTCCGGGCCAACTCCCTTTGCATAACATACGATAGGATTTTATTTGAAAGCATGCATTCCAAACATTGTTAAGATTGGTTTGATAAACGGTCTTTATCCAAATTTGTAAGCTACACCAAAACCGCCGCGTGGCAGTTTCCAGCCAATATTATCATAGGGGCAGCCCACCCTGCAGCTGCCGCATTCAACACAACTCTGAAAAGCAATCTGGATTGTGCCTTCCGTTCCAAGTGAATAAACGCCTACCGGACAAAAGAATAAGCATGGTTTATGTTCACAAGATAAGCAAATTATTGATTCTTTTATCCATAAATGAGATTCCTCCTCATCTACATAATATTTTAAGGTCATTAAAAAATCATCCACATATACCGACGGCAAATCATCCTGCTTTTCACTTCGTTTGACCTCAAATTGATCTCCCTTTTTCATTACCATCCCATCACCGCCTTTGTCATCGACAGAATATCACCGGCCGCATTCAACAACGATCTTCTTTTGGTTAAAGAATGAAAGATATCTTTGAAAAGCTGTTTTTTAGGTTTTCCAAAAGCGCTGAACCATAACCCCAAAGCATCATTCATAAACGAAGGATATACATCCATGAATTGTGGATGTGTATCCAGAAACTTTGAAAATCCCCGATACTGTCGCAAATCTTTGAGTAAGAATTCATTTTTCAGGCGTTTCGAATATTCTGAAAGCGTTTTTGATGAGAAATCTCCCTTTGAGTGCGCCAGCACCGCGGTCTCCCCCGCAATCCTCCCTGCCACCATCGCCATATTTGTCCCTTCCCAGTGGAGCGCGTTCACCATCGCAGCGGCATCTCCAGCCACCATTACTCCGTCTGTAAACAGAGCAGGAAGATCCGTCCAGCCACCTTCAGGAATGAGGTGTGCACCATACTCCAATAACTGTCCGTTTTTTATAAGTGGTTGAATAATTGGGTGTTCCAGATAATGTTTTAATACCTCATAAGGTTTCAATCGATATTCAGCCAGCACATCCAGATTAACCCCCAATCCAACAGAGACATTGTTCTTTCCGGTATATAGAAACCCCATACCCGGCAGCCCTAACGAAACGTCTCCCAACACAGAGACAGCCAGTCCCTGAGCATCGGATTGCAGTCCAAACCTCGAATTGATTACATCTGCCGGCAAGGAGATCAACTGTTTAACCCCAAGTGCAACTCGAGACGGCTCAAGGTCATGCTGGATCAAACCCAATTTCTGAGTTAATAAATTATTCACGCCCTCGCAAATCACCACAATAGGAGCTAAGATTTCACCATCTTCCCGATCCGTTAGGACTCCTGTCACGTGCCCCTTTTCATCACGCAGGAAATCAACAACTGTCGTCTTGGGAATCAGAAATGCCCCCATTCTTTGGGCCTGATCGGCCCACCAGACATCGAATTTAGACCGGAGCGTAATGAAAGCATCCGCTGGTGATTTATCCAGGTACCCACCCTGAACGGTCATTTTTGTCACTCCGGTTTCTGACAAAAACCAAAAACCTGCCTCGGTTACGGGACGCTCAAACGGTGGTTTCCAGTCCATGTAATCCGGAAGCAGTTCTACAATCGCATGAGTGTAGAGCGCTCCTCCAAAATAATTTTTTCCTCCCGGTTTTTGACCGCGTTCAAGAATTGCCACCTGGAGGCCCTGGCTCGCCATTGAAATGGCGGCGGCACAGCCCGCCAATCCTGCTCCGACAACCACGGCATCAAAACTCAATTTACCACCCCGGCCTGTGATTTCTCTTTTCATGAATTTTTCTCCTTGAGTTTTCTTACCTGGTCAATCATCTCTGGAATTACTTTGTACAGATCTCCAACAATCCCGACATCAGCAATATCAAATATGGGCGCATTGGCATCCTTATTAATGGCAACAATAAAATCGGCATTTTGTATACCAACTTTATGCTGCAAAGCTCCGGAAATCCCTGCTGCAATATAGAGTTTTGGACGCACAGTTTTTCCGGTTTGTCCCACCTGGTGGCTGTAAGCAATCCAACCTGCATCTACACAAGGTCTGGTCGCGCCCACTTTACCCCCTAAGACCTCAGCCAATTCATGAAGCAGTTTAAAACCAGAGGAGTAACCCAATCCTCTGCCTCCACTGATGAGAATATCCGCATACGCAATATTGTCCTCATCCTGACCAACTTCTATTCGATCGAGAATTTCAACCCTGTTTGCCAGAGCATTAACCAAAGCGGTCTCTGAAATTACCTCGCCTATCGCATCCGATTTTCTTGCAGGAATAGGAAAAACTCTGGGGCGTACACTCGCCATCTGAGGCAGCCGTTCCCGGCAGATAATTGTTGCCATAATATTTCCCCCAAACGCGGGCCGAGTAGCCAGGAGCAGCGGGCGATCTACTTTATCCACCTCGCCCATAACAAGCTCTGTACAATCAGCGGTCAGGCCGGTCCCCAAAGAAGTCGCCACGGCTCCCGCCAGATCACGTCCCAAATTTGTTGCCCCAATTAAAAACACCTCCGGAGCATATTTTTTAACCAGCGCAGCAATATTTTGGCAGTACGGTGCATTCAGATATTGGCTAAATAAGGAATGGTCAATCAAATAAACTTTTTCTGCCCCATAACATATTGCCTCTCTTGCCAGTGAAGCGACGTTATCTCCCAGTATTAACCCCTCTACCGCCGCTACTTCATCATGGACAACCCCACCTGCTGTATTTTTTAGCTGATCCGCCAGAATCTTGGCAACACCCAACAATTCCCACGAAACCGGGTTGGCAATCCCATTCTGCTGTTCAATAAAAACCCAAAATCGATGTATTTTCATCATTTCCCTCCAACAGCAGACTCGATCAAAACGGAGAACTTATCTTTTGCCAATACAGTTTTAACAACCTGAGCTACCCCCAAAATTTCGCAATCCAACAGTTCTCCGGCAACAGGCTGCTCTGGAGTTGCCGTTTTATAAACAATTGTCGGAGAACCTTTCGTGCCCACTTTTTCACGATCAAGCTCTAAAGGTTCCTCATATCCCCAGATCTCAGGCTCATACCGCAATGCTTTAACCAGATTAGGGAGAGATGCAAAGGGAACTTTCGCAATCTCTTTTTCGCAGGTTAGTACAACGGGCAAGGTAGCACGGATAAGCTCCGTTTTTATTTCAGCGTTTCTCTGCACAACAATCGTTTTTTCTTCACAATCAATCTGATTGATTTTAGAACAATACGTGATCACCGGAATACCCAATCTCACTGAAACGCCTGGGCCAACCTGTGCCGTATCTCCATCAATCGCTTGCTTGCCAAAAAAAATCACGTCTACCGGATCTTCCGAGTTTATTTTCTCAATTGCTTTTGCAAGGACATAAGAAGTCGCCAGTGTATCTGCACCTGAGAATTGCCGGGCCGAAATGAGGATTCCACGGTCAGCGCCTAATTCAATACTCTCCCCGATAGATGCCTTAAATGAGGGTGGTCCCATGGAGATGACCGTCACTTTACCGCCCAATTTTCCCTTCCATTCAACCGCTGCTGCCAGAGCATGAGCGTCATACGGATTCAGGATCGCCGGAACGCCGGCCCTTACCAAATTCCCCGTTTCCGGGTCAATGCGGATATTCGTTGTATCCGGCACCTGTTTAATCGCCACAACTGCATGGAACAATACACACCTCCCAAATCAAAATATCACGATCCCTGTATGAATGATAAACCACAGATCGCGCTGCGAAGAGAAAAAATATTAATTGCAAGGTATAAAAACGGAATTTGATTTCGGTAAGAAAAGAATCTTATCAGCAGTAGTCAGGCCATGTTCTCAACTCTGTGTATAACAAAATAAATTTTCGTAAATAGGATAAAACTCATACGAAATTATACACAAATGATTATTGCAGATTTGGAACAAATATGCAACAATTATTCGGAGCAATATTCATAGTATAATGTCATCTTGTAATCTTTGTGAAATTAGACACAGCTTACGCTTGTCAGATTTATTTTCACCTTAACTCGAGGATCCTTTTATGACCACCCCGAATAGACATAGGATTATTCTTCAGTGACTATACAAATAACGATTGAATTTATCGGTATCTCAAGAATTATCACACGCAAGCCAAAGATCAATTTAGAAATTGAAGAAAGCACCTCTTTTGAAGAGATCGTGCAGAAATTAGGGGCGCTATTTCCTGATCTTATTGGAGAAATTATTCGACCCGATGGCAAAAGTTTTTATGATTCTCATATGTTCAGCTTAAATGGTGAACATATGGTTCTACATGAAGAGATGAATCAGCAATCCCCATCAGACGGAGATCGCCTGATACTAATGTCTATCCTGTCTGGTGGTTAACTTTATTGAATAATCCATTTCTATCGTTTTGGAACAATTTTCAAGTAAAACCATTGAATAAGAAAACAATCAACCAATAAAAAATTTAAGGAGGTTGGGCGATTATGTTTGGTTATAGTGGGAAAATCCTGCACATAGACTTATCCACACGAAAAAGCTGGGCGGAGAAAAAATCCGAATCCTGGTACAAGATGTACATTGGTGGCGTGTCTATGGCATCCCGCCTCAGTTGGGAAAACATTGAGGTCGGATGCGACCCATTGTCACCCGGTAATCCAATTTGTATTGCCAATGGAATCTTCAGTGGAACTCCGGTGCCCGTCGGAGGTAAATATGGTATTGCCTGCAAATCACCGCTGACTGGATTTATTGGTGATAGCCTTTCTGGAAGCTGGTTCTCAATTGCCCTGAAACGTGCCAAATGGGACGGCGTTGTCATTCATGGTGCCAGCGAGGACTGGGT
>JAHDQE010000068.1 GCA_018433975.1 Ornatilinea sp. | reverse complement strand
CGAACACAATATAGGGTTTGCGGTGGCCTAAATGGAAGAGGTTGATTCGATCACTCAACATCCCCAGAAAAATTTTGAGAACAAATGGGATCAGCACAATGGTGCCCATCAGGCCGATCTGACTCATGCTCAGATTAAATGAAAGCAGATAGAGGGAATTCAGAGCGGTGAAGTAGCTGAGAATGGCGCCCTGAGAAAAGTATAATAATCCAAACATGGTGTAGCGGGCGATCTTTGAATCCGGCATAGGTACCTCTTAGAAATGGAATGGTTGTGGTAAACTGCGAAGCTGTTGGGCTGACAATCCCTTCCCAGGGGAAATAGTTAACCCCCAGTATAGACAGGAGCTGCTTTCAAGTCAATTGTTTTAAAGGTTTGTTGGTATAATTTTGATGTTTAGTCCAGATAGTTGAGGAGCAGAAAATGATGCGAAAACGCAATCGAAGATCGTATTGGATGCTTTTTATCCTTTTGACAGCTTCATTGCTGTTATCTGCTTGCAGCAGTGGCGCAGCCGAGACAGCGGTGGATCCTAATCTCATCTATACCCAGGCCGCCGGAACCGTTCAGGCCCAGCTTACTGCTGCGGCCGCAAAACTGCCGACGGCTACTGAGACGCCGGAACCTACCCTTACGGAAGAACCGACGGCGACCTCCGAGCCTACCGAGATCCCGCCAACATTAACTTCCTTGGCCACGCTTCCGGTTGAAACCTTACCGGCGGCTGCCACGGTGCAGCCGGCATTTCCGACCGCGACACAGATTCATACTGTGCAGGGCGACGGGGCGCTTTTCCAATACAGCAATCCGGCGGATGGTTCTACTTTTTCCCCGGGGGAAGAATTTTTGCTTTCCTGGGGCTTTAAGAATATAGGTACTACAACCTGGACCACCGACTATAAATGGATTTGGATCGGCGGTGTACAGTTTTCGAGTGTACTCAGCGGGAATTTGGAGCAAACCGTAGCGCCAGGAGAAAAAGGCGAATTCAACCTGTGGGCCCGGGCCCCATCTGAACCCGGCAAGTATATCTCGCGTTGGAAGCTTGTCAATGCCCAGGGTGTTTATATTGAGGAATATTATTATCCTTTTACGGTATCTGAGTAAAAAGATAAAATTGACTTTTTGGGATTGGCTGCATTAATCTGTTCAGCCAATCCCATTCATTCTATTAAAGTCAATCTACAAGAAACGGTTTGTCTTGCAAGGACTTTGAGGTTAAAGTATAAACAAGAGGTGAATCATTTCAGGCTTGTTTTTTAAAGGATCTAAAACCGTGGAAAGAGCAACGAGTGATATGGAATCTCAAGAGAAAGTAAACTCATTCTGGTTGGACCGGCCGCTCGCGTCCATTTTGCCAAAGTGGAATGTGGAAACCCTGCTGGTTTTGATCATTCTCGTGGCCGCGATATTCAGCCGTTTCTATCTGGTAGGTCTGCGGGTGATGAGCCATGATGAAATCAATCATGTGGTGCCCTCTTATAACTTTTATCAGGGTGAGGCTTACCGGCATGATCCGGTGACCCATGGCCCGCTGCAGTTCCATCTGGTGGCACTCTCGTATTTTCTGTTGGGTGACAGCGATTTCAGTTCCAGGGTTCCGGCGGCTTTGTTCAGCGTCGCAGCCGTGGCCGCGGTTCTGTTCTTATACCGCCGTTATCTGGGGCGGTCCGGTGCATTGATAGCCGGTTTCCTGTTTTTAATTTCTCCTTTCATGCTGTTTTATGGACGATATACCCGGAACGAAGCGTTTATTGAGCTATTTGGGGTGTTGATTTTATATGGGGTCCTGCGCTATCTGGATAAAGGGGATAAATTCTCTTTATTCCTGCTGACGGCGGTCACAGCGCTGAACTTTACTACCAAAGAAACCGCGTATATCTACACTGCTCAGCTTTTATTATTTGTGGGCGTGTTGTTCCTGGAGGATGTGGCCCGCGCGCGGTGGAAGGATGTCCGTTCCCGTGACCGGTTTCTGACCCTGATGGTGGTCGCGTTGACATTGTTTATGCTGGCGCTTGGATTTGCGGCATGGAACGCTTCTGTTTCCGGTGGAGAGGAGACAGCGCCCGCCGCAACCGTAGAGAATCCTTTAGAGATGCCTGTTGGGGGCTTTTCACCTCAGTTTACGCTGGAGGTAGTAGCCCTGATGGCGGCTCTGGGCGTGGCAGTGGTGGCTCTGGTCTTGTTGATCCGCTCGTTGGGCTGGAAAGAGATCCGTAAACAACGTTCTTTCGATATTCTCGTTCTGATCGGCACATTAGTGCTGCCACTTTTGACCGCTTTCCCGGTCAAAATCGTAGGATGGAACCCTCTGGATTATGGCACCAGTGGTTTGATCCGCACCGGGTTTTTCATTGTTTTACTAATGGGTGTATCCATCACGATTGGTTTGTGGTGGAAACGAAATCTCTGGATCGCCAACGCCCTGCTCTTTTTTGGCATCTTCACCGTGTTTTACACCACGGTTTTTACCAATGGAGAGGGCTTCTTCTCCGGTCTGGTGGGCGCACTGGGTTACTGGCTGGAGCAGCAGGGCGTGGAACGCGGCAGCCAGCCGCTGTATTATTACGCGCTGATAGAAATCCCGATTTATGAATACCTGGCAGCGCTGGGAACATTATTGGCAGTTTATTTTGGCGTACGTTACCGGCGGTTTATGACACTGGCAGGTTTCTCGCCGGCGCTTCAACCCGAGACGGAAGGATTGCTTCCCGCAGGTCTGGAAAAAGACCGCAGCGGCGAAGTTGAATTGAAAGGCGAAACGGACCCACAGAGCGAAGTTGAACCGGTAAGTGGGATTGAGCCGGAGGAAAAACCTGCGTGGCCGAGGAAAGTGCCGACACTTTCTTTGCTGGTCTATTGGAGCATCACCAGTCTGATCGCTTACAGTGTTGCCGGGGAGAGAATGCCCTGGCTGACCGTGCACATTGCTTTGCCGTTATTGTTAACGGCGGGCTGGGGGTTTGGGTACCTGGTCGACTCGATCAACTGGAAGCGGCTTTTCAACCAGAAAGGCGTACTGACCCTGGTTCTCCTGCCGATATTTGTGACCAGCTTAGCCATGACATTGAGCAGTTTGTTGGGGACACAGGCGCCTTTTCAGGGCAATACGGTTGAACAGCTCCGGGCAACCAGCACGTTCTTGCTGGCGGCGATTTCCTGTGTGGCAAGCGGCGGCGGAATCGTTTATCTCCAAAAGGATTGGCAATCTGCTGAAACCCTGCGTTTATTGAGTGTGGCGTTTATTGGGTTGTTGGCGCTTCTAACCATTCGTACCAGCTACCGGGCATCCTTTATCAACTACGATAACGCCAAGGAATACCTGGTGTATGCACACGCCGCCCGCGGCCCGAAAGATATCCTGGAACAGGTTGAGGAAATCTCGCGCCGCATCACCGGTGGGAAAGACATCAAGGTAGCGTACGACAATGACGGTCTTTATCCGTACTGGTGGTATTTCCGGGATTATCCCAATCACCTGTGGTACACCGACAAACCCACTCGTGAACTTCAGGATTACCCGCTGATTATTGCCAGTGATACCAATGCCGGGAAGCTGGAACCCATCATCAAGGATAATTATGTGTCCTTTGATTATGCCCGTTTGTGGTGGCCGAATCAGGATTATTTTAATCTGACCTGGGAACGCATCTGGAATGCGATTTCCGACCGGAAAATGCGCTCTGCAATTTTTGACATCTGGTTGAACCGGGATTACACGCTGTATGCGGAGTTGACGAATAATCCAAACCTGACGATTGAAACCTGGCAGCCCAGCAGCCGGTTTAAGTTCTTCATCCGCAAAGACGTGGTTTCGCAGATGTGGGATTATGGTGCTTCGCCGGTTGCGATTGAAGATTTGATCGTTACCGATCCTTATGAGGGCGGCGAGGTGATGCTGATGCCGGATCAGATTGTTGGAACATTTGGCGTTGAACCGGGCCAGCTCCAGAACCCGCGCGGCCTGGCGGCAGCGCCGGATGGTTCGGTCTATGTCGCGGATTCCCGCAATCACCGCATTCAACATTTCTCGTCCAACGGCGAGCTGATCGATGTTTGGGGAAGTTTTGCGGATGCAACGGCGGACCCGTCTGTGGATCCGTCCGTACTTGCTCCGGGCGGTACTTTCAATGAGCCGTGGGGCATTGTGGTTGGGCCGGATGGTTCGGTTTACGTAGCCGATACCTGGAACCATCGCATCCAGAAGTTTACCGCGGACGGAAAGTTCATCACCATGTGGGGATACTTTGGCCAGGCTGAAAGGCCGGAAGCTTTCTGGGGCCCGCGGGATGTGGCGGTTGATTCGAAAGGTCCGGTCTTTGTCACAGATACGTGGAATAAACGCATTGTAGTCTTTGACGAGAATGGCAATTACATTACCCAGTTTGGTCAGGCCGGGATTGAACTCGGCGACCTGGACGAGCCGGTTGGGCTGACAGTTGATGCCGAAGACCACCTTTTTGTGGCCGATACCTGGAACAAACGGGTTGAGCAATTTGTTGCTGTCCCGGAGGAGCAGAACTTCATAGCCGTTCAGGAATTTGAAGTCTACGGCTGGTTTGGCGAATCTCTGGAGAACAAGCCTTATATCGCGGTGGATGCAGCCGGTAATATTTATGTAACCGATCCCGAAGGATATCGGGTGATCGCGTTTGATGCGGCCGGCAATTTCCTGCGCTATTGGGGTCAGTACAGCACGGAAATAGATGGTTTCGGCCTGCCTTCCGGCATTGCAGTGGATCCCGAAGGCCATGTGTGGGTCAGCGATGGAGAGAATAACCGGTTGCTGCGCTTTACCATGCCCTGATTAGTTATTGAACTGTAAAGAAATGATGCCCGCCGCGAATCCGCGGCGGGCATTTTTAGTTCACCAGAAAAAAATATGGATCAGCGCCGGTCGTCGCGGCGATCGTCTTTCAGGAAGATGTTGAGCGTCACTCCCACCACGCTGACGATCAGCGAACCCAGAAATGCGGGCCAGAAACCGTCAACGGTGAACCCCACGCCGAACCGGGTGCCGATCAGACCGGCCAGGTAGAACAACAGGGTGTTGATCAGCAGGGTGCCTAAACCCAGGGTCAGGATGATAAATGGACAGCCCACAACGGTGAGAATCGGTTTTAAGATGGCGTTGACGAGGCCGAAGATCAGTGCCAGCCAGATTAGCGACACCCAATTCTCGGATTGGGGAATGATTCCCTTCCCATTTAAAAGGGCGATTGCGGCATACAAAGCAACTGCATTAATAGCCAGTCGGACCAATGCGTTTTTCATGATTAACCTCCTTCTTTACTGGAAATTCTAGGAAACTTAATCTAAATTTTTTAGGAATTGTCTAACCTTTTTTCCATCCACACCATTGTGTTAAGACGAAAAAATCCGGACTTTACAAATGCAGTTTCTGCACAGCCACTCGGGTAATTGACCATCAGAGGGCGTCCGGTATCCAGATCCTGCTGGATGCGCGGGAGGAGGTTGCGGATAGTCAGCATCTCTGCTGCCGGGTCTGTGCCGACCCACAGGTTATCTGCGTGCAGGGTGGTGGGCTCCCAGGTGGCCGTTCCGATGGGTCTATCCTGAAGCCGGGCTGTCCAATGCTGGATTCGTTCCCCTTCTACCAGGCGGAAAAGTTTGTTCTTAAGAGTCGGTGCATAACGTTCATAGTGAATGGGTAGATTCCAGGAAACTTCAATAGGATAAATCCGCTCAAGCCAGACGGACTGGAACTGCCATTCTGCATCCTCGCGGGGAGCAACTTTCACCTCCGGATTCAGTTCTGCAACCGGAGGTTGGGTTTTCTTGCGCAGCCAGGAAGTGCGTTGGGCACGTTCAATAAATCCTAACGACCGGTATAACTCGCGGGCCGAGGGGTTATCTGATCGCACCTGCAGCCAGGCTGCAGCAGCTCCTTGCGAACGGGCATGCTGGATGGCTGCGAGTGTCAGCTTTCGGGCAATGCCTTTCCGCCGGAAATCCGGATGAACGGCAACATTGGCAATTAAATATCGCCATTCTTCATTCTTGAAAATAGGAATCAGACTTAAGTTTCCTACAACCCGGCTGTTTTCTTCCCATACATAGCCAAACAGAGGGTAGGAGACTCTTTCTCCTGCGCCGGGGATCCAGCGGATGTAGCGCCTGTTTCGTGAGGCTCTGCGGATGGCCGTCAAATAGCTCCAGCCGTCCGGATCCATCTGGCTGCTGAAACACAGTTCAATCAGGTTTGCAACTTCACCTAAGTCTGTGCGAATATCAAGACTGCGAATTGCGGGATCTTGAAAGTTTTCGCTCACAGAGTTAATTGTACACTTGCTTTTAATGTTAGAACAGGTGTTTTTGTGAATTTTTGACGTGTGGTTCGGGAAATTTCAGTGTGTTGTATAATTTGGAATTGTAGATCAAAATATTGCAACCGCAGGGTCGGGTTCAGACAGGAAGGGGTTTCTGAATTGTCTGCATTATCAATTTCCAGTACGAAAGAATTAAGTTGGGTTCAAAGGTGGTGGCTGGCTTGCCGCCCAAAGACCCTGCCCGCGGCGATTTCGCCTGTCCTGGTAGGGTGGGGGATCGCGTTCAGTATGGGCTGCTTCCGTTGGGGGCCGGCGCTGGCAGCCATGTTGTGCGCGGTATGGATCCAGATTGGCACGAACCTGGTAAACGATGCGGTTGATTTCCAAAAAGGGACAGATCATGCCGGGAGGTTAGGCCCGGTGAGAGTGACCCAGGCCGGATTGTTGACCCCAAAGCAGGTCCTGACAGGGGCCGGGGTGGTGTTGGGCGCCGCGGTATTTACAGGCGGCTATCTGGTGTGGACCGGCGGCTGGGTGGTGGTGTGGATTGGGTTGGCCTCCATTGCGGCGGGGCTGCTGTATACGGTTGGGCCATTTCCCCTTGCAGATATTGGGCTGGCGGGACTGGCTGCGCTGGTCTTTTTTGGTCTTGTAGCGGTGGCGGGCACGGTCTATGTCATCGCCGGTCAGGTTCCGGCGGTCGCGTGGCCGAGCGGGCTGGGGGTAGGCGCTCTGATTACCAATATTCTGGTGGTGAACAACATCCGTGATATGGAAACAGACCGCGCGGCAGGCAGGAAAAATCTTGTTCTCTGGTTGGGGCGTGATGGCGGAGAACTCCAGTACTGGTTTCTGCTGACAGCCGCCTATCTGGTGCCGCTGGCGATTGCCTGGCGGGGTTGGGTCTCGGCCTGGGCCTTACTTCCATTGTTTTCGATCTCACGGGCAACCGATCTTTACCGGGAACTGCGTGAGACCCCCACGGGGCGCGGGCTGAACCGGATACTGGCCAGGACGGCCGGCTTATCTTTAATTTACAGCTTTTTGCTGGCGGTGGGTCTGGCTTTGGGGCGATGGTTCCAGCCCTAACCCCTGCAAAGGGTATTGAGCTCCGGTCATTTCCTTCCGGCGTGGATTGCAACTGCTCCAAACATTCTTTTTATCCAGAAGACCTCATTAAAACCGGCCTGTTTCAGGATGTGCGCCAGTCGGGCAGCGTTCTGAAAGTTTTCGGTTGAGTCCCGCAGGTAAGCATAGGCCGTGGGGTTCCCCGCGAAGATTTTTCCGAGCAGCGGGACAATTCGGCGGAGATAAAACCGGATGGGCATCCCAATCCATCCTTCCGGAGGAGGCGTTGTCTCCAGACATACCATCCGCCCGGAGGGCTGCAGGACGCGGTGCTGCTCGCTGAAGGTATAGATCGGATCGGGCGTGTTGCGGACCATGAACCCGGATGCAATTCCGGTAAATTGATCCTTTGAAAACGGCAGGAAATGAGCATCCGCGATGACCCAGTGGATGGATTGTCCCTCCGGGCGCTGCTTTGCCAGATGGATCATCTCCGGCGTGATGTCGCAGGCCGCCACGCTGGCCTGTGGGCATCTTTCCTTCAATGCCACCGCGAGGTCCCCGGTGCCGGTTCCGGCGTCCAGCAGCCAGCCGTGCTGGGGCAGGTTGAGCAGCCGGACCGCGGCGCGGCGCCATCGCTGGTCCTGTCCGAGCGACATCAGCCGGTTTAAGAGGTTGTAGCGGTCTGCTACGGCTCCGAAAAGTTTGCGGATTGCAGTGGGGGATTTGTTAGGAAGGGATTGTTTCATCAGTGCTTTCCATTTTACAATAGAACTTGCGGGGGCACAGGTTTGCTGCGGCAAAAATTTGCGTTTTGAATTTCTGAAATAGGACAGAAATTACATTTCAATTGTTCTAAAAGAATTACAGATTTCCGGTATACTAAGCATTAGAGCTTTTTAACAATTGGGATAATTCTTATACCTTTCTTATGCTTGTCCGTTAAAGTATTAACAGGCCTCATGCTATAATGCTGAGGAAAACGAATTTGTTATTGGAGTATCAAGGATCATAAATTATGATGCGATTTGACCGATTTACGGAACGTGCTCAGGAAGCTGCTCAACGTGCTGCTGAGATCATTCAGCGCTATGGGCACAACCAGATCGATACAGAGCACATGTTATTGGCATTAATTGAACAGCCGCAAGGAGCGGTCCCGCAGATTCTGGAAATGTTGAATGTGGACGCGGACGCAATTTCCGAACGGCTGGATTACATTTTGAAAACCAGCCCTAAAGCGAGTATTTTTGGCGGCGGTGCAGGGCAAATCTTCATCACGCCGCGTGTTAAACGGGTGATTGACCTGGCAAATGAAGAGGCCAGCCGGTTGAAAGATGAATATATTTCAACCGAACATATTTTCCTGGCGATATTGACCGAGCGCAACACCCCGGCAGCGCGGCTGCTGGAGGGCGCCGGGCTGACCCGCGACCGCGTGTACGATGCAATCGTCGAACTGCGCGGCGGGCAGCGGGTGACGGACCCCCAGGCGGAGACCCGTTACCGTACACTGGAGAAGTATTCCCGCGACCTGACCAAACAGGCCCGCGAAGGCAAGCTGGACCCGGTGATTGGCCGTGATAATGAAATTTTACGGGTGATGCAAATCCTTTCCCGCCGGACGAAGAACAACCCGGTTTTGATCGGTGAAGCCGGCGTGGGCAAGACCGCTATTGTGGAAGGGTTGGCACAAAAGATCGCCGACAATGATGTCCCGGAACTGTTGATCGGGAAAAAGGTTATCTCCCTGGATCTGAGCGCGATGATTGCCGGCTCCCGCTTCCGTGGAGAGTTTGAAGAGCGGCTTAAAGCTGCGCTGGAAGAAGTGCAGCGCTCGGATGGCGAGATCATCCTCTTTATCGATGAACTGCATACCGTGGTGGGCGCAGGAGCGGCACAGGGCGCAATGGATGCCTCGAACATGCTTAAACCGGCTCTCTCGCGGGGCGAGCTGCAGTGCGTCGGTGCGACCACGCTGGATGAATACCACAAATATATTGAAAAAGACTCCGCGCTGGAACGCCGTTTCGCCCCGGTTTATGTGGAAGAACCGAGCATAGAAGATACCATCCTGATGTTGAAAGGCCTGCGCGATAAGTATGAGGCCCACCACAAGGTGCGCTTCTCGGATGATGCGCTGGTGGACGCTGCCCGGCTGTCGGCGCAGTATGTTGCGGACCGCCATTTGCCGGATAAAGCCATTGATTTGATCGATGAAGCAGCGGCCAAACTTCGTGTGGCATTGTATTCCCTGCCTGCGGAACTAAAGACCAAGAAAACCGAGCTGGACCGCCTGTTGGCTGAAGAAGAACAGGCCGGTATTGAGCGGGACTACGAACGTGCGGCCCGCAAGAAAGCGGAACGGCTGCGGCTTGAGAGCGAATTCAACGCCGACCGGGATCAATGGGAAGCCGAGCACAAACTGGATGAAGTCGTGGATACTAATGACATTGCTCAGGTAGTTGCCCAGTGGACCGGTATTCCCGTCAGCCAGATGATGGAAACGGAAGCCGACCGGCTGCTGCACATGGAAGAGCGGCTGCACGAACGGATTATTGGCCAGGATGAGGCCATCAACGCTATTGCGGATGCCATCCGCAGGGCACGCTCCGGACTTAAAGACCCGCGCCGTCCTATCGGTTCTTTTATCTTTATCGGACCTTCGGGTGTAGGGAAGACCGAGCTGGCTAAAGCGCTGGCCGAATTCATGTTTGGCGATGAAGATGCTCTGGTGCGGCTGGATATGAGTGAATACCGTGAACAGCATGCCGTTTCGCGGATGTTTGGTGCCCCTCCCGGATACGTGGGGTACGAAGAAGGTGGTCAACTGACCGAGGCCGTGCGGCGGCGCCCCTACCGGGTGATCCTGTTTGATGAGATTGAGAAAGCCCATCCTGAAGTATGGAATTCTTTGCTGCAAATCCTGGATGACGGCCGCCTGACCGATGGACAGGGCCGGACGGTGGACTTCCGCAATACGGTGCTGATTATGACCAGCAACCTTGGAACGGAATTTGTCAGTAAGGGCGGTACGCTGGGCTTTTTGGGTGGTGAGAGTGTTGAGGAACGCGAAGCTCACCGTAAGATTGAGAAAACACTGAAAGATACTTTCCGTCCGGAATTTCTGAACCGGATTGATGAGACGATTATGTTCTCTCCGCTCAGCGTGGAGCAGATGCATGACATCGTTGACCTTCAGTTGAAAGAGATCCAGGACCGTCTCAAAGAGCATGGCCTTGAGGTTGAACTCACGGATGAGGCCCGCAACTGGCTTGCAAAAGTGGGCTATGACTCAGATTTCGGCGCCCGACCGCTGCGCCGTGCTTTGCAGAAATATATTGAAAGCGAGCTTTCAATCAAATTACTTTCGGGCGAATATGAAGAAGGGGATACCGTCCTGGTTGTGATAGAAGATAATAAAATTGCTTTTCAGAAGGGCGAACCTTATAAGGAAAAATCCCCGAAGAAAAAGAATTCTTAGCAGAATAAAAAACGGCGGGCGATTATTGCCCGCCGTTTTTCTGTTAAAAGCGGGTCGGATATTTATCGCCGGAACCGGAAGATCGTTTTTTTCGTCTTGAGGGTAGAATTGAGAAGGAGGTTGTGATATGAGAAAACGGTTTGGATGGATTACCATGCTGCTGGTTCTTCTTCTGGCCGCATGCGCGCCGGATTCTTTTTCAAATTCGGAAAATATTGAGAAGAATATACCCGCTGGCGATCCTTCCCTGGTCGTTGTTGAAACTTCAACGCCCGATTTTGCGACTGGAACCGAGGAAATGGGTGAAGCCGAACCGGAAGCGCACGAAACGGAATACCCCCTGACGCTGGAGGTAAAAACACAGCCGGTCCCCGGAAAAGACTCCGGAAACCGGGGAAATGTGTATCCTGACGGTTATGACGTGGTGGATTCGAATTCCGAACCGGGGCAAAAAGCCCTTCAGGTTACCGGAACGCTCCCCACTCCCTGTCACCACATCCGTTTTGATGTTTCGGAACCGGACGCGGAGAATCGGATTGAGATTGACCTGTATTCGGTATCAACCCCGGAGCAAATCTGCGCACAGATGCTGGCTCCCTTTGAGATAGACGTCCCGCTGGGGGCGCTTCCGGTGGGAGATTATTCGATTTGGGTTAACGGAAACCTGGCCGGAGAATTGCACCTTACCCGTTAATCATGGATGAAAGGAAAATACGGGAAATTTTCTCTTCAGAAAACGTGAATTTAGTCGAATGGGATATACTTAATACATGCCAGAACTGCCCAGTGATGACAAGAGTATTGCAGACTTGCTCAAAACCATTTACCCATTCCGGGATTTGGAAGAAGAACTGCTGACTTTTGTAAAGAGTCAATTTGGAATCCGGACCCTTGAGAAGGGAGAAGCACTCTTTCGGGAGGAAACACCCGCTAAAGAGATGTTTATTGTTCTCAATGGACAGATCCGCATTACCCGTTTTAACGAGAAAACTGAAGAGGAAGAACTGGTTTCAACCCTGTCTGCGGGGGATTGGATAGGTCTGGAAGCGCTGGTAGAGAACGAAGAATATCTGGTCTCAGCAACATCGGTACGGTCAGCCCGGGTGTTGAACCTGAGTCAGGAAGGGATGGATCTGATCCTGGAACAGATTGGGGGACTGGGAGAGCGGCTGGAAATGCTTTATAACAGCTATGTGTTGAGTTTAAACACACGGCTGCAGTGGCGCAATCCCGGGGAGCCGGTTTACTTTATCGCCCGCCGTCACCCCATCTATTTGATGTTAAGGCTGGTCCCGGTCTTTGCGGTGGGTCTGTTGGGCGGGATTGGTCTGGCGTTTTGGTATTGGATCTCCGGCGGAATGCTGACCCCTTTGCTGTTAGGCGGAGGGTTTCTTTTGCTGATTGCGGCATGGTTCGCGTGGGCTGTGGTGGATTGGGGAAATGATTATTCAATAATTACCAGCCAGCGGGTTTTATTTCAGGAACGGATTGTTATGCTTTATGACAGCCGCCGGGAATCTCCGATTAACGCCATCATGGCGATCAGCACTGAGACCAATCAGATAGGCCGGATATTAGGCTTTGGAAATGTAATTATCCGGACTTACGCCGGCCTGATCACCTTGCCGGATCTTAAAGACCCGGAAGAGGTTGCCAGCCTGCTGCAGGGCCAGTGGAATCGGGTCAAAGCGGGCTTTACCCGTGCGGAACGGATGTCCCAGCTTGAGAATATGATCCGCCAGCGTCTGGGTCTGCCCACGGAGTATGAGAAGAAAGAGATGTTGGATGAGCCCGCTCCTCCCAGTGTGGAGCCGGCAGCAGCCCAGCGGTTTCTGGCATCTCTTTTCCAACTGCGTTTTGAACAGGGCGGTGCGATTACTTATCGCACCCATTGGTGGATTTTAATTAAACAGGCCTGGCTGCCGGCTTTTCTGCTCTGGCTGGCACAACTGGTGCTGGTGGCTCGTGCTTTAAAGGTTTTTGAGTTGTTTTCATTCCTTGGCCTGTTGGGTATTGTGGCAATTTTTGATCTGGTAGTGGGCGCCTGGCTGGTTTATCAGTATGTGGACTGGCGGAATGACTATTATCAGTTAACCGATGAAAACATCGTGGATGTGTACCGTAAACCGCTGGGTAAGGAAGAGCGCCGGGCGGCCCCACTTAAGAATATTCAAAGTATCCACTTTGAGCGGTTGGGGATCGTGGGCTTATTGTTGAATTTTGGGACAGTGAGCATCAAGGTAGGTGACGCCGCGCTGACTTTTGATTATGTGTTCAACCCTTCTGAAGTCCAACGCGAGATCTTTAAACGCATGGCCGAGCGGGAATACCGCAACAGCGAAGCGGCCATGAAAAACGAAGAACAGCGCCTTGGAGATTGGATTGAGGCCTATAACAATGTGCTGGAGCGTAAAAGGTATGGTGAGAATCCATCCGGCGAAGGTTGATTTTCGAGGTAAAATTAATCCTCTGATGTGAAGTGTTTCAAATCAGATGATTTTATTGGACTATAGATACGAGGAATAGAATGGCTTTACGAGAAATTGTTACGATTCCGGATCCTGTTCTGCGCCGCAAGGCCAGAAAGGTGACAGAATTTGATGGTGATCTTCAGAAACTGATTGATGATATGGTAGAAACCTTACGGGTAGCGCCGGGCGTTGGTTTGGCTGCACCGCAGGTGGCGGTTTCCAGCCGCGTCATCGTGGTGGAATTTGGCGATGAAGAGGATGAAACGGTTGAACCCAAACTGTATGCTGTGGTGAACCCGGAAATCATTAAACCTTCTGAAGAAATGGTCAATGGGGTGGAAGGCTGTCTCTCTGTCCCGAATCTTGTTGGGGATGTAGACCGCCACGGATCCATTGTAGTTAAAGGACAAAACCGCCACGGCAAGCCGATGAAAATCAAAGCTTCGGGTTGGTTGGCCCGTATTTTCCAGCATGAAATTGATCATTTGGAAGGTGTTTTGTTTACGGACCTGGCAAATCAAGTCTGGCGGCCGCAAGAAGACGAAACTTTTGCCGATGTTTAGCTCCTGACCGGATGTATCTGACTCATTTGTCACTGACGAACTACCGTGCGTTTACCCGCCTGGACATGGATGTGCCCCGGCGGCTTCTTTTGTTGGTCGGGGATAATGCGCAGGGGAAAACCAGCCTGCTGGAAGCCGTTTTTTACCTGGCTGTTTTCAGTTCCTTTCATGCCCGCAACGAGCGGCAGTTGATTAACTTCCTGGCAGATGGTGAGCCGCTGGCTGTAGCCCGCATTGTGGCAGAATACCAGCGCGGAGAACACCAGCACCGGATGGAAGTCCGTCTGATTCGAGAAGCAAATACGAATGGGGGCAGCCGCTTGCGGAAAGAAGTTTTGCTGGATGGGGTTCGCAAAACCATTTCGCAGGCGCTGGGTTGTTTTAACGCGGTTATTTTTCTGCCGCAAATGATGCGCATCATTGAGGATGGGCCGGATGAGCGCCGCCGTTACCTGAACGTGGCAATTGTTCAGGGAATACCGGGGTATGCTACGGCATTGAGTAAATATACTCAGGCGCTTACACAGCGCAACGCTTTGCTGCGCCTTCTGGGGGAACGAGGTGGTGACCGCGACCAACTGACCTATTGGGATACCCTGGTCACGGAATATGGCAGCCAGATTATTTCCAACCGCATCAAAGCTGTTGCGGAAATTGAATCGATCGCAGTCCGGATCCATCACCGGCTCACGCATTCAAAAGAAGTGCTCAGAATGGTGTACCAACCTTCTTATGATCCGGTTCCAAAACCGGAAGGCCAGTATGAGCTTCCCCTTTCTGCGCCTGTTGACCGGAAGGGGTTTGATCAGGAGATGATCCGGAAGGGCTTTATGAAACGCCTGGAAGAACTGCGTGGGGAAGAAATCGGGCGCGGTGTGACCACGACCGGCCCACACAGGGACGAACTTCGCTTTTTGAGCAATGGGATAGATCTGGGACATTTTGGCTCACGCGGGCAGGTCCGCACGGCGCTGCTTTCTTTAAAGCTGGCCGAAGTAGCCTGGCTGAAAGAGAAAACCGGCTATTGGCCGGTGGTGCTTCTGGATGAGATCCTCGCGGAACTGGATACACAGCGCAGAGAGGATTTGTTGACGGTGCTTGGAGAAGAAAAACAGGTGCTGCTTACCACGACAGACCTTAACCTGTTTTCGGAAAAATTTGTGCACTCCAGCACGGTATGGCATGTCAATGCTGGGCGAGTGGTGGAAGCGGAAACTCCATGAAATGAGAACACTAAAAACAGAGCGAATGAAACGCTCTGTTTTTTTATAAAAATCAGACAGGTTTACAGAGGGTTTTTGGCAGGGATTCCCGCTCGCCGGGGGTATTTGGGGGGAGTTGCGGCGATTTTATCAATGGTGATCAGGTATCGGTCTTCCGTCACGGTTGGCAAAGTCAAATGCTGTACCTGTCGCAAATGGCCTCCCAGCAGTTTTGTAGCGTTTTCCGCGGCATGGGCTTCGGCGGGGCCGTTTTCACCTTTCTGAGCCAGCATGGAACCGCCCACCCGGACCAGGGGCAGCAGGTATTCTACCAGGGTGGGCAGTTTAGCGACGGCCCGGGCAACTACCCAGTCAAACTGTTCGCGGTATTCTTTGGCCTGCCCTAAATCTTCAGCACGAATTTGCAGGACTTCGGTTTCTGTCAATTGGAGGGTGTCCACGATGTGCTGGCAGAAACGAGCTTTTTTACCCACAGACTCAACCAGTGTCAGGCGCATATTGGGGTAAATGATTTTTAGTGGTATACCGGGGAAACCCGCTCCGCAGCCAATATCGGCCAGTCTTTTAGGGGGTTGATTTTGCAGAACCAGATGACAACTCAGAGAATCTAAAAAATGTTTG
>JAHDQE010000085.1 GCA_018433975.1 Ornatilinea sp. | reverse complement strand
TCGCAAATGGGAACGATTAACGCGCCGAAAAGCGAATGGCCGGGTATCGGTGCGGTGCTTTCAACCGGTCCTGCACCGCAGCCCTATCCGGGAAAAGGCTCACCGCACCCAGTAGATCACCGACACCAGGATACCGATCGTCACAACAATCCGCCGCAGGAGCAGGGGCTGGATGCGCCCCGCCAGGCGCCCACCCAGCACACCCCCCGCCAGCGCCCCGACCGCCATCACCAGCGCCATGCGCCACACCACCTGTCCTGAAAACACGAAGAAAATTGCCGCCGCCAGGTTCACGCTCAGGGCAATGGCCTGCTTGAGCGCATTCAGCCGGGTCAGGGAATCTTCGAGGATCAGCCCCAGCACCGCCAGGACGATCACGCTCAGCCCCGCGCCGAAATAACCGCCGTAAATGGCCGCTGCGCCAACCGCCAGCACCATCCACACATCCGGCACCGCCCCGGCCACAGCGCCGGAATGACTGAATACCCAGGCTCGCAGCCGGTCCTGGACCATCAGGAGGATGGAAGCCAGCAGGATCAGGAAAGGCACCAGGGCACGGAACATACGCTCGCCGGTGTTCAGCAGCAGCACCCCGCCGATAATTCCCCCCACCACTCCCGCCGGGACCACCAGCCACAACCGTTTTTTCTGCCCGCGCAGGTCGTCCATCTGGGCCAGCGTGGCTCCCAGATAGCCCGGGCACAGCGCCACCGTGTTGGTCACGTTGGCCGCCACGGCGGGTATGCCCACCGCCGTCAGCATGGGAAAGGTGATCAGCGTCCCTCCCCCCGCCAGGGCATTGACCATACCACCCGCCACAGCCGCCAGTCCAACCAGTAATAAATCGATACCATTTGCCATGATTGCGTTTTATACCTCTCTTTATCGTTAAACTTTCCCCAGTATACCCGCTCTCTTTTGGCATGGCAACCGCCCTCCACGCAGTGTGAGTCGCCTCATCAAAAAACCTTTGCCCCCTCCGCCATTGCGAAAAAGAAATACACCGGCTTTACACAGAAATAAATTGCTCCAAAAAAACAAATCCCACTCGTTAGCCTTTAACGCTGGTCCTCCACGTGTCGTTGCGAACTGTCCCGCGCTTTTGGCGGGACAGTGTGGCAACCTCCCCGCCCCTTTATCCAGGACAGCCCGTCACTCCAGCGTTATTGTAAAAAACTTTGCGACCTTTGCGGCTTTGCGTGAGATTAATTAAGCCCCCTCACTCAGGCAACAGCAACACGCTTATGTTAAAAACCACTGCGGCCTCACCTGCCTTGTCGCAAATGCAAGTGGAGCATTTTTGCGTGAAAAAAAAATACCAGCTTTACAAAGAAAGGAATTGTTCCGAATTGTTTCACAAAAAAAACAAATCCCAACTCGTTGGCCTTCAACGCCGGTCCCCTTCGTGTCGTTGCGAACTGTCCCGCGCTTTTGGCGGGACAGTGTGGCAACCTCCCCGCCCCTTTATCCAGGAGATTGCCCGGGATAGTCCGCCACTCCAGCGTCATTGTGTAAAAAAACTTTGCGGTCTTGGCGGCTTTGCGTGAGATTAATTAAGCTCCTCACTCAGGCAAGAACAACATGTTTATGTTAAAAAACATTGCGCTCTCACCTGCACTTGCGGCAGGTGCAAGTGTTGCGGCCTTGCGTGAGAAAAAACAGGCTTTGCAAGAAAAGGATTTATTCCACAAAAAAAACAAATCCCACTCGTTAGCCTTCAACGCCGGTTCTCCTCGTGTCGTTGCGAACCGTCCCGCGCCTTTGGCGGGACGGTGTGGCAACCTCCCCGCCCCTTTATCCAGGACAGCCCGTCGCTCCAGCATTATTGCAAAAAAATTTTGCACCTCTGCGTCATTGCGGTAAATGATTTTACCCCCCTATTTCAAACAACAGCACCGTGCCCTTGCGTTAAAACCACAAAAATTAACCCTTGACTTAATAGAATTTATGTTCTATAATAGTTTGTCTTTTGGATTTCTCAAAACAGGAGGAAAACACTTGGAACAGGAAATCACACCCTTTACCTCGCTTTTACCAGCACGCCGCCCTCATACAGCAAAACCATAGGAAAGGAATTGTTCCGAATTGTTTCACAAAAAAAACAAATCCCACTCGTTGGCCTTCAACGCCGGTCCCCTTCGTGTCGTTGCGAACTGCCGGGCGCCTTTCCGGCAGTGTGGCAACCTCCCCGCCCCTTTATCCAGAGCAGCCCGGAACTTCAGCATCATTGTAAAAACTTTGCGGTCTTGGCGGCTTTGCGTGAGATTAATCAAGTCCCCTCACTCGGGCAACAGCAACACGCTTATGTTAAAAACCATTGCGGTCTCACCTGCCTTGTGGCGAATGCAAGTGGAGCATTTTTGCGTGAAAAACATACCAGCTTTACAAGGAAAGGAATTGTTCCGAATTGTTCCACAAAAAAAACAAATCCAACTCCTTAGCCTTCAACGCCGGTCCCCCACATGTCATTGGGAACCGTCCCGCGCTTTTGCGGGACAGTGTGGCAACCTCCCCGCCCCTTTATTCAGGAGCTTCCCCAGAGCAGCCCGCCACTCCAGCGTTATTGTCAAAAACCTTTGCGGTCTTGGCGGCTTTGCGTGAGAAAAATACGCCGGATCTTTTTATAGAAGTACGAGTTAGTTAAAATTCTCTCACCTGCTACTGCGGACAAAGATTTGAACCCATTTTCGATTCGGTTATAATTTAGACTAACAAAGAAAAACATTTTCCCCGGCAATTAAGTATCATGGAGTGTTTCTGTTGGAAAAAAATCTGTTACCGGATCAAACCCAGGTTCAGGATTACAAAGTAGTTATAGATACTACTCTGGATCTGCAAACGCTGGTCAACAACCTCCCTGTTCTGATGGCTCAACTCGATGCCGGGAATCGCTTCCTGTTTGCCAACACAGCCTTCATAGAATGGTTCAAAACCCCATCCATTTCCGGCATCCGGTATAAAACTCTGGAAGAAGTCCTTGGCACGCCGGTTTTCAAAGCCCTCCAACCACAGTTAGAATCGGTCCTGAAAGGACAAAAACAATCCTTTGAATTCACTTTTTCAAACCAGGAACAAAAAATCCATAGTGCTACGGTCACTCTCATACCTTATTCCTTCAAAGAGGATCAGGTCACTTCCTACCTGCTGATCATCCAGGATATCACCCACCAGAAGGAAATCGAAACAGCGGTGAAACTGCAATCCGCCGCGTTGGAAGCTGCCGCCAATGGGATCGTAATCACGGACCAGAATGGGTCCATCGTATGGGCCAATCATGCCGTTTCAAAAATGACCTGCTATACACTCGACGAACTCATCGGTCAAAATCCGCGGACCCTTAAATCCGGGAAACACGATGACTCCTTTTACCAATCCATGTGGAATACCATCTCCATGCGCAAAATCTGGCAGGGAGAAGTAATCAATCGGCGAAAGGATGGCAGCCTGTACGTTGAAGAAATGACGATCACCCCGATTCGGAATGGGGACCTGCACAGGATTACCCATTACATCGCCGTCAAACAGGATATCACTCAGCGCAAGCGGGCGGAAGAAGCACTGAAAGAATCCGAAAACCGGTACCGGGCACTGGTTGAAAACCAGGGCGAAGGCGCGGCGATCGTAGATAAAGCACTGCGTTTCGAATACGCCAACCTGGCGGTGGAAAATATTCTGGGTATCCCGGTAAAAGAGATCATTGGAAAAAGCCTGCGGGATTTTCTCCCGGTCGACCAGAAAAATCAAATTGAAAATCAGCTCGCAACCCGAAAAGCCGGGAAGACAAGTACCTACGAACTGACGTTGTTCCAAATGGATGGGACAAGACGGACCGTATTGATCACAGCCACACCAAGGTTTGATAACTCCGGTGAATACTCCGGGTCCTTTGCCATCTTCCGTGATATCACCGAGCGGAAAGAAATTGAAGTCAAACTGCGCTATCAAAGCGCGCACGATGTCCTCACACATTTATTCAACCGGCTTTATTTTGAAGAAGAGATGCAGCGTTTGGAACACAGCCGGGTCACCCCCGTTTCGATCATCGTGGTGGATATTGACAGTCTGAAAATCGTGAATGACAGCAAAGGACATCTCACTGGCGATGAACTGATTAAAAGCGTGGCACAGGTTCTCAAACAATCCTTTCGCACGGAAGACATGGTGGCAAGGATCGGCGGCGATGAATTCGCCATCCTGCTGCCGCAGACGGATCAACAGGAACTGCAAAAATCCATTGAACGGCTGAAAAACAACCTGAAGAAAGCCAACCGGACCAACACCCATCCGCCCATCAGCATTTCTATCGGCGGGGCAACCGCTGAAGCCAACGAACCCCTGATTGATGTTTTCAAACTGGCCGATGAGCGCATGTATACCGACAAGAAATCGCGGAGAAGGCGTGAATAGCTTGCATCATTTTGTGATATAAACTAAGCATACAGATTCAGGAGAATAAATACCTTCTTTATTGAATTAATGATAGATTGGCAGAGGAAAATATGACAAAAATCCCCACTCGAGACCGGGTAAACCCGGAAATCATCAATACCCGGCCCATGCGCCGGCCGGAATGGATCAAAGTCCAGGCCCCCACAGGAGAAACCTACCAGCAGCTGCGCGAGCTGATGAAGAAAAAGGAACTCCACACCGTGTGCGAGGAAGCCGGCTGTCCTAACATGGGAGAGTGCTGGGGGAGCGGTACTTCCACCTTTTTGATGATGGGGGATATATGCACCCGCGGCTGCCGGTTCTGCGATGTGAAACACGGGCGGCCCGAGGAACTGGACTGGGAAGAACCCGAGCGGGTGGCACAGGCCGTCAAAGCGATGGGGTTGAGGCACGCGGTGATCACCAGCGTCAACCGGGACGAGCGCAAGGACGGCGGCGCGCCCATCTTTGCCATGGTGATCCGGCGGATCCGCGAGCTGCAACCCGGTTGTTCGGTCGAAGTGCTCATTCCCGATTTCAAGGGCTCAATCGATGCCTTGAAAATCGTGATGGATGCCCGGCCGGAAATCCTGAACCACAACCTGGAAACCGTGCCGCGCCTGTTCAAGTCCGTCCAGCCCCAGTCGCACCTGGAATGGAACCGGGCTACCCTGGTGAACGCGAAGAAACTGGACCCCGAGGCACTGACCAAATCGGGGATCATGGTGGGCCTGGGAGAAACCCTGGAAGAAGTGAAAGACGCCATGCGCCTGCTGCGGGAATGGGATGTGGATATCCTGACCATCGGGCAGTACCTGCAGCCCAGCCGCCGCCATCTGGCCATTGAGCGATATTACACCCTGGCAGAGTTTGAAGAATTGAAAGCCTTTGGCACCGAGATCGGCTTCAAATGGGTGGAAAGCGCGCCGCTGGTGCGCTCCTCGTATCACGCGGCCGAGCAGGTGCGCGCGTTGAGTGTGGTGCACCGCCAGCTTTACGGAACGCCTTAACACCTATAAAGATCGCCTCAAATGCCCCGATCCTGTTTGGGCATCCACCGATTAGTCAAAAGCGAACAAGGCTTCCCATGGGAAGCCTTGCATTTTCTCGCATACGATATAGCCGGGAACTCGTTATCCCCGCCCCTTTTTAACACGTTATCTTTCTGGAGCAGTACCCTTAATCATTCCGAAGACCTCCGCTTCAAGCTCCGAACGGGCTTCTTCATCAAACTTGTTTTTCCGGCCGTTGAAGTGTTCAAAAACCTCTCGCATGTTCATCACCCGGACTTTTGGATCAAACCTGTCTTTATATAACGTTGCCAGTTTGGGTGTAGAAAGAATCACCATTGAAATCACCTGATGATTCAGTTCTTTCTGCAGGTTTTTACCGGCTTTATTCAGCTCCGCACCGGGGTCCACAAAGCGCTTATTGGTGGGGTTTTCCGCGATAGGGTGCAGCGCATAGACTCCGCCCGGCCCAACGACCACCTGCGGGATCACGTAATCGGTATCCGGGGGCTGCACTTCCGAAAGCAAAGCCCATTTATCATCAAGGTCTCTCAGGCGGGCGTAAACCGCTTTGGTAAAGTCTCCCTTACGGGGTGGGTCGTAAGGCTCATTCTTTAAAATGGATCGGATTTTATAAAAGCTTGTTTTGCGAAGCGGTATCTTGAAGAAGAGTGCAGCAACAACATACAGGGCAATGCCCGCAGCCGACACCATCAAGGAATAAGTTTGCACCTGGCGATAAGCCATACCCCACTGTGCCTTAATCAGTTCCGCGTAAAAGAAGGCAGAAAAAAATCCGGCAACCCCAATAGACAGTATGGATATACCCAACACCAATAAGTAATACATGGCCGTATTTCTTTGTTCGGGTGGGACCAAATGCATGGGTTGTTGAATTTCATTTCGGATAAATCGCATCATGTTGCTCCTGAGAAGTAGTTCAGATATTATATCCTGCCGGACAGCAATCAAGAAATAATCCCGACACTTACATAAAAGAAAGATAATTACAAAGGGAAAGAATAAAGCAGTATCAGGTCTTATAAGACCCTATCCGGAATTGAATAACACACCTCTGGGCTTCACCAATAAAGGGTTCATGAGCCTGTTTTTGCAAACAGGCTCATGTTTTTAGAGTTTTCCGTTATGCAGCCGCAGTAACAAGTTCTTTAGCTTTAACACGTTTCAGATAGCGGATCCGGAAGAAAATGGTAATACCGATCACAATCACACAGAAAGCGATCAGGCCCGGCAGCCCAAGAATGCCGTAGTTCTGACCCAGCAGACCTGCAACCAACAGCTCGGGGCAGAGGTGGCAGAACCAGGAGGTCACGCCGGTGCCTGCGGCAACATCCACACCCTGCAGAATGGCAACCTGGGTCATCCAGGGGGCGATCAAAATACCCGCCAGGGTTCCATAGAGGCCAACCAGAGAGGTAACGATCATGGTGCGGATCATGTCAAGGCGGTTCGGGGCAACCACGAACACCCAGAAGAACAGCAAAGCGGGCAGGTCGGCCAGCGGCATGTTGACCGTTCCGGGGATCACGAAAGCAAAGACCATCAGGATCGGAACCATCAAAATGGTCGCCGCGAGAACGGTGGTATTTCCAACTGCAATGGCAGGGTCAACGCCAATATAGAGCTCTCTGCCGCCCGCTTTCTCTTTCATGAATTTGCCTGCCGCCTCAGAGACGGGTACGAGAGCGGACATAACAATACCGGACATCATCGGGATCAAAATAAGCGCCGTTGCAAGGCTGATCATCAGCATAACGATGTCAATCCAGTAATACCCTGCGCCAATGCCCATCAGCAAGCCGATAATGCCGCCAAGGACAGCCGGTTCGCCGATCACGCCAAATTTTTCCTGAACATACTCAGGGGTGAATCTGGCCTGTTTCAGGTTGGTTTTATCAAGGATCTTGCCGACATAATGTGCAAAGGCGCCCCATGCCACGTTTGTGCCCTGGTAGAAGGAAAGACCTTCGAAGCCCAGATCCGCACAATAACCGCGCTGCGCGTTGAAGTCCGACATCATCAGGTTAAACCACGCCAGGAAAGTGGAGAAAACCAGACCTGCAATGATGTTATTGGTCAGGACGTAGATGGTCAGACAGGCAATAATTGATTCCCAGAAGTCCCAGATGTTCAGGTTCAGGGTATCGGTCATGTCGGTGAAGATCATCAGCAGGTTAACCGCGAGGCTTAAGACAACGATCAGATAAGCCCAGGGAGAACTCCATGCGAAAGACGCATAAGCTGCCCAACCAATGTCGGTGTAGGTAAATACACCGCCGAAACGTTCAGCAAGGGCGGTCGCGGCAGGAGCAACAGTGCCGAGGAAGTAGTCAACCACAATGTAAACACCATTGAAGCCAACTGCAATCATCAAGCCGTTGCGGATCGCTTTCACCGGTCCCAGTTTAACAATCAAGCCAATAACTGAGAACACGATGAAAATCATAAAAAGGGGACCTGCATTCAAAATTGGGTCCAGGATGGTGCTAAGGAAAGTGAAATCCATTTTAACTCCTTATCTCTGTAGGCCTTTGAATAGTTTGAAAATACCACTTGCAGCAGAAGTAAAAATCCAATTGTATCCCTTTATACTTTACTACCTCCTTTCATAATGCTCATATTTTTTTAAGATTCATTCCAATCATTGCCTGTTGAGTTAAAACCGGTAAAAAGTGGCTGTGAGATTCGAAAAATGGTGCATAAACTTACCCACACATTAAATCTCAATGATGGCTGTTGAATGAAGTATGAATGATGTCAGATAACTTTAAGAAACGCCGCTACTACAAAGCCCGACTCTATTGAAGAAGGAAATAAAACCTGACGGAATTAATCTTCCATCTTTGCTATGGCATCAAAGATTTCATCGTAGAGTTTTTCCTGGCCAATAGTGCTGATCAATGGGACACCGCTGAAAACCAAAATATCATCACGGGGTTTGATCTGAGCCGTAGCAACGATCAGGTCAGGGCGGAAGCTCTCAATAAGGGTATTGGTATCCGCAACTTTTCCCTTCTTGCAGACAATTTTCACCTTACGACGCTTGGCCTCTTCCTCCAGTTTGACAGCGGCCAGGTTTGAAGTGGCAATAGAAGATCCACACATCACAAGAATTACGGCTGGTCTATTCATAAAGCTCCTCTTCTAATAACAGTTTTTTAGGGTGCATCGGTGACTGCGTGGGCAATTCCACGCAGTCACCGGATCGCATTACGCAAAAGATCGTAAATCCTCAACAAGCTCTTTCATCTCATCCGGCAAACCAACGGAAATTCGAAAATGCGTATTGGGTTCAAGACCGGCCTTCTTTGAAAAATCACGGACCATAAAGCCTTTTCCCAGCAGGTACTTCACAAATTCGGAAGCTTGCTTACCTGTTTCCTTGACATTGATCATCACAAAGTTGCCTTGAGAAGGAATCGGCTTAAAACCTGGAATAGTCGCTAGCTCTTCTGTGAGCCAATCCCGTGTTTGTGCCAGTTTTTTGAAGATCGCCCGGTACTCATCCAGATGGTCCATGGCAGCTTCCCCTGCGGCCATTGCAGCCAGGTTGACATTAAAGATGTGCCGGGAACGATTGATATATCGGATCAGTTCAGGGGTTGCCAGCATGTATCCCAGACGGATCCCTGCCAGACAAAAACCCTTGCTGAAAGTGCGCAGCACGATCAAATTCTCGTAATCATTGACCCAGGCAGAAACAGAAGTGCCTTCATCGGCCATCTCAATGTAAGCCTCGTCGACAATCACAACCACACCGGTATCCAGCATACGGCGGATTTCCGCTTCGGGCATCACGGTCCCCATCGGGTTATTAGGGCGTGACAACAGAATAAACTTTGTGTTAGGAGAAATCAACTGGATAACCTGCTTCGCAGCGCTGTCCATGCCATCCGCGCAGGGTGCATATTTAATATTCCAGCCAAAGTATTTCATGCGGGGTGTATATGCAGAATAATCAGGCTGCAAAAGGATGCCTTCATCCACACCCGGTTTTGCCATAAAAATTTGGAAGATCAAATCCAGAACTTCGATAGACCCATTTCCCAGGGCAACATTTTCCGGCTTCACGGAAGCATACTCCGCCAGCTTACCGCGCAGAGAAGCTGCATAAGCCGGGTCTTCCGCATAGAAATTGGCCTGACCGGCCACATTCCGGATGGCTTCCTGAACGGCCGGGATTGGCGCATAGTTTGATTCGTTGGACATCTGACGGTGGATCGAGGGGTCCTGCCAGCATTTTGTAACGTGAGCCTGATCATAGTCAGGAACATCAAAAATTCTCGGATTCACCAATTCTTTGAGATTCATAGTGGTTGTTTGTAAACTCCTTTGATAAGTAAAGGTTGCCAATTAAGAAATATTTTTTACGGCCCGGGAAATTACTGCATCTTACTTTTAAGTTTTTCTACCAATATCGCCGGATCCCCACTCTCCGCAAAATCGACCAAAATTTTGGTGTCTTCCATAAGGGACGAAAAAGCTTTCAAAAAATCAAGGTGCTCCGATGGGTCTTTGATCGTGAGCATAAAAACCAGCTTGGCCTGAACTTCTCCACCCTCTCCTCCCATAGGCTGAAAGATCACGGGTTCTTTTAAAACCCCGATGGTCAGGGAAGGCTCCACGGTCCATTCGGCATCAGCATGAGGAATTGCAATTTCAAAACCCGGCGTATGCAGACCAGTAGGGTAAGCATCTTCACGCTGGATAATCGCTTCGTAGAAACCAGGTTTCGCAAATCCGGCCCGGATGGCCGCATCCGATAAATCCTGCAGAACAGCTTCTCTGGTTGGTTTACAGATATTCAAAACCTGAATGTTGGATAACAGATCTGTCATGAGCAACAACACCTTATTGTTAAGAATGATTTCCGTGCAAAATGGAACAAACTTGCTTTAAGAAATCTCACAATGAAAAAAATTTTCTGTTGTAAGAACAAATTTCCAAGGATTATCATTTGCATTATACAGTTCTCTTAGAAAATTTTAACGTGTGAATTTTGCCCTAAATAATTGAGACAAATTCAAACTAAATATGGTAAAATGCTGACATGGTTCCAGGTACACCCAACATCAACATCCGACAACAAAATATCATTCAGGCCCTTCTAAACGCCTCCGGAAGAATTACTCTCGCGGATCTGGCAGCCAAAACCGGGTTAAACGCACGGGTTATCCGGTACAACATGGATGTGGTCCGCTCCTGGATTCAGGGCAACCAGATCAAATTTATCAGCCGCCCGGGCTATGGGTTTGAAGTGGTAGCATCGCAGCAACAGAAAAACGAACTGCTGGCAGCCATTAATCATCTGGATGATTGTGACATTATCCTTTCCCGGCAGCAGCGAATCCGAATCATCCTGCTCTATTTATTAACCTCCAACGAACCTGTAGCTGCCCAACGCGTGTCGGAACTGGAGAACATCTCCCGGTCCACTATCTTCAAAGACATCCAGGAAATTGAGCTTTGGCTGGAAAAATTCAAAATCACTCTGAAGCGGCAAACTTACAAAGGCATGTGGATCGAAGGCAAAGAAGAATCCCGGCGGTTTGCGCTCAGCCGCTTGCTGCGCGAAGAGCTCGGCGACAATAAATGGCACCAACTGGTGGACTATTACGACAACCGGCAAAAGTTCAAGAGCGAAGCTATTTCTCATCGGATACAGGAATTCATTAACCAGCTCGAACTGGGTTTCGCCCGGAAACTTGTGAATTACATCGAAGATAACATCGGCAGAACCATGGCCGTCAAATCCAGGGTCGAGATTATGGTTTATCTGGCCATCACTATCATGGCTCTTCGGGAAGGGAAAGCCTTACCGGGTGAAGCCGAACGGGATATCCTGACTACCGATGAATTCATCATAGTGCAGGTAATTGGTTACCAGATCGCCAAGCAATTCCAAATAAAGTTAACCGGAAAGGAATTTGGGATTATCGCAGCACTGCTGATCGGCAGTAAATGGGAGCATTCTTATCTTTCTCAGACAAAAAACGCTTCCGATCTTCCCCTCTATTCTCCGAAAAGCGGCCAATTGGCGCGCGAAATTGTCAATATTTGTTCAATGCGGCTGCATCCTATGCTGAAAATTGATGAGGAATTGATCCGGGAAATCGCTTATCATCTGGATTACAGCCTCTTCAGGATGAAATACAGCATTCCAAGCCGTAATTCCAACGTAAAAGCGGTCAAGGATAAATATCCCCGGATCTATCGGGTTGCGGAAAGCAGCACGTTCATTCTTGAACATGAAATCTCCATGTCGATCCCCGAAGAAGAAGTTGGCTTTATCGCAATGTATCTGCTGTCCGCCCTGGAAAGACTGCGCACGGTAGAAGACTCTCGGCGCACGGCAATCATTGCCAATGACGGGATACGCGCCAAAAGCTCGCTGCTGAAATCACGCCTGGAACATGAATTTCCAAACCTGAAAGTCGTTGAAATCATCAACAACTTCGACTGGGAGGCTTCCAAAAACCTGGAAGCGGAAATTATCATCAGCACACTTCCACTTGAAAACCAACCTTTACCGGTGGTTGAAGTCAGTCCTTTTCTGGAAATTGAGGACATCAAGGCAATCCAGCGGTGGATCACGGAAAAGAATCAACGACAGCGGAAGCGAAATTTCAACGACCTGCAGCAGCAAGACACTCTGGTTGACCTCATCAACCTGGCCAATATCACCTTTTATAACAAGGTGGAAACATGGCAGGAAATGGTCCGGCTTGCCAGTCAGCCCCTGATCGATAACCATTGTATCCAGACCCGATACGTAGACGCAATGATTGAACTGATGGACCAGCACGGCTTTTACATGTACATTGGACCGGGGGTTTTGCTCCTGCACGCGAAACCGACCGATGGGGTAAACGAACTTTGCATGAGCATGATGAAGCTGAATAAACCCTACCAGTTCGATAAAGCAGATGTTCCCAGTGTGGACCTTGTTTTCGTGCTGGGCGCGACAAATGATAACTCCCACCTCACCGCCCTTTTCCAGCTTAATGATCTGGTCCAGTCCCCCGGATTTTTAGACGCATTACGAAAAACAGAGACTCAATCAGAGATCGTCCGTACCATCTGGAAATGGTTCCCTGCGCTCCCGGAATATCAATAATTCTTCAGGCCTTCCAATTCATTTTCTCACAATTGTGCGAAGCACGATCTAAATATGCCCTTTAATGGCATATTAGTTTTTAATTGTCACATATCAATCATACAAAACATACACAATCAAAAGTTACCGCTGTGTTCTATAATCTAAACGTTGAACCTGTTCAACCCGCTCGGAAGCAAACCGCCTTTAAAAATCTTTATTGCAATGATTATATTTAGCCAAGGAGAACCAATGATCCAAGCCGAACTCACCGTCAAAAGCGAACAGGGGTTACACGCCCGGCCTGCCGACCTTTTTGTACGCACGGCGAACAAATTTAACTGCAAGATATCCATTCGCAACTTGACCACTGAGTCTGATGATGTCAATGCCAAAAGCATTTTGCGCATTCTAACACTGGGTGTAAACAAGGATCATGTTATCAAGGTTGTCGCGGATGGGGATGACGAAGCAGAAGCCCTCCAGGCAATCTCCAACCTCATTGACAGCAACTTCCAATAAAACACACCTATCTATCCATAAAGGAACCCAAAAATAAAACCCTAGAGCAAAACCTACACTAAACAGACCGGATTGCAGCTCCCCAACTTGCCTGAAGGTTCCAGACTAAAACGAAAGGGAACATTCCCACAAACCTGAGGGCCGCAACCCATTATCAACAACAGCATTTTTATACAAAAATTTCCAACAGCAACGATCCTGCTGATGGTTGGTTTAATGTTGTCTCTTCTATCGGCATTTTATATCCTGAATACAAATCTACTTTACTTACTGAAAACAATCTGGAGCAAATATGGCAACCTCACTCAATGCATTTGAAATGGCCCAGCAGCAATTCGATCAGGTAGCTGACCGGTTGAAGCTGGACCAACCCGTTCGAGAATTTTTGCGCTGGCCGCTGCGCGAATACCAATTCCGGATCCCCGTGCGAATGGACGATGGCACGGTACGCATGTTCCAGGGATACCGCGTGCAGCACAATGATGCAATTGGCCCCAATAAGGGAGGGGTTCGTTTTCACCCCGCCGAGACCATCGATACTGTGCGCGCGCTGGCAACCTGGATGACCTGGAAATGCGCCGTGGCCGATATTCCTCTGGGAGGAGGCAAAGGCGGTGTGATTGTCGACCCGGCAACACTTTCTCCGGGTGAAAAGGAACGGCTCGTCCGGGGTTGGATTCAGGTCATGTGGAAGAATATTGGGCCGCGGCAGGACGTGCCCGCGCCGGATGTCGGCACCACCTCACAGATGATGGGCTGGATGATGGATGAATATTCCAAATTACGCGGGGAATACACTCCCGGTGTAATCACCGGCAAGCCGGTGGGTGGCGGCGGTTCGCTGGGCCGCACCGAAGCAACCGGATACGGTGTTGTATACACCATCCGGGAAGCCTGCGCGCATCTCAACCTGGACCCTTCCCAGTGTAAAGCCGCCATACAGGGCTTTGGAAATGTGGCCCAATACAGCGCAATTGGCTTCAAGGAAATGTTGGGCGGCAGTGTGGTATGCGTCTCCTATTTCGACTTGAAAGATAAACAGGCCTATACCATCAGCAAAGAAGATGGCATAGATGCCCGGTTCTTACAGAGCATCACCGATCAATACGGCAGCATTGACAAAGCCAAAGCACAGGAAGCCGGTTATGTTCTTGAAGATGCCGAAGCCTGGCTGAAAAAAGACGTGGACATCCTGATCCCGGCAGCCCTGGAAGGCCAGATCAACGCGGAAAGCGTAAAGTGGATCAGCGACCGGGTCAAGATCATCGCAGAAGGCGCGAACGGCCCCACCACGCCGGATGCGGACAGGGACATTCAGGAGAAAGGGGTTTTTGTAATTCCGGATTTTCTGTGCAACTGCGGCGGAGTAACGGTATCCTACTTTGAAGCCGTACAGAACGATATGAATTTCTATTGGCCAAAGGAAGAAGTACTGAGCAAAGAGGATCAGAAACTCACCAAAGCATTTCATGATGTTCTGGAGATGTCCTTAAAACAAGAAGTCCCTATGCGGGACGCAGCTTATATGGTGGCGATTGCTCGCGTGGTCAAAGCAATGCAGCTCCGTGGCTGGATCTGATAAATGTAACTCACCTGCACACTCAGGTAAGTCCCCCTTGGAAAAAGTCCGGCGTTCGCGCCGGACTTTTATATTCCGGCAGAAAATTCCTCCCGGGTAATCCGGTAGGTACTGCTCTGCATTCCAAAATATTCAAACAGACCACAGTATTTCAGGCCGATTTTTTCAAGGACACGCTGTGAAGCAGCATTATCAGGATCCGTCAGGCCAATGATATGGGTCAGGGAGAGGTGATCAAAGCCAAAAGTCAGGGCGGCCCCGGCCAGTTCGGTGGCATAGCCCTGTCCCCAACTGGACTTTGCAATAACGTACCCGACCTCGGTTTCCCAGGTATCCGGGAGGAACTGGAGCCCGCCCCAGCCAACCAGACCGGGAACATCTTTCCTCTCGGCGGCCCACCAGCCGCAGGAATAGTCCTGCCAGTGCTGGACCTGTGCAGCGATATATTTCTCGGCGCGTTCAAGGGTATACGGTACGGTTGTGGGCAGATACCGGCGCACCTCCTCCGGGAGCATCAGGTCGCATAAAGCCTGCGCATCATCAGGGATAAAGGGACGCAGCACCAGGCGGGCAGTTTTAACAATTTTGTTTTGTTTCGTCATATTTTCAATCCGGGAATAACCTGTCTCATTTTTACAAGCTTTTCGAACCTGCTAATTCTAAACCCAATCTTTGCATTCCCCCAAAGAAATTTGAAACGGATTCAACTCAAGTCCGAAACTCACCTGCCGGGGCAGTCATCACACTGAAAAACCTCCGGTCTGATCCCGAGGGAAGGTCTCCACAATTGAAAGCCCTGTTTTCCCATACACGCCGGGCACGTTAGTTAATAAGGTTTTTGGCATCGGGAAATGAATATTACACCAAACTTCTCATATCCATTCTGGATGTTTTATTTGACACATTATAGATATTTTCTGTACATCTCAGGTATGAGTTGAAAAATTATTTTTGCCAATTCCGTCACTGACACTGATCTTCCACTATCAAGCCACTGTCTCACAACATAAACAGCCCCCATACAATTGAATTCCAGAGCAATTCTGGCTTCGGTATTCAACTCTTCATCGCCTGTATTTTTTAGATATGTCTCTCTATAAAATGCATATGAATACTCATAAAGGAAACTTTCAAATGAGTTTTTCCCTTGTACTTTAAAGGCCTTTTCAAAATACTGATGATGATCGGAAAAAAATTGAAAGATCAGGCAAAGCTGGTGTTCCCAATCACCTTTACGGACGTTCTTTATAAGGGTATCTACATAAGACTGATAACACCAATTCATCAAATCATATTTGTCACTGTAATGTCGATAAAAGGTTGATCGGGAAACGTCGCATTCGTTTATCACCATTTGAATCGTAATTTTTTCAAAGGGCTTATTTTTCATTAACCGAAACATACCCTCCACGATAAGTTTTTTGGTGTTCATTTTTCCTCTCGATCATACATGGGACATTTTTCGTTTTATGTATGAAATCGGACAAACACAGCAATTTGTTTCTTAATAAAACTATACCATTCATTATAATCAGAATGATGCTGCAGATTGTGAACAATCAGAATTGGTTAGAAACGTTTTTTACTTGAGCAATTTCTAACTTATCTAACAAAGAGAGGAATATCATGACGGACACAAAAATCCTTTTCAAACCGGTACAGGTGGGATGCGTTCAATTAAAGAACCGTATCGCTATGCCGCCTATGGACACAAACTACGGAAACCTCGACGGTACACTTTCGCGTAAACATTATTCTTATCTATCAGAACGTGCCAAGGGCGGCGCGGGCCTTCTCATCGTTGAAGCTACCAGTGTATCTTTCCCTTATGGCAAGATCAGTGAGCGCCAACTTAAAATGAACGATAACACCGTCACAACCGAATGGCACGATCTGACCGATACCGTTCACTCGCTCGGCGCAAAGATCATGGTCCAGTTGCATCACGGTGGGTTTATGGCCGTACCAGCCTATTGCGGGGGGGCTGAAAGCGTAACTGCCTGTGCCACCAATTATGAAGGGAGCCCTTGGCCCCCGGCCCGTGAGATGAGTCTGGACGAAGTCAAAGAGGTCATCAATGATTTTATTAAAGCAGCTCAAATCGCTCAAGCTGCAGGTTTGGACGGGGTGGAGATCCATGCTTCACATATGTATCTGATCAACCAGTTTATGACACCGCTGATCAATCAGAGAACCGACGAATATGGCGGCAACTTTGAAAACCGTGGCAGAATGCTGAGAGAAATTGTCGAAGGGATCCGTAAGGCCTGCCCGAAGCCCTTTATTGTTGGCGTGCGCCTTGGCGTAGTGGATCATATTCCCGGCGGAATTACCCTGGAAGATGGTGTTGAATATGCAAAAATGTGCGAAGCCGCGGGCGCCGATATGCTTAATCTCTCCTGCGGTTTTTATACTTCGGTTAATCAGTCTACCGAGAGCCAGTGGGATGAGGAAGGCTCGCGTTTATACATGAGCGAAGCAGTGAAAAAGGCCGTTTCAATTCCTGTGGCAATTGTCGGTAAATTAAGAACCCCGGAATTTTGTGCAAAAGCGATTGAGGATAACAAGGCCGATATTCTCTGTATTGGACGTCAATTGATTTGCGACCCTGCTTGGGTGAATAAAATTCATTTTAAAAAGTTTGATGAAATCAGGCCCTGCCTTAATTGCGACGACGGTTGCCTCGGACAATTTTATTTTGCCCACGGCAATGTGCACTGCACCATGAATCCGTATGTGGGGTATGAAGATCTGTATCACGAAGACAACGTGCCCGCTGTGGCCAAGCCGCGGAACATCGTCATTGTCGGTGGTGGCGTGGCAGGCATGCAGTTTGCAATTATCGCAAAGAAACGCGGGCATAACGTTACAATTCTGGAGAAAACGGATAGGCTCGGTGGCCAGATGATCATTGCAGGTGTTGCTCCGTTTAAAAGCGATCTTGTAAAAGGTCTTTCCTGGTTCACAAGCGAAGTGGCGCGACTTGGTATAGAGGTTCAACTGAATACGGAAGCGACTGCAAAAACAATTAACAAGATGGGAGCGGATGTCGTTATCGTGGCGACCGGCTCTCTTCCCAACACGCCGCCCATTCCCGGAGTTGAGAATACAGTCGAATCCTGGAACCTGTTAAACGGAAGCGTGAAAGTTCCCGAAAACAAAAAGGTAGTGATTATCGGCGGCGGCATAGTCGGTTCTGAAGTCGCACATATGTTGATCGAAAACGGCTGTGACGTGACTTTACTGGAGATGCTGCCGACTATTTGCAATGGGCTTGAGCCAATGCACAAAGGGAATCTCACCACTTATCTGAATGAAAAAGCAACGATCCATCTTGAAGCAAAAGTAACCAAGATAGAAGCAAACAGTGTTTCCTTTACCGACAAAGACGGCGTTGCCGCAGTCGCGCTGGCGGATATGGTCGTTATTTCAACCGGACAACATTCTGTGGGAACAGATTTGTACGATGCACTGATCGATAAGGATGTAGAAACATATAAAATTGGAGACTGTAATACTACGGGGAATATTCGGAGTGCAACGCGTGCAGCATTAGAAGTTGCTTATATGATCTGATTTTTAGTTTCAAATACTTGATTAATCACGGATCAGTAAATAATACTCTCGCTTAAAAGATAAAACGCCTCTGTCAAGTCCATGGCAGAGGCATTTTCATACCATCTAGCGTTTGATGATGCACATTATAGCAGGCCAGAAAACAAAATACGTGTAACCAAAAACCAACCGACACAACTTCAACCTTTTTTATCGCATGAACCACTCGAGGTTCATCCAGTTTATTTTCAGGAAGATTGCAAACATCATAAGGTGAAGGATACTGGCTTCGTCAAGGGACTTGAATTCCAGCTTCATAAGAGCCTTTTCCATTTTTAAAGCTGTGTCCTGGACAGCTAGCTTTGCACGCGCAAAAAGAGGTTATTTCGTTCTATTCCCGATCCAATCGATTTCAGGACGATTTTCAAAACGCTTTTTCATCACTTCAATAGCCTGTGAGTTATTATCGATCAGGATAAACCGGCGGTCGAGTTCCAAACACACCTCGCCGACGGTACCACTGCCGGCAAAAAAGTCCATAACGATATCACCGGGGTTGGAAGAAGCCTGGATGATGCGGCGCAGGATGCCAACCGGCTTCTGGGTGGGATAGCCCGTCTTTTCCTTGGAATTGGTACCCACAATAGTGTGCCACCAGGTATCGGTGGGGAACTTGCCACGGGCGGCTTTCTCTTTCCCAACTAATCCGGGTGCCATGTAAGGGATGCGCTCCACTTCTTCATAGTTGAAAGTATAGTTGTGCGGATCGCGGGCATAGTACAGAATGTTGTCATGCTTTGCTGGCCATTTTCTCTTTGAACGGCCGCCGTAGTCATAAGCCCAGATGATTTCATTGATGAAGCTGTCCCGTCCAAAGATATCATCCAGCAGGATCTTACAGTAATGCACTTCACGGTAGTCAATGTGAAAGTACAGGCTTCCGGCAGGTTTCAAGACGCGGTAAGCTTCAATCAGGCGCGGCTCAATAAACCCCAGAAAATCATCATAGTTATCCTTATAAGCTCGGCTGCCCAGGGAGATAGTCTTGTAACTGCGGCCGCCAAAGCCAACCCGGTCGCCATTTTCATCACGGACGGTCTGGATCTGAGTCCGGCCCTGCACCTTACCGGTGTTAAAAGGCGGGTCGATATAGACCAGATCCACCGAAGCATCCGGCAGGGATTGCAGAATAGAAAGGTTGTCACCAAAGTAAATTTGATTGCGCATGGATAAATTCTAGCACAGGGAGCAAATTCTCGTGATCCCAAATGGAACCGAACAGAGAATTTACAAACCGATTCCGATTCACCCACCTGAAAGGAAAACAGGTCGCCATTCAGGCGACCTGGAATGAATTCATATGATGAAATAGAATCACGGAATGCCGGAAACGGACACCATCCCGCAACTCAATTCGACCCTCCTCAAATGTTAAAGCTTTTCAAGCCGCTCCATGCCCAGCACAAAGACCACCGCCCGGCTGACCTCGGTTTCTTCAGCGTTCCGGGATGAAGGCGGGTGAACTCGGATATTCGAATGAGCCCGAATAACCTCCAGCATCTCATCCACCCGGTCATCTTCCACACCGCACAAGAGCACGGTATTCCCGGCCCGGAGGAAACCGCCCGAGCTGGCCATGCGGGTAACATAAAAATCATGTCCCACCAAAGCTTCTACAACCTCACTGGCATCTTCATCACGAACTACGGTTAACGTAAACTTCATCGATTATCTCCTGATTAAAGCATTGAGTAAATTTTAGTTGGAATCAATTCTACCGAGACCTCACTGCGGCAGCCCGCTTTTGCATGGATCTGGGCAGAAATATCCTCTGCCAGAGAAGCCGGGACTTCATCCACCACAAGCGTCCGCACGGTCACATAGACTTTTGCAGCCGTATCCGCCAGCAAGGTCACATGGATGCTGCTGCCCAGTGCGGTTACACCGGGAGCCGCCGTCAGAGCGGATTCGGTTACAAACCGGATTTTCTTTTCCAGGTTCAGGTATTTGACCCGTATTCCGCGTAGGGTGAGCATCAACATACTGCCAAAAATATCCAACCCCAGCACATTGACCAGCAGCAGCAGGAAAGCATTGATACTGATATGCAGGGAGCCAAAGGCAAGGCCAATCCCAACCACAGCAGCCGGGGGAATAAGAGAAATCGCAATCTCAACGCCAATCACTGCATCAAAAACCTGACCCCACGGTGTTTCCACAATACTTGGGTCGGCTGTTAAAGAAAGTGAGGCCGCCGCGCCGGCCGCCACAGCAATCATGATGCTGAGGATAACGTCTTTTGTAGTCGGCATGGAGCGCAGCAGGATTTCTGGGGTAAGCTCCATCCCGGGGAAACTGATACGCAGCAATGCCGTAATTGCATAGGCCACTCCGGCGCCAATAATGAGCAGTCCCAAAAGCTGTTTTAACAAACCGCCAATAAAGATATCACGCCTGCGGAAAAGCCCTCCGATACATACCGCGCGAGAGGGGCCAAGAAAGGGCGCCACACACATCGAGCCGATGATAACCGCCGCGCTGTTAAGCAATAACCCTCCTGTTGCCAGAACAGCGGAGGCCACCACCATCAGAATAAAACCTAAATTGATTTCTGCACCGCTTAAAGCGCGTTCTTCAAGGTTGGTGAAATAATCCTGAACTTCCCAAACGCCAAACCATTTTCGCCGCAGTGTCCAGCTTATTTCAAACCAGCGGTCGTGAAGCGACATTTCCATCCTCCCGGCATTCAGCCTGATTGAAAACCGTATTGTTCAGACCGGAATATTTTTTAAGTGTAATTTGGATTCTACTATTAATTTACTTTTCTGTTAAATCCAGTCCTTCAAATCCTGGTACAGGTTTGTCCCCAAAGGAGGGAAAAGCACTTTTAACTCTTTTTCCGATTTCCCCCTTGACTACTACAAAGATAATAGTAAAATTAATTCGACTATCATCGAATTAAAAGGAAATCTGTCGTGATACAAGAAACAAAAACCAATGAACTGTTGACCTTTTTTAAAGCCCTATCCGACGCAAACCGGTTGAAAATCGTAGGGCTGCTCTCGCAGCAGGAACTGAGCGTGGAACAAATCGCGGAAATGCTGGAACTGAGCCCTTCCACCATCTCTCACCATCTGGGAAAACTAACCCGGGTGGGATTGGTCAGCGCGCGACCGCAAAGCTATTACAATCTTTACAGTTTGGAACCCAAAACGCTGGAAATCATGTCCAGACGGTTATTAACAAAGGAAATGCTGCCGGAAATGGCCTCCGATGTCGATCTGGATGCCTACGACCGTAAAGTGGTAAAGAATTATTCCTACCCCGATGGACGCCTGAAGGATATCCCTTTGCAGATGAAAAAACTGGTTGCCATTCTGCGCTATGTGGTCAGGGATTTTAAATTTGAGGTGGAATATACGGAAAAGGAAGTAAATGAGATTCTGGAAAAATACCACATTGATTATGCCCTGCTGCGGCGCGAACTGGTGGAATTCGGATTTATGGCACGGGAAGATGGCGGTGGAAAATACTGGCGGGTGAAAAAACAGGATTAAAACGTTACGGATGAACAGACATCAGGAACGATTAAAAAATAGTCCCCACACCACCAGTCCTCCACCCAGACATAATGCGGCCAGAATAGCCACCGGTATAGCTTTATCCATCTGCCCTTCCTGCGAAACAGGAGTCTCTTGATCCTGCTCAATTGTTTTTTGAGGAGCAAAAGTTTGGATTGCAGCAACCGGCAGAGATGTTTCAGTTGGTTCCCTGGTTTGTGTTGCGGCAGGTTTTTTCACTGCCGGGGGTGTGTTGGTAGCAGGGTCCTCGATAGGCGTTGGGGTAATCGTAACCGGCAGGGTAGGGATATAGATCTTCTGCCCGATATAAATCTCTTGATTCTCCGGGGAGATGTAGTAGTTCATATTCATGATATCGTCAATGCTCACGCCATATGCTTCGGCAATGGTCCACAAGGTCTGTCCGGATTTAGCAATATGGATCAAATAGCCGTCGGAGCCCGGAGTGGCAACCTCCACCGGGATAACCCACTGCGAAATAGAGCTTGTAGCGGCTGCTACCGGTGTCAGCGAAGTCGATGTGGTGCTTGAAGACCCGCTTCCGCAGGCGTGCATACTGGTATAAGCAGCGTGCAAAATGTAGTAAACGGTACCATCATCACTCTCGGCGATGCCGGCGCCAATATGACAATAGTTGGGGTTGATCGCGGGGATCATGTGCAGATCATCAGACCAGGCCATCATGATGCTTTCCAATGAGGCCGGGCCTGTCATGAAGTTTTCAGTCGCCCAGGCATCCTGCCCGCCGCCGTACCCCGCAGCCATGACACGGCCTTTGACATCACCAATATGCCCCCCACTGTGATTGGCCGCCATAATCTCCGCTGTGCTCTGGGCAGTACCCATCAGGATATCGGAGACGGTCAGCGCAGAAAAACCATTTGCCATCCGGGCGCTGTTCATAGCGTTGATCAAATCATAAGGGGTGACTTCCGACTCCGAGGTTGCATCCTGAAAAGCATAACCCGGCGCAACGATTAAAGCCAACAACACACCCACCACAAAAAGAGAAACCAAAGATCGTCTCATAAAGACAATTATAAATCCATTATCGAAAAATCGGTTTATATCAAAAGCCCCTCCAGATCGCTATTTCAGCCAGGAAGGAAGCGGCACAGGGGTTGGCAGCGTAATTGGAAATGGCTTAGGGGGATCGATGTTGGGGAAAGTTGGAAGTGGAATGGGCGTGAGAACAATAATGGGAAGCGGACGCGGTGTGTTGAGCACCGAAAATGTAGGAACTCCATAAGTCAATAGAGGCACAAGATTGGTGGAATAGATTGACGAATCTATTCCCCAGGGGGTCATTGATAAAAACGGAAGATTTATAAGAGTCTCGGTCGGCACAGAAGTATTGGTTGAAACGGCAGAAGGTGTTAAAGTTAACGTAGAAGTTGGAGTTGGTGTAGCAGTCCCTTTAAAAAAGGCTGAAATATCCCCAAGCTCCTCACAGGCCGCAAGGCCAAGCACCAAAGGAACACACAAAAGCCAGACAAACAACCTTGTCCGCGGATTCTTCATCTTCACCCTCCCCTCCTGAAACAAAACGTACAACTAGCCAGCAAATTAAAGCCTTGAACCCCAACTGGCTCAATACCAACACAAGTGGTTTGTGAGACGCTAAGGTATTTACGAATTTTATTGAAACAACGATGGGGAAAATTGAAGCCGCCTCTAAAACCATTATATTTCGATAAAAGTTTTTTTCAAGAGCAAAATTAGCCGTAATTCTCACCCAACCATAAAGAAACTTTAACCTTTTCACAATTCAGCGTTAATTATTGTGGCGTATCCTTGAATCAGATCTTCAGGATGGCCTTTGAAGAGCTAAACAGCAGAAGTTGTATGTCCTCCATAATACCTCGAAGAGTTTCTCCTCAGTAAACTTCTTCAATCCTCCAATTAGTGGTTGACAATAGATGACACCCGCAGCGTATGAAGCTGGGGGTGCCAATCTTTTAAATAAACTTGACAGTTCTCTAAATCTCATTAAAATAATAGTGTAAAATATACACTATCAAAAATTTGTTAAATAAAGGTGATATATCATGAAAGCAGACCTCATCGAACGTTCAAAACCATTCCTGACCTATCTTGAGAAATGGAACAACACTCTAAAATCTTTATCGATTGAAAGTGCAGTAAGTGAACCCAAAAAAACAGCGATCGTTTCAGTAGACGTAACAAAAGGTTTTTGCAATTTTGGCCCATTATCCAGCCCCAGAGTGGCCGGCATTGTCGAACCCATTGTTGAATTAATGAAACTGGCCTGGGACCGTGGTGTGCGGAGCATTGTCTTGCCACAGGATAGTCATGAAGAAGACGCAGTAGAATTTGGGGCTTTTCCACCCCACTGCATACGCGGCACGCAAGAAGCGGAAACTGTAGACGCCATCCAATCATTGCCATTTTTTGACCAGATGGTTCTGCTGGAGAAGAATTCGATCTCTTCCGGGTTAAACTCCGGTTTCAATGAATGGCTGGAGAACCACCCGGAGATCGACACATTCATTGTCGTGGGAGACTGCACCGATCTGTGCACCTACCAGCTGGCAATGCACCTCCGGCTGGATGCCAATGCGCGTCAGCTACAACGACGGGTCATTATCCCGGTGAACTGTGTGGAAACCTATGATCGACCGGTTGAAATCGCTGAAAAAGAGGGCGGCTTCCCCCATGGCGGCGACCTGATCCATCAAATGTTCCTGTACCACATGGCCCTGAATGGCATTGAAGTCTATCAAGATATCCATTAAATCCCTGCGGACTCCCGGTTACCCGAACTGTTGTCTGATGGTATACTAAAAAATCCATTGTGCACATGCAGTGGATAAAATCAGACAGGCAGGTACAGTAAAAAGTGAACATCTCCGGTTCAAACAGCTCAGAAAACAATGCTTTTGAGCGCTATCAAAAGGAAAGAATTTCGCATTGGGATCAGGTTGCCGAAAAATTAAACAACTGGAAGGGTCTGGGCGGCTATTACCATCGCCGGATTACTCAGATCCTCCAATTTTTTATTCCTGCCGGAAAACGCATTCTTGAAATCGGCTGTGGTGCAGGAGATTTATTGTCTGACCTGAATCCCGGCTACGGTGTCGGCATTGATTTCTCGGAGAAGATGATCACCGCTGCCAGACTGCGGCATCCCGAACTAAATTTCCTGTCCATGGACGCACATGTATTGGAACTGGATGAAACCTTTGATTTCATCATTTTGTCCGATTCGATCGATGAATTTTGGGATGTGCAGGCCGTCTTCGAAAAGCTGGCTCAGCTTTCAACACCTTCCACGCGGATCATTTTGAATTATTACAGCCGATTATGGGAAATTCCGCTGAAAATCGCGCGGGCTTTGAAACTGGCAACTCCGGCCCTTTATCAGAATTGGTTAACCCAAGAGGATGTTCAAAACCTGTTGTACTTATCCGGTTTCGAGGTTATCCGCAATCAAGAAGAAATTCTGTTCCCGTTTTATATTCCCCTGCTGACCCTGCTGATGAACCGCTACCTGGTCAAGCTGTGGCCCTTTCGGGAACTCGCACTGACTCATGTCACACTGGCACGCCCATTGCCCTCCAAGGCAGAGCCTCCCGACCCGGTGGTCTCTGTGATTGTTCCGGCCCGAAATGAAGCCGGAAATATCGCTTCAATTTTTAAGCGCGTACCCGAAATGGGCGGAGGGACCGAACTGATCTTTGTAGAAGGTCATTCTCAGGATGATACCTACCAGACCATCCAGACCGCCATTGAAGCCCATCCGGAACGCAAGGCCCGGTTGTTCCAACAGACCGGGAAGGGAAAGGGCGATGCCGTTCGGCTGGGATTTTCTGAGGCCAGCGGGGAGATTCTGATGATCCTGGATGCCGACCTGACCGTGCCGCCGGAGGATTTGCCGCGTTTTTATGAAGCACTGCACAACGGCAAGGGAGATTTTATCAACGGCGTGCGGCTGATCTACCCCATGGAAAAAGATGCGATGCGCTTTTTTAATTTCCTGGGAAATAAATTCTTCAGCATTGTATTCTCCTGGCTGTTAGGGCAGCCCATCAAAGACACTTTGTGTGGCACGAAAGTCCTGACCCAATCCAATTATCAAGCTATCGCCTCTAACCGGGCCTATTTCGGCGATTTCGACCCGTTTGGCGATTTTGACCTGTTGTTTGGGGCAGCAAAACTGAACCTGAAAATTGTCGACCTGCCTATCCGGTACCGGGAGCGGGTTTATGGCGAAACCAACATCCAACGTTGGAAGCATGGCTGGCTGCTGTTGAAAATGGTAGCTTTTGCCGCGCGCCGGTTAAAATTTATTTAAGCACGATCTATGGATGAGATCAATTTATTCCCTACTTTAACCCCGTTGTCCCTTTCTGTCTCGGAGCTGAACCGCTATATACGGCAGTTGGTTGAGAGCGATGAAGTGCTGCAGGGTGTCTGGGTGCGTGGAGAAATCTCCAACCTATCCCGTCCAAAATCCGGGCATGTTTACCTGACGCTCAAAGACGACACCGCCGCACTGCGCTGTGTTATCTGGCGTACCCAGGCAGCCCGGCTGGGCGTGCCGCTGCGTGATGGACAGGCCATTGAAGCTTATGGTTCAATTGGAATTTATGAACAGGGCGGTCAATACCAGCTGTATATTTCGACAGTACGCGCGGTTGGCGAAGGCTTTTTATATCAGGAATTCCTGCGGTTAAAAGCAAAGCTCGAAGCCGAAGGTCTGTTTGAGACAGAACGTAAACGCCCCATTCCACGATGGCCCAAACGGATTGGAATTGTGACCTCCCCTACCGGCGCAGCACTGCAAGATATGTTAAATACGCTGAGGAACCGTTTCCCATTGGCAGAAGTCCTGCTGGCTCCGTGTTCCGTGCAGGGAGACGCAGCGCCGCTGGAAATCGTAGATGCCATCGTAGCTTTGAACCGCATCCCGGATCTGGATGTAATCCTGGTAGCGCGCGGGGGCGGCTCAATCGAAGACCTGTGGGCTTTCAATGACGAGCGTGTAGTACGCACAATTGCCGCATCTACAGTTCCCGTCATTACCGGGGTGGGACATGAAACGGACTTCACCCTGGTGGATTTTGTTTCGGATCTGCGCGCGCCCACCCCAACCGGCGCTGCCGTGCTGGCAACACCCAACATTGCCGACCTGAAACTGGATTTATCCGCTGCCGGCAGACAGATCGATAACTCTTATCTGTTGATCTTATCCGGCTTACAGGACAGACTTCAGGATGCCGCTTACCGGCTGGACCGCGCTTCACCTTTGCAGCGAATCCTGAACAACCGGCAGCGCCTGGATGAATTTACCGAACGGTCTCAACGCGCTCTGGTACACCAGCTCCGGTTAAAGCAAACCGAACTGGCCGGCAAGAAGAGCCGGCTCTCCTCCCTGAATCCACTGGCGATTCTGGGACGCGGCTACGCGGTGGTCAGCCAAAGTGATGGAACCATTATTCATTCAATTAAACAGACTTATACGGGGCAAAATCTTCAAATTCGGGTCGTTGATGGACAATTCAATACCGAAGTTACTCGGAACTCGGATAAAATATAAAGCAGCATAATTTTATACTGAAGAAGGTCAGCATGGATTTTTCAGATATTCCCGTGAATCAATTGGATTACGAACATGCGTTTGTTGAACTGGAGAAAGTGATCCAGGCTTTGGAAAACGAACAAGTGTCACTGGAAACAGCGACGAAACTTTTTGAGCGCGGCCAGGAACTTACAAAATATTGTGAGAAATTACTGGATCAAGCCGAGTTAAAGGTCCGCGCACTTACCGGGGAAGAACTAAACCAACTCGATAACGAAGACTGAACCTGATGATACAGCAATTACTCTCTAACCGCGTTCTGATACCCGCGCTGCTTTCCTGGTGGCTAGCTCAATTTCTAAAAGTTCCCATTGATTACATTCTTTCCAAAAAATGGAATTGGGGATATTGGTTCAGCAGTGGAGGAATGCCCAGTTCTCATTCTTCCCTAGTTGTATCTGCCATGATCTCGATTGGGTTGAACCTCGGCTTTGATTCACCCTTGTTTGGCCTCGCGACCGCACTCGCCATGATTGTGGTGTATGATGCAGCCGGTGTTCGACGTCAGGCAGGGATTCAAGCTCAGAAAATCAACCAGTTGATTGAAGAGCTTTTGAGCGGGCATCCTATTTCCGAAGAACAGCTAAAAGAAGTATTGGGGCATACTCCCAGCCAGGTCTTTGTGGGCATCCTCTTAGGAATGTTAATCTCTCTCCTCTACTGGTGGATGACAAAATAAGCTTTACCTTGCTGCTAATTTCCGGTTCTATCGATAGTTTTCATTTCACAGATCACCGGTTTTTTACAGAGATTGCCTCTCCAAACAATTGCCGCTGCGACAGACAGTTCTGCAATCTTGAGGGAGCCCATTCAACATTGAACCTTATAAAACCATTCATCAAATTTCCTGATACCATTAATTTATTCAACCCCATAAGAACTACAACCCGGTAACATAAATCTGGTTGAGGAGTGTAAAACATGGGCATGTTTGGAGGCGGGTGGTTTTCTTACATCCATTATGACGAAAAACAAGACCGGCCGAAAATCAACCGGGATCTATTAATCCGCGTGTGGCGGTTTGCGCAACCGTACTGGCCGCAAATCATAGCGTTGCTGGTAACCATTCTCCTGATCTCTGGCATTTCTCTGATCTCGCCGCTGTTATTTCGTGATTTGATTGACCGGGCAATTCCCCAACGGGACGTTCATCGATTGAACCTGCTCGCATTGGGAATGATTGCCATTCCCATCGCTAACGGTGTTTTAGGGGTATGGCAGCGCCGCCTGAACGCAGGGGTTGGCGAGGGAGTGATTTTTGACCTGCGGACAGCATTATATGAGCACATGCAGCGCATGTCGCTGCGCTTTTTTACCCAGACTCGTACGGGCGAGTTAATGTCCCGTCTGAACAATGATGTGATCGGAGCACAAAACGCTATCAGCAACACCTTTGTCTCCACCATTTCCAATTTAATCTCGTTAATCGCGACCCTGGCAATCATGTTTACCCTCGAATGGCGTCTGACCCTGTTGGGGTTGGGTATTTTGCCGTTGTTCGTCCTGCCCGCCCGCCGCGTTGGGCGCAGACTGCGCAGCTTGAGCCGAAAATCCATGGAATACAACGCTGAAATGAACGCGACCATGAACGAAACAATGAACGTCAGTGGAGCGCTGCTGGTCAAGTTGTTCGGACGCGAAAAACAGGAATTAAAGCGCTTCAGAAGCGACGCAAATCAGGTACGTGGAATTGGGGTACAGTCCGCTGTGACTATGCAGTGGTTTTTCATGATGTTGAGCATCGTCAGCGCGATCGGTTCGGCGGTTGTGTTCTGGGCAGGCGGTCATCTGGTCCTGCGGGGCACTTTCACCATCGGAACGATTGTCGCTTTTGGAAATTACTTATCAAAACTATATGGACCGCTGATGGAACTCAGCAATGTGCCGGTCCAGATGGCACAAAGCATGGTAAGTTTCGAACGAGTCTTTGAGGTTCTCGATATTCCGGTAGAGATCCAGGAAAAACCGGACGCGCCAGCCCTGCCGCCCGTGAAAGGACGCATCCAGTTTGAGAATGTATCCTTCGCCTATGCCGGACTTCCGGGAACCGAAAAAGTAGGGCTGGATGAAATTGCTCGTTTTGGCTGGTGGGGCGATCCTGAAGCACACTTGAAACGGGGAAAGCCCAAACCCGATGGGAACCGGAAAGATACATCCGAGCAGGAAGAGGAACAACCGATGCCTCAATGGGCATTGGAGGAGATCAGTTTCTCTATCCAACCCGGCCAACTGGCCGCGTTGGTGGGGCCAAGCGGTGCGGGGAAAACCACCACCATCAACCTTATTCCAAGACTGTACGACACAACCTCGGGGCGCATTTTGATCGATGGCATGGATATCCGGGATGTGAGCCTGAATTCGCTCTCCCAAAACATCGGTATGGTCACTCAGGAAACTTATCTGTTTTACGATACCATCCGGGCCAATCTGTTGTATGCCAGAGCGGATGCCAGCGAAAGCGAACTGGTCGCGGCCGCCAAAGCCGCCAACATCCATGATTTCATCCACAACCTTCCAGATGGGTATGACACTGTAGTAGGCGAACGCGGCTACCGCTTGAGCGGTGGCGAGCGCCAGCGGATTGCCATCGCACGGGTAATTCTGAAAGACCCGCGCATCCTGGTACTGGATGAGGCTACCTCCAGTCTGGATTCGCTCTCCGAGGCACTCATTCAGGAAGCCTTGAAGCGGGTGATGAAAAACCGCACCAGCATGGTGATTGCCCACCGGCTCTCGACCATCCTGGCCGCAGATCTGATTCTGGTGCTGGATGGAGGCAGACTGGTAGAGCAGGGAACCCACGCCGAACTGCTGGCCCTGGGCGGGCTGTATGCCAATCTGTACGAAACCCAGTTCCGGTCGCCGGAAAAAGAAGTCTTTTAAAAACACAACCTTGTAAACAAAAAAGCAGCGTGGCGGATATCCGCCGCGCTGCTTTAGTTTTTTATTAATAAAACGATTTCAATCAAATCCCAATTCGCCAAGGATTTGATCGGTGCGCCGTTTAGTAGATCGCCCCAATAACTCTTCCCAGAACTTGTCATCATAGCGGCGGGAACGCACCGGGATTGGCATGGGAACGCCCCATCCCAACAGAAGCACCTCCTCCTTGGGCTGAAGGTGCGCCAGCATCCCGCGCAGCGCTTCACGCCCGGCTAACCCGGAAAGCACAGCATGGATATCGGCATCATCGCCCAGCCAACCGGAAATCCGGGTTCCAAGCTGAGACATGACCTCGTCATAGATCTGAGAAGGGCGCTGGTCGATGATCAACAGGGTGACATAATACTTGCGCAACTCGCGGGCAATGGTGCTGAAAGTGGTCTGAGAAGCCATCTCGCGGTTGAGGAGCTTGTGAGCTTCCTCCACTACAATCACCAGCGGGCGGGGTTCCTGGCCGCCATGACTGCGGTAATGATTGGTGCGTTTTTCCCACTCGGCGCGGATACGGCGCGAGAGCAAGTTGGTCACCAGCAGGTAATCCAGATCAGACTCGTGCTCGCCAAAGGAAAGTACAACATGTTGGCCAGCTTCCAGCGCTTTAATAATCTCCGCCAGACTGTCCGCGGCGGGGTTTTCAACCACATATGGCAGGTTAAAGACCCGGTTCAGTTTGCTGCGCAGCCCTTCGGCCGCTGCCGGATGTACCCCGGCCTGATTGGCCCAATAGGCCACACTGTCCGGGGCAGGCACTTTTTTACCATCTTCGGTCTCAATGATGCTGCCAATTTTCATTTCTTTGAACTCATGGAACCAGTTCTCCCTGCCAAAGGACATCACCAGCGCGTCCAGGGTGGTTGGAGTGGTCTCTTTAAGGTTCAGTTCGCGGGTCAGCATGTCAATATCTGTGGGCTGGATATCTTTTTCGGATAGCTCCAGGTTGAAGTCTGGGGCCTTACCGCGGATTGATGCCCCCCGCCCCAGGCCAACCACCCGCACCCGGGTCGGGAATTTGGTGCGCAGCCCGACCACGCGGCTGCCGGTATCCGAAGCGGTGTCGTCAAAGCCGTATTCATTGTGCATATCAAAGACCAGCACCGAGGATTTATTGTAGTGGATCAGACCGGAAAGGATAATCCGGGTCAGGAAGGATTTCCCGGTTCCCGTTGCGCCGAAGATACCGGAAGAACGCTGGATAAATTTATCCAGATCAATGCACACCGGATGATCCTGTTCGCGGGTATACCCCACCACAAAGTTCTCCGGTTTGTCCGGTTTACCGAAAATCTCTGCCACATCCCCGGCCTGCGCCAATCGCACTCCGGCATGATGCACCGGCACGGTCTTGACGGGCATCGGACGGGGCTCTTCTCCCGTTGCATCCAGCGCAGCCCTCCAGCGAGTATAAGCCTCCTGATAATTGGGATTTGGCTTGCCTTGAGAATCTTCAGGTTGCGGCCCGCGCTCCAGCATCAGGGCCGGCAGAACCTCCAGATTGGTAAAAAGAGTCTGGCCCTGCAGCAAGGATGCCAGCCCGGCCGGGAAACGCGCTTCGGTTTGTTCATCAGCAAAGCGCGGATCGGTGGAGCCTAATTGAAGGTCGGTGATCAGGCCATAGAAATGCCAGGAGTTCTGTTCCGTTTCGGTCTCCACCACCACAAACCCTCCTTCCTGAATTTCCTGAGGCTGCACTTCGAGCCGGATCTGAAGCCCGTTTTTGAGACTTCCGCCAACCACATAACCGATTTTAGGATTGAGTCCTGAGAGATTCCCCTGTGTCATAACGCACCTCCCGGCATCCCTTCAAAGCGCAGACCGGTATCACTCACAGCCGACATCACGCTCATCAGGGCGGAATAATCGTCTCGTAGTAAAACAATCAATTCTTTGGCCGCTCTAGAGCTCCAGGCGGGATCATCCACATGTGCTGTGCTGGCTTGCTGCAAATGGACGGCCAGCAGTTCCCCGACCGGAATATCCATCCTACGCAGAATGTGCCGGAAATAACCAAAGCGCTCCCCAACCGTAAATTCGCAGATTTCTTCATCCCCACACGGAAGGATCTCGTCCAGGCTCAAAGGTGGACGAGGAGGAAGAAGATGAAAGACTTTTCCCTGACGTTTATACCCCACGAACAGCACACCCACTTCGAGGGGAACGGTACGGTTTTCGCGGTTATCTTTGACTACTTCTGGGGTTACCTGGCCGGCAGTCACCAGCTGGCGCACCAGCCCATCATCTTCAATCGAGATATCGTAGATCAAACCGTAAATTTGATAAGGAGTTTCAGCTTCAATAGGAATCCGAACCATCCCACCAAAAACCGGAGCATCCACCTCGGCAACCCGGCAGCCAAACACGCAGCCCGCCGTGTCCGATCTTAACAAATGACCCATAATTTTATCTGTCATTTTCAATCCTTTATTTCCGTTTTGAAGCATCTTTCGCACTTTGTTTGGCGGACGGGCCGCTCATCAACGCTCCATTGCGGAGCATTTCCACTTCAATCATATTGAGAAGCTGACGTTTCTCATCAAAAGTGACCACAGCCACTTCATGGGAACGGTGCAGAGCATAGGGATAGGGTTTGCTGCCCAGCAAACGGCACTGTTTCAATAAGGTAGAATGGAGCATCTCCAACAGATCTCGGTGCTCCGCAACCCAGGCCGGCACCTCTACCCGAACCAGATAGGGATTCTCGGCACGGCCCACATTCAGGTAAAAGAAATGCAGCTTGAGCTCTCCCTCAAATTTTCGCGCCATCACAGAACGGATTTCAAAAATCGCGGAACGTTCTCCGGGACCCAGAAGATCCCAGAACAAACTGATATCGGTAATCCCCGGAAAACGCCTGGGAGGCTTCCCCGCGCGGCTTAAATCCTCATCAGGGAGAGAGGCCACTTCCAGGAGGCGCACCACCAGGTCGCTGTGAGGTTTATCCACGTAGCCTGCCGCGCTGACGTTATGAGCCAGAAGCCGGCGAAGTGTGGTTACAAAATCTTTGAATAAATCTTTAAATGAGGAATTTTCCTGCGGCTCAAAGAAAGGTTCCAGCGGGCCATCGGTGAGTGCAACTACCGGTAAGTTCTCGCCTTCCGCCAATTCAGCCAAGATCGCGCGCTCGCGCACATCCCGGAGGAGAGCCAGAGCTCCCTCCGTCAACTGCCCATCCTGCGAATTCAATGATTCGTCATAAAGCAGTTCACTGTGAATGGTCTCTTGAGGAGTCTCCCCACCACCCGGAACAATACGGATCGCGCCCACATTAATCAGTCCAAATTCCACCCGATCGTGGCGGCTTGGGTAAATCTGGGAGCCATCTGCCGCCAGGATAACCAGTGGGTTCTCCATATCCGGTTCGGAGACAGGAAGGATCAGACTCTCTCCAACCGGAAAAGCACAGCGCAGCCGGGGATTAAGAGTATTCGCCTTTTCCACTTTCCATCTGAGGGCATCAAGCCGACCCTCATGGCTTTTAAGGATTTCAAGCGCACGCTGGCGCGACTCCTTCAATTGGGTCTGTCTGCCAGGTGCCTGACGTCCCATTTCCTGAACCTGTCCCCTGATTTCCTGAAAGTTAATTGGCATATCCACCCCAGACACAGAACATTTGTTTCAATTATTGTATCATAAAGCAAAAGAATTGGCAGGACTGAGCTCCTGCCAATTCACAATTCCATGCTATTTACAACCCTTCAAAAAGACTTTTAGCGCGGTTCTACCGTAAAGGAATTGAAATTAATTTCCACAGTTCCGCCGCCAAAGGACATGGCACCAACACCCACGGTGCCATCCGTCAAAACGCTGTCATGAACTTCCTGCTTGTTCGGGAACTGTTCCACGCCATTAATAAATGGACGGATTTGGTCCCCTTCGCAAATCAACCCGATGGTATTGTAGCTGTACCCATTTACAATATCCACAGAATTAACGCGCGGCATGTTTTTCAATAGATTGTAGTAAGGATTTTTACCCTGCTCTTTGAGCGAATAATCATACCGGTAGAGTTCATAACTACCCGCGAAAGGCCTGTCGGAAGAGTTGACCGTCGTAATGCGCAGTTCATACCAGCCCCGATTTGAACCGCGACAGATCACTGCAATCCCATTTGGACCGCCTTTAAAGGTCTCAAACTCGGCCTCAACCATTACATCTCCATAAACGGCATCCACCCGGTCCGCATAGGCATAGGTCTCGGGAGAAGGAAGCTGGAATGACATCTGCCCTCCGGACATTTCCACATACTGCTTACTGGCATCACCGGCGGCCACCCAGGTTTCCCACTGCGGTTCAGGCGGAGAAGTCGGGGCCTCTGTAGGAATTTCCGTTGGGATTTCTGTGGGAACAACTATTTCTTGAGTGGGTTGTTCAATAACCGGTGCAGGCTCAGTAGGCGCTACAACAACTTGAGTAGGAATAGCAGTTGGTAATACGACATCCTGAGTTGCTTCAGGAACAACTTCTTCGGTTGCTTTTGCCCCGCCAAGCACGCTGCATGCCATCGAGACTAAAACAATACATGCCAAAGGCAAAATAAATACTTTCTTCTTCATCATCCCTCCAGTATAAAATTTAATAAATAACATAAAATTGTACACGATATGTTCTTCGGTTACCCGCCTCTTGATTTTTCTTATAGAAATACAATTACAAAATTTCCTGAATTCAATATACCGAAATCAGGTGTTGAAGTCAAGGCAGTTATGCACTCAAGTTCAATATCTTCTGACAGAATACTGCTCTTTAAAGCAGTACGCCCCCACGGGATTATGGAGGCGCACATACAGCTTAGCAGATCTTAGAACTTTTAAGGCTTGCTTACACTCAAATAATCAAACTTCACAAATGTAGGAGTTAAATTGCTGGACATTGCACCAACGCCCACCAGGCCGTCCTCTTGTAATGTCCCATCCTGAACGCTTGCTACTTGCTCTCCATTCATTTCCAGAACCAGGGAGGTCCCATTGCACATTGCGCGGAAGACATTCGTCTTAGCCGGCGATATGGTGCTGGATACACCACCTGCCAGTTCAACATAAGGATTCAGATCATCATTTTCCTTGCGCGATTTATCATACAAAAAGATACTGTAGCGGTTGCTGCTGGAAACGCGGAATTCATACCAGCTTGAAAAATCTTCCGCAGCACGGCAGACCAGAGCGATCCCGTTCACCGTATGGTTTCCACCAGGCTGGTATTTGGTCTCAAGCACCACATCTGCCGCCGCAGGGTTCAGGTAGAACTCATACATATAAGTCTCTTCATCCTGAATGTTAAAGGACAGCCAACCATCCTCAATAGAGACTTTTGAAAGCGCCTTACCAGGGAGCGCTTTTGTCGTCACCGTAAAGGGTCCAGACCAGTCGGGATCCATGGTTGTAAACTCATCCATGAACTCGTCGACCACTTTACGATCGGGAGCCTTTGTAGGTTCCTCAGTCGGTCCCTGGCCAACACCACTGACTTCCGAAGTTGGCATAACTGCCTCACCGGATTGATCGGATGAACCAGAGGACGTACTGCATGCTGATGATATGATAATCAGAATCAGCAAGGGGAAAAGAATTTTCCACTTCATGACTTCACCTCTCTTATCTAATAATTTGTTTAGACAAGCCGGGCAGTTAAATAATTTTATCGTTATCCCCCTAATTCATCTCTGAATTATCCCTGTGTCTTACAGTAAACACTTCACCAAAAGAAGCACATGAAGGAGAGCTTTCATGACTCCAGGCAAAGGAAACCAGAGATGAACCCTACCCGGTAACACACTCTAAGCTGACTATAATGATATGTGGAAATGTTGTCAATGGGAACGAACAAACAACATTGTAAGGTGAGTGTAAGGTAATCCCCCTGCCTGATCTGCACACCCGTGTCAAAAGACTTTCCTCTGAAAGAAAGGAAATTTAAATTAATTTAAAAACCGGGCTGTTCAGTCTGCTTCGAGGAATGGATCAAAGGTTGGGTTGGTTCCTGCCCATACGCAAGCAGGTCCATTACAGAGACTGCAGTGGATTCCGTGGGAACAGCGCGTGGCAAGAGTTCGGGGCGGTTGGTCGGGCATCCACTCTGCGGGATAAACAACCTGTGATTCCAGTGAGACTTCCTGTCCGGCATGATCACAATATCGAATTTTTACAACACGCCATGTTTTTACTGCCATCCATATACCTCCTATAAACTCATCCTATCCTATCCAAACTCAAAAATCAAGCGAGGCAATCCGAATTTTTTGTGCATCTCCAATCTTCTTCGGGGTTATCGTTTTTTCTAACCAAAGAAAACGATTAATCCTCATCCAATTCTTCAAACTCGGCGTCAATGACATTTTCGAGATCGGGTGGATTATGTAATTCGCCTGGAATCACATTTTTTAGTTCTCTAAGATATTCTTCAACAACCTCTGGAGGGCACAATTCAACGAACAAATACATTCCCAGAGAAACCACAGCCGCATCATCCACCGGGAAAATTGGCAGGAAATCCATAGGCACCAGCAGATAAACCACGGAAAAAATAGGCAGCAGCTTAAGGAAAGGATTGACTCGATTATCGGCCATTAACCGCAGCACCAGCTTAAGACGCACTATCAACTCGTGGATAAAGCCACCGGAGAAAGGAGCGAGACCGCGGGGAACGTTATCTGACATTGTTTATTACCTCCACATTTATAATTATAGTCCTTTGGGAATTGGACATGAGATTGAATAAAAGCTTTTTTGGAAATAAAGGGGGTAGATGATGAAATTATAACAGGACGTTATGGAAGATTGTTTGAGTCTAAAATGACAGTTGACACTACTATTACACACCAAATATATCCATAATAATAATATGGGAGGAATACTTGAATACTCTTTTTGCGTTTCCTTTCTATACGTGTATCTAAAACTATTTTCCACATCTCTTACATGTCCCAACAAGGAGGATTTGAATGCCCCTCAAGGGTCGAATAGAAGTCAACGAGTACTACTGCAAAGCTTGCGGTCTGTGCATTGAACACTGCCCGCAAGGCGTCATTGCCCTCTCTAAAGATCGCTTCAATGCCAAGGGCTATCACCCTGCTGAACTGATCGAAGCAGGATGCACCGGATGCGGCATCTGCACCATCGTTTGTCCGGAGGCTGCAATCACTGTTTATCGCGCTGTAAAAGATAAACCGGAAATGGCGTAGGAGGACAACGATGGCAAAAGAACTGTTAAAAGGCAATGTCGCATTCGCAGAAGCCGCAGTCCGTGCAGGCTTACAGGCTTATTTTGGCTACCCTATCACGCCTCAAACTGAGGCGTTGGAATATCTATCCAACCGCATGGTCAATTTAGGCAGGGCGTTTGTGCAGGCGGAAAGCGAGTTGGGCGCGATCAACATGGTTTACGGTGCGGCTTGCACCGGAAAACGGGTAATGACTTCTTCCTCATCTCCAGGCGTGAGCCTGATGATGGAAGGTATTTCTTATATCGCCGGGACAGAAGTCCCCATGGTACTGGTCAATGTGATGCGCGGCGGTCCCGGATTAGGAAATATTGCCCCTGCCCAGAGTGACTACAACCAGGCCGTACATGGCGGGGGGCACGGCGATTACTTCCCCATTGTATTGGCACCGGCCAACATCCAGGAACTCATCGACCTCACCGTCGAATCCTTCGATCTTGCGGAGAAATATCGCTCTATTGTAATGGTTTTGATTGACGGCAGCATTGGGCAAATGATGGAACCCGCAGAACTCCCCCCCATGCAGCTCCCCAAAACAGCGACTCCCGATTGGGCAATAGGGGATATCAACCGGCCAAAACGAATACTTAATTCCCTGTATATCAACCCCCTGGATCAGGAAAAGGTAGATATGCGGCTGTTGAAACGCTGGAAAACCATCGAGGCCAATGAAGTGCGTTTCAAAGAATATTACGTCGATGATGCAGACTTTGTAGTGATCGGGTTCGGCACCGCAGGCCGGGTGGCGCTCTCAGCCGTGCGAATGGCACGGGCAGAAGGCATCAAAGTTGGCCTGCTGCGCCCGGTGACCCTGGCACCTTTCCCCGGCGAGCGGATCAGAGCGCTGAGCCGGGAAAAGAAGGGCCTTCTGGTGGTCGAACTGAATACCGGACAAATGCTGGAAGATATTCTCAAATTCTCGCAAGGAAGAATCCCGGTCGAATTCTATGGACGGCCAGGGGGGATGATCCCTGTCGCGGATGAAATTCTGAGAGAAGTTCAGCGAATGGCCAAAGGCCCGCTCACCTTGGAGGGAAATCCTCAGGACCGCTGGATTGAACGAATGGCAGAAATAGCAGGATAGGAGAAAGATAAATATGACCACATTGGATACAGTTCAAGAAAAGATCATTTACAAACGGCCTAAAGCTCTTTCGGATGTCCTGACTCATTACTGCCCGGGATGCACGCACGGTACCGCTCACCGGCTGATTGCAGAGGTTCTGGATGAAATGGGGATCACCCGGAAAACTTTAGGAGTCGCGCCGGTGGGATGCGCAGCATTCGCTTACAACTATTTTGCCTGCGATTTCGTGGCATCTGCTCACGGCCGTGCGCCTGCTATGGCAACCGGGATCAAACGAGTCCTTCCGGAACATGTCGTCTTCACCTATCAGGGTGACGGCGATCTGGCCTCAATTGGAATGGGTGAAATTGTCGCGGCAGCCTCCAGAGGAGAAAACATCACTGTGATTTTTATCAACAACGCCAATTACGGTATGACAGGCGGCCAGATGGCTCCCACCACCCTGCCGGGACAGGTGACAACCTCCTCACCACACGGAAGAGATATCGAATCCGTGGGATACCCGATCCGTACCGCGGAAATGCTGGCAACGCTGGAAAGCGCCAGCTATGTTGTACGGCGCAGCCTGCATGATCCCAAGAACATCCGCAGCGCAAAAACTGCAATCCGGCTGGCTTTTGAGACTCAGGTACGCGGACTAGGATTTTCCCTGGTGGAACTGCTTTCAACATGCCCCACTAACTGGAGAATGACCCCGGTGGATGCCACCCACTGGCTGGAAGAAAACATGATCCCTTATTATCCATTGGGAGATTACAAGGTACACCCCGCTGTCGCGGAGATCAACGTCAAATAGGAGAAAGAAAATGCAAACAGAAATTATCATTTCCGGTTTTGGCGGACAGGGGGTGTTGTTCACCGGACAATTGCTTTCTTACACCGCGATGGATCTGAATCTAGAGGTTACCTGGTTTCCTTCTTATGGGCCGGAAATGCGGGGAGGAACCGCTAACTGTACCGTGATCATTTCCGACGAGGAAATTGGCGCTCCGGTGGTGCAAAACCCCGCTATTGCCGTAGCAATGAACATTCCCTCGCTGGATAAATATGAACCGGTGATCAAACCCGGTGGGTTGCTGGTAGTGAATTCCTCAATGATTGACCGGAAGGTTTCAAGGTCGGATATACAGGTGTTAGAGCTGCCCGCAACACAAATGGCCGAAGCACTGGGCAACAAGAAAATGACCAATATGATCCTTTTGGGTGCGCTGCTGAAAAAGCTCCCTGTGATACCTGTGGAAGCAGTACAAAAGAGTCTGGAAGCCCATTTGCCCGAACGACATAAAAAACTGCTGGAGCTTAACCTGAAAGCGCTGCAAGCCGGCGCAGACGCTGTTAATTAACCACTCTCTGGACCCAAAATACAGGCACCTCCCCTTCCATACCAGGGGAGGTGTTTTGCTTTACAAACGTCCGGAAAAGTCAGGCCCTACCCATCCCGGGCAAGACGTGGGTCGTATTCAAGAAAATCGTCTATCGCTTATTATCCTGCATCGGAAAACGCCGGCATGCTCTATGGCGTGTTGGTCGCTCTTGTTTGTTCCACTTTTTCTAAAATCTCTGCCAGTTCCTGGTTCAGTGCCCGGTAGCCGGCTTCATTGAGATGCAAAAGATCCCATTGGTATTCATCGCGGACCAGACCACTCTCATCCGCCAGGATCTTACCGGCATCCAATACAATCACATCATCCGCTTGCAGAGAATAGATAAACTTGTTGACCTCTTCAATAGACTTACCGACATCTTCCGACCAGAACAGGCTCCGCTTCAGCGAAAGGTTCCCGAGTGGAAAGATTGTTGTCAAAATAACAACAGCACCCTGATCCCGCCCTCTCTGCACACTCCATTCAAGGTTGTTTTTACAGTCCGCAATAATTTCCGATTCCATCTCCGGAAACATAGGAATGGTCTTTAAATCATTGATGCACATTTGAATCAGCAGAACATCAGAATGTAAGGGGGCAACATGTTCATCAAAGCGTCCGGCTATCTGAGCCGAAGTTTGCCCGCCGATACCGCGGTTGATAAATTCAATTTGCTCAAAACCTGCCGGCGCCGGCCATTGATCGGCCCTGGAATCCCCAAAGAAAACAACCCGCAGTCTTTCGGAATCCGCATTTTGATCAATTTGAGAAGGATATGCTTTTAGATTCAATAGATCCAACCTGTCCAGATTGAGTTGAGAATAATATTGCTTTCCCCGGTCAAAAAGGAAAAGGTTTAGAATGATTGAAAGAGTCAGGGCCAGCATCAACAGCACTATAATGCTGATCCGAACACGATTAAATTTCATCCTCATCGCTGAAAATTGTATTGGAGTATTATCCGACCGCCATAGTTTGCATGGGCAGCAATTGCGAAGCGGCAAATGCTTCCGGCAAACATCCACTGCAGATCGCGGGAAGGGGATTATCTTTTGGATTTCGCATTTGTAGATTGCTGCTTTGTCTTCGAATTCGCTTTTGCTTTTTTGAGATCATCCCCCGGAAGTACCGGCTGTGTATTCTGCGAATAGGAACGCACGGTAACCAGGTTTTGAACGGCTGCCCAGATCAAAAGCACCAGATTTAACAAAATCAGAAACAGCTCAGTGGACGAGGGAATATGATTGTTGGTGTTTGAAATAATACTATATGCGGCCAACAAACCTGCCACCGCGAGGATTGGCATCCAGTGTCGTGTTGGAATGAGCGAGGTCATCATAATCTGGAAGGGCTTCATAGATACTTTTGCTGTATGCACTTCCCACCCCAACGCCAGAACTTCCCTGCGGTCGCTCCCCAGTTCGTCCAGAATTTCATTGACTCTGGGAATTAACGTGGAGGTCATATAGCCCGAAATACGGCTCAGTGACTTGATAGCGTTCAGCATCTCCCACAAAATGACATGGAACACAAATGGGAATAACAGGAGAACAATATAAACGTTCTGCTGGTCAATAAAGGATAATACGCTTATTCCGGCACCGGCCGCTACCAGGCTCAAATTCAACGCCTGTTTTTCAGCATCCATCGTATGGAGAATTTCATCGCGCAAGGTCGAGAACTCAGTCTTATGAAGTTCAAGTTCTGTCAATAATACTTCTCTGTGATTTGGATCCATGCCGCTCATATTTAACCTTTCGCTTCCTCACCCCAAACCAGGTTTTGATGCTTTACCGGCGGGGCAGATCGTTATCCCTCCGAGATATTATGACACAAAAATTAAAAACCCGAGCCGGTTTTTTGCAGTAGCATTCCACAATTCCAGACAGAGAGAAACGGTATTTTATCCCATCTATGCGCATGATCCTGATTCAAAGGATCCTGGTTCAGAAAAATGTGCAGCTACTTCCGTCATCCTCATCCAATTTTTGGAGCCGCAAACTCAAATAGAGGTTGACCAACAAAGCGGTCCCAATAACCCAATATGGACTGAGCACAACCAAAACCCCAACAGCAAACCCTGCACCCAGGAAAAGCGACAGGCCCAAAAACAATAACGGCAAACAGAACATCAGCCCCAAACAAGCCATCAGGAAAAGATAAAAGGGATGGCGTGTTCGGAATTTGCGGGTAAACAATAACCGGAGTATCAGTCCCTCCATATAAGCATTTTCAAAATCCGCATCCAGCGGATCATACCCGCTTCGCCCCGGGCGTGTGCGATGCCCGGGCCAGCCAGCCAGCAAAAAAGCACATTCATCCATGTACAGCCAGCCAGGCGCAGGGTCATCACTCAACGCAATTTCTAAAGCCTGATCTTCATCGAAGTCGATATCGGTTTCATTTTCTTCAAATACTGCCTGATGATATTGTTCTTCTTCCAGTTTAACTCTGGCATTACGGAGGTTTTCCCGGGCCGCATAAAATCGAGGGTTGAGCCGGATCGCCTTGCGATAAGCATCAATTGCAGATTCCAACTGGTTCAATTCTTCCAGAATCAGGCCCAGATAATTGTAAGCAATGGCGATGCCGGGCAGAGTTTCCCTGACAAGTTCGCATTCTTCCAACGCCTTTTCAGGGGCATTGTTATACGCGCATTTCAGCGCCTGATCGAGATGCTGCTTCGCAGAAGATTGCTGAAATTCTTTTTCAAGATCTGCTTCAACCCTTAACAGGCTGCGCCAGACCTGTTTCAATCCGGAGTCCAATCGAATGATCGTCTGATAATCCGTTATAGCATTTTCCGGCTGTCCTAACGTCTCATAAACTTTTCCACGAGAATAATACGCAGGTGCATGGTCGGGCATGATCTCGATTGCCTGATCACAGAGACCAAGCGCCTGATCCCATTCTTCTGTAATAAAACAATCCTCCGCTTCACTTAATAACTGCCTGACCTGTATCCGGATCGATGGGCGAGGTACCTGACCCAACCGCGCCTGCAAAATCTCCTGTATGATCGGGAATACCTCCGGATTCCATTCATCCGTATCTTGGCTTTGCCAGATTTCCTGTAATTCTTCAGTCTCTTTGAAATTCAAATTATCATAAATTCGTGCCCGAAGATTTTCGTCCACACATTCACCCCTCAATCAGGATTGGATTGAAAGCTTTACCCGCACTGAGTATATCAGCAAGCCACCTTGATATTATGACACGAAAACCCAAAAAATAATTTTTTAGTTCACGTAAGCCTTTAATCCTGTTCGTGCGAAAGCTACGCTGAACGTCGTCCATTACTTCTGCTGCCAAGAACTTGCTTCTAAACCAAGCCGCATTGTCAGAAAGGGAACCTGTGTTCCATCCTGACCGGATTTAACACCCTTTCCAACTGTTACAAACCCGCAGCGTCGGTAACAGGCGATTGCTCGGGTGTTTTCTGCCCGCACATGCAGTTCGACGGACCGGAAGTTCAATTGATCCCGTGCCTGCCGGATGGCCCTGCAAATCGCCTGGCTGCCAATTCCTCTCCCCATCCGGTCTTCCCGGCCCAGCATGATCCCCAGAACAGCCACTTCATCGCCAGATGTTTCCTTTTCCAGCCAGACTGTCCCCACATCTTCACCATCCACAACGATGATATACCAGCAGTACAATTCCGCACTGAAAGCACCGTGTTCAGCGCAGAATGAGCACGGCATATAACGGGATTGGTACTGCTGAAACCCAATCGCCATTGCCCACTGCCGGCAGGTCTCAATATCCCCGCTTGTGAATGGACGAAGCAACAGATTCATGCTTCAAAAACCATATCTTTCCTTATCTCCAACAGCTTTGACCGATAAAGAGGCTGCTAAACAGTTTGTATTAGCAGAGGTCAGATTAGTCAAACTCTCGACCTCTATATTGCGGGAACCTATTGTAAATCGTTTCCAAGATATTTTGAGCATCGGCCAAATCAACCCCTTTGCCAAATACGTGATACCGCTTCAACCCATGATTGTGCCACAGGATGAACACAGGAAGATTTGAATTCACATAAGGAGAACGTCTTACTGGCATGTTTGTTCCGCCCGATGAAAATAAAACGGTTATCTTTTTAATGTTTTCCGCAGGATATACTTTTCTGCTTTTAAAACTAAATCCTGATTTCTCGATTTTCACGGATAGATGATCAATTTCAATGATTTCCTGATCAAAGATATACTCAAGGGTTTGCCGAAATTTGGTATAGAGAAGATATATTGCAAAACCACCTACACAGACCCCGACCAGAGAAATATTCAGGTATATCGGCAGAAAGTCTTGTAACACCGCAAACAACATCAGCCCCCCAAAAGGCAAAAGACAAAGTCCAACAAATATCCACTGCGAAAGCAACAGAACAAACCACACCCATTTTTTCTGGCCATTTATGACAATTTTTATCACACCGGATGTATTTTCTACGATCACATTGGACGGTAGCGGATCCATCCGTATCTGTCCTACAGAGATTCCATCCCTGACCACGGATGCTTCCTTTCCCCACCCAAGAGTAATGCCAAAATAAAAGCCGGCGGCGCCAAATAAAAATAAACCAGCAAAAACGAAAAACAGTTTTGTAGAAAACTCTACCGCACTTAAAAAAACTACCGCTAATACAAGGCTAAGGAAGAGTCCCACGCCTATGCTTAACAGTAACCTGTGCTCCACAAACATCTTTGAGAAAATCGACACGCTTTGCAGCGCACGATATTGCCTGGCGATAACAAAACTGATGAAAAACAAGGTTACCGGCACAACAATGACGAGAATGTCAAGAGCCATAGAGATCTCATCCATTATCACTCCCCTTTGGGTATACAAGAGTTTTTGATTTGCACGGACTACAACTTTTAATTGTAGTAGTTAAGACTTAATCTGACGCGACACACAACTATTGTGATTCTGTCAGGAAAAATAAAACTGTCATCTGTTGTGCTTACTTCCACTGAGAACAATTGATCAAGTTGTTTTTCTTTGGCCAAATGTTTGCTTTCCTCAAAGGTCTGCAAAGGAGTTCTGCCATCACAGTATCGCCCACTGTGCGGTCGTTTAGTATTATAAAACAGCATATACTGATCCAAATCGTTTTGCAACTCATCCAGGGTTTGATACACCTTTTTGCGAAAAGCAATCTCGTAAAATTCGTTTTTAATGGTTTTGTTCAGGCGTTCGCAAATCCCGTTGGTTTGCGTGATTTAGCCTTTGTTTTCGTATGGTCAATGTCTTCAAACGCCAAATACAATTGATAATCGTGCGTTTCGAGTCTTCCGCAATATTCCGTCCCACGGTCTGTCAGAATCCGTAACAACGGAATTTCCTGTTCTTCAAACTAGGGTACCACACGATCGTTGAGCATGTCCGCAGCCGTCAATCCATTGTGTGCTGTATACAATTTTGCGAACCCCACCCGAGTATACGTATCCATAAAGGTTTGCTGGTAAATACGACCAATACCTTTGACAAAATATCATGTTGAGTATTTTACTATTTATAACACTACTGCATCTGGCTGTGATACATACTCTCATTGTTGTATGCATTGTGGCAAATTGCTTTCCCAATCAGCAATAGTGTAATATCGTTTCTGGTGGCGCAAGTGGTGAATAAGGGTATCGGAGAAGGTTGACGAAAGAGTAGGCAATCCGTAAATCAGGAAAAACTAAAGGCAGGAAACAACAAATGCCATTTCCAAAAGCCACCCAAGTAAACTTAAGTGAAAAAGAGAAAGAAGGATTGGAACAATTAGAATGTTAACATTTTTTCTCACCAGCCTTGTGACTATTGTGTCACAAAGATACGTGCAAGTTGTGTTATTGTTATTTTTGTTTAGTGATCTGAATATATTCACAATAATCCCGCCCTTAAAAACGTATGATATCCTTATAGCAGTTACAACATTATTTACATTTGCCAATCAAACAGTTGACCATTAGTCCGAAAAACACAAAATTACCGGTTTTGAAAACTGACAGGAACTCCATAAAAATCATTATTTGTAACAATCTTTTGAATAGCTAAACGATTTTGATGAGATGCGTACCAGATAATCAGATCAGCTTTTCCTGGGCAAGTGATGGTGTCGATATCAATTCCTACATTCCCAGGATTGACTTCGAGAATTGCTTCAACGGTATCTTGGTGGGAGGATAAAACTTCATTGACAAAAGCCTCCGTTGGTAATTTGGAACAAGGAAGATAGTGATTTTGATTGTCATAGAGAATGTTGTTATAGAGGTGATGGAGAATTTTTGTCTGATTTTCAACAACTACAATTACGACCAAACAAACAAAAAGAAATATTACCAGTTTTAATTTTTTCATTTCCAGATACCTCAAATTAATTCTGAATTTTTCATTAGATGTAATTCTGGTAACTACTGGGGCAGGCAGCGGACAAAAAGGGGATGGTAAGGTTCGCAATTCAAAGCAAGATGCAAAACATGCAACATGCGCTGCCTGCTTTTTCAAGCGGTTGACAGGTAAACACGAACGGCACAGAACGTCTCAGCGCCCTGGTCGGAACGGAACCCTGCTTTTCAGAAAGTGCAAACCCGCGTCAAAACAACCGACCTGCCCAACCTCACTCGCTCTGCGCTCTTTTCATGTCATCGCGATAGGCTAAACTCTCTCTTTCCAGCCACGCAATGGCGATTTTTTTATAGGCCTGCTCTTTATATGCAAACCAGTCATTTTCAATGCCGTAGCGGTAAATCAAATCCTTAAACCTGCGGAACGCGCCCGCCCCGTGGAGCATATCTAAAAACAACCCGCTGGTATTTTCATTCGGAATGGTAAAACAAAAGTCTTGTATAATTTGATATTCATGAATTTCAAAGCTGTCCGGAAGCATCAGGTAATCCCCAGAAGACTCAACTTCCCTCACCTTTCGGTAATATTCCCGCTGCCAATCTGGGCTTTCCTCCATACCCTCATCCTCACCTGTTTCCATAAAATCAAGACCAAAAGTATCAATGGTGAAAAACTCACCGGTTACCTTATTCAGGTAAGCGCGGGTCTCATTGGAAACCATTTGTAATTCGTCCACCATACCGCGAAGCGAAACAACTACAGTCATAATACCCTTTACTTTTCTAAAAGTGATCGGCCGTCAATAGTTTTTCAAAACCATTGTATAGCAAATTTCCATTAAAACAAACCAGGCAATCACCCCCAAGGCGCTGGCGACGATAACTGCTTATATAAATCTTGCAAGCCCATTCAACCTGTGATATTATATTGCGTACTCGAAATGGGCCTCGATCAAGTAACGATTAAACGGTAGAAATCGCTCCAAACGGGGTGGTTTTATTGTGTTTAATCGCAAAGCCGGGAGGCCTTTTTCCATCATATCAACAAAGAGTAGGAACATGTCAATTTCTTTCCTGACCCGTGAGGGTTACGAATCTCTGCAAGAAGAATTAGAAATGCTGCGTAATGAACGACGAGAAGAAATTGCCGCTCGTTTGCGCGCTGCCATTGATGAAGGCGGCGAACTGATCGAAAATGCTGAGTATGAAGCGGCAAAAAACGAACAGGCCTTTGTGGAAGGACGGATTAAAGAATTGGAAATCCTCTTAGCCACTGCCAAGATCGTCGATGAACAAAGCCTCTCGCCGGATATTATCCACGTCGGTTCCAGAGTAGTTGTTCAGGAAGACGGCACGGATCCCGAGGAATATACGATCGTCGGCGCAGCGGAAGCTAAACCCCTGGTGGGACGGATATCCAACGAGTCCCCACTGGGTAAAGCATTGATCAACCGCAAAGCAGGTGAAGTTGTCGAAGTACAAGCGCCTGCCGGATCATTTTCCGTGCGGATTATCGAAATAAAATAAACATGGGATAGGCTCATTCGCCCCGCCCTATTTGATTCGGGTGGGGCTTTTTTAAAGCTGGAATAATTTCGGCGCGTAATTAATAATTTTAAGGAAGTACAAGAAATGCAACTGAATGAACTGGAAAAAAATCGAGCGGATAAAATCCATCAACTTCGTGATGCCGGTATTGAACCTTATCCAATTAAATCCCATATCACACACACCACTCAGGGTGCCATTGAAGCTTTCATAAAGGCGGAAGAAGCCCACTCCGAAGATCCGGTTGTGGTGACGGTGGGTGGCCGGATCCGGGCCATGCGTCCCATGGGAAAGATCATTTTTGCCCATATTGAGGATGGCAGCGGCCGGATTCAACTGTTTTTCCGTATCAACGAAATCGGTAAAGAAAAAATGAAACTATTCCAGGAGCTATTCGACCTGGGTGACTTCATGGAAGCTTCCGGAAAACTATTCCGGACCCGGACCGGTGAGATATCGGTGCACGTCGATTCGTTCGAAATGCTTTCCAAAGCCATCACTCCCCTTCCTCCCGCAAAAGACGAGGTCGTAGATGGCGAAGTGGTCCGCCACGCAACGCTCTCTGATCCCGAAACCCGGTTCCGCCAGCGCTATGCAGATCTGGCAGTCAACCCTGGCGTGCGGGAAGTCTTCCGGGCCCGGGCCAATGTAGTAAAAGCTTTGCGTCAATACCTGGACGACCTGGACTTTTTGGAAGTAGAAACCCCTATTCTCCAGCCGATCTACGGTGGCGCAGCAGCACGCCCCTTTGTAACCCACCATAACCAGCTAAAACAGGACCTGTACCTGCGAATCTCCTTCGAGCTTTATCTGAAACGGCTGTTGGTAGGGATGTTCGACCGTGTTTACGAAATTGGGCGGGATTTTCGGAACGAAGGCGTCTCCTTTAAACACAACCCGGAATTTACCCAGCTTGAGTTCTACATGGCCTATGCGGATTACAAGACCGTGATGGAACTGACCGAAAATATGCTGGCCTTCGTATGTGACAAAGTCCTTGGAAAACGCAAGTTCATTTTCGATGGACAGGAAATTGATATGAGCCCGCCCTGGAAACGGGTTGAACTGCGCCAGGGCCTGATCGACGCGGTAGGTATTGACATTGCGGAACACCCCACTGCCGAAAGCCTGGCAGAAGCGATGAAAGAAAAAGGGATTTCCTCGAAACCGGGATCTACGCGCGGGAAGCTGATTGATGCTATGCTCGGAGATTACCTTGAGCCAAACTTCATCCAACCCACATTCCTGTATAATTACCCCAGAGACATCTCCCCGCTGGCTAAATCCAAACCGGATGACCCGCAGACGGTAGAACGGTTTGAAGGTTTTGTAGGGGGGATGGAACTTTGTAATGCCTTTTCTGAATTGAACGACACGCTGGATCAGGAAAGCCGATTCCTTGAAATGGGGCGGGCGTATGATGCAGATGATGAAGAACTCCATCCATTGGACGAGGATTACCTGCGTGCCATGTCGTATGGCATGCCGCCAACCGGCGGTTTTGGGATGGGCGTAGACCGGTTAACCATGCTGCTCACCAATAACCGCACCATCCGCGAAGTAATTTTGTTCCCGCATTTACGCGAACGGGGCGAAGACTAAAAATTACATTTCACAATATCAATAAAAGGCTTCGGAGTTTTCCGAAGCCTTTTTGTTTTTATCTTTACCTCAAAGGTTATTGGACTTTAATGTCCTTGATCAGAACGTTTTCGTCCCCCATAACAAAAGTTAACCTTGCCATCAATTCCGGAGTAATCCCGGTCGTTTCATTGGGAAATTCAATGAGATAGTTATGACCTTCCTGATCTACCATAAATGAAAACCGGTCCTTCCCGGGAGAGGAGCGCAGCATGCCATAAATCCGTTTCACCCGCCGGGCGTCACGCTCTTTATCCGGTGTGGACTTAAAAATCAGGGTAACCATACGCGGTTTTTCAGTTTTTTCTTCCTCTCCCAGCAGCCCCCCCAGGCCAATAGGAGAAACCAGATAAGAGATTGGCATTTTTTCTACAGGAGGAACAGGAGGAGGCGCAGTGGGTTTAAAGGGCTCCACAGCGGCAGCCAGTGAAGAACCGCTTGAGCCTGGCACAGTATTCACCACTTCTTTCTTTGGTGGTTCCGCTACCGGTGGGGTATCCGTAGCTGAAGAGGATCCGTACATCCAATTATCATCCTCCGGCAATGGAGGGAGCTCTTCGTCAACCGGGCCAGCGGATTTTTGCCCTGCCGCCGATGGCGCAGGGGGATGTGCTGAATATGCCGGTGCCACTTCGCTAACCTTTTCGATTGTAGGGAGGTCTTCTTCCTGCTCAAATTCCGTTTCCATCAAATCCGGCAGGTCGGTCATGCCGGGGAAATCCATAAGACCTTCTTCACCAGAATCCAAAGCGAGATCATCCAACACCACTACAGAAAGCTTATCCACCAACACCTTGGGGTCGCCATTCTCTTTATCTACCCGTCCTTCAGCAGAAATTACCTGGTCCACAGCCACCTGACTGCCGTATTGTTCCCACACTTTGGGGAAAAGGACAAGATCCAGGCTGCCTTGAAGATCCTCAATCGTCACAAAACCCATCCGCTTTCCGGTCTTAGTTTCATGCCTGCGGAAACGGGTGATCATCCCGGCTACCACCACCTTCTGGCGGTTTTTTGTTCCTTCCAGCTCAGTACATGAATGTGAGATTTTATTTTTCAGCGCTGTCATAAAGGGAGATAAGGGATGGTCAGACACATACAGCCCCAATAGTTCACGCTCCCATTCCAACTGTTCCCGGGGATCCAGCATAAAGGAAATCGGGAGCTCAATTTGCTCCTCAATACCATCTACCACCCCGAAGAAGCTCATTTGACCGGCTTGTAAGGCACGGAAATGGCTGGTGCTGACGGACATAATGCGGTCCATAGCTTCCAGCAGCGAGGAGCGCGGGCCATATTCATCCAGAGCCCCTACCCTTATCAGACTTTCCAACGCTCGTTTCCCAACATGGCGCAAATCCACGCGATGCACAAAGTCATCCAAATCCGTGAAGGGCTTCTCATTCCGCGCTTCCAGAATCACATCTACCGGCCCCTGACCCACGTTTTTGATCGCCCCCATACCAAAGCGGATCGCAGCAGACTGGTCAGGGCGATCTTCAATGGTGAAATCCCATCCGCTGCTTTGAACATTGGGCGGGAGCACATCAATCCCCATGGAACGGCAATCCGCCACATACAGCGCTACCTTGGCCGAGTCATTTTTAGACGCAGACAACAGAGCTGTCATGTATTCCACGGTGTAATGCGTTTTCAAATAGGCTGTCTGAACAGCAATGATCCCATAATCCGCAGCGTGGCTCTTATTAAAACCATATCGGGCAAAGTTTTCCCAATCGGTGAAAATTGCCTCGGCAACTTCTTTATCAATCTCGCGTTCCTGAGCACCTTCAATAAATTTCTGGCGGTGCATGATAATCTGCTCCGCCTTTTTCTTCGCAATCGCTTTCCGCAGACCATCCGCTTCAGAGGCAGTGTAACCCGCCAGATCCATGGCGGCAAACATGATCTGTTCCTGATAAATCGGAATCCCGTATGTCTCGTTGAAAATCAACTCCAGTTTGGGATGCCGGTAGGTCACTTCTTCTTCGTTATGCATTCGCCGGATGTACGAAGGAATGAATTCCAGAGGCCCGGGACGATAGAGCGCCACCATAGCGATAATGTTGGCAACGTTCTTGGGTTTCATCTGCATTAAATAGCGGGTCATTCCTGTGCCTTCCAATTGGAACACACCGGCGGTTTGTCCGTTTCCCAGGAGGAAGAAAGTTTCCTCATCCTCCAGAGGAATATTATCCAGATTCAGGTGCACGCCATGCCGCTCTTCAATCAAAGCACAGGCTCGCTGCATCACGGTAAGCGTCAGCAGTCCTAAAAAGTCAACCTTAAGCAGGCCCATTGAATCTACAACCGACATTTCAAACTGGGCCACCGCATTGATGGGGTTGTCATCCGAATTGGAGGTAGAGCGGTGCAGCGGCGCATAATTGGTGATGGGTTTATCGGTGATGATCACCCCACAGGCATGCGTCCCGGCGTTGCGGATGGCACCTTCCATCTGTGTCGCAGTATCCAGAAGTTCCTTCAGATAAGGAGTTTCATCATACAGCTTTTTCAGTTCCTGTTCGCTTTCAAGCGCTTCCTGAATCGAGACCGGCTTTCCGGGAATAGCCGGGATAAGCTTGGTAACCCGGTCCACTTCCGAAAGGGGAATATCCATCACGCGCCCCACATCGCGGATGGCACCGCGCGCCGCCATGGTGCCGAAAGTGATAATTTGAGACACACGATCCTCACCGTACTTTGTCGCACAGTACTGCATGATGGTAGCACGCTTATCGTCCTGAAAATCGAGATCAATATCCGGCATGTTGACACGGCTGGGATTCAAAAACCGTTCAAAGATCAGCCCATGGCTCAAAGGTTCCACATTGGTGATTCCCAGTGTGAAAGCAACCAATGAACCCGCAGCCGAGCCGCGTGCGTTGTACCAGATATTCAATTCATTGGCATATTCGCACAGGTCCCAAACAATCAAAAAGTAGGCATCAAAGCCCATTTTATGAATGATTCCCAGCTCATAATCCAGGCGTTCCCGCACTTCCGGATCGGCAGCATGTGTACCATAACGCTCCAACAGACCCTCTTCGCACAATTCCCGCAGATAGGTCTCTGCGGTATATCCCTCGGGGACATCAAAAATGGGCAGGTGGTAGCCTTCCGGCGTCAGATCAACATTACAGCGGTCCGCAATCAGAAGGGTATTGCTTATCGCTTCCGGCACCTCGGCGAATAGCGCGGCCATTTCCTCCGGAGAACGCAAATAATATGAGTCATCCGACATTTTAAAGCGATTAGGATCCGTGATCAATGAGCCGGTTTGGATCGCGAGGAGAATATCCTGGTATTTCGCATCGGCCCGGTCCACATAATGCGCATCATTGGTGGCAATAAAGCGGGAATTATAGCGTTTCCCCAATTCCAACAGAGTCTTATTAACCTGATCCAACTCTTTAATATTGTGCTTCTGCAATTCCAGAAAGAAATGATCGGGGCCAAAAACCTGATAGTACCAATCCAATTTTTCCTGCGCAAACTCAACCCCCTGGGTGATTATAGTACGCGGTATTTCACCGGCCAGGCACGAGGAGGTACAGATCAGGCCCTCGGAGTGGTCAGCCAGATATTCGTGATCGATTCGGGGCTTATAGTAAAAACCTTCCAGTTGGGAAGCGCTAGCTATCTGGAGAAGGTTCTCGTAACCCACCATATTTTCCGCCAGCAGCAACAAATGATAAGCTTTTTTGTCATACTGAGGGTCCCGGTCTGTCATCCTGCGGGGAGCAAGATAGGCCTCCAGGCCAATAATCGGTTTTACACCTGCTTTTTTCGCAGTGTTGAAAAAATCAATTACCCCAAACATAGTGCCATGATCTGTTAATGCCACTGCTGGCATATTCATTTCTTTTATGCGGGAAACCAATTTTTTTATGCTGCTGAAGCCATCCAACAATGAATATTGTGAATGAACATGCAGGTGAACAAATGACATATACCCATCCTGACTTTATTTGTGTTTCTTTTTATTATCCCTCAAACTAAAGTCATTATAGCATGTCGGTATAAAGAGTCTTTTGTTTTTTAATCTTAAAATATCCACGATAAATTCCAGCTAAATGTTAAAGAATAGGATTCGAGAGACCTGCGAGGAGATAAAAAACATTCCTTTTATTTTTTAGAAGCCATTTTTGCAAACCAGACCGGCAGCAAAGTATTTAAAAAAGCAACGCCCGGTTCAAAACCGGGCGTTGAGAAATTCAAGTAGAACTTTGCCTTGTTGTTATTGGCTTGTCTCTTTCGAAGCCTTGGATGAAGTTGTGTCTTTTGATGCGGATGAAGCCTTAGAATCCGAGGATGAACCGTTGTTTTTGTTCTCAACGGTTGAAGAAGATTCTGATTTATCTTCAGAATGGGTACTTGAAGACCGGCTGGCGCCGGAAGGGGAACGATTGTCTGTAGCGTAAAAACCGGACCCCTTGAACACAATCCCCACAGGGGTGTAGACTTTCCGCAATTCTTTTTTTCCACACTCCGGACATCGGGTTAAAGGAGCATCCGAAAACTTCTGTTTCTTTTCAAACTGAAAACCACAATTCTCGCATCGATAAGTATAAATTGGCATAAAACACCTCTCGTGGATTAAATTTTATTCAATCCACAGCATCTTTCAAAGAAGTATTATATTCCTTACAAGAATTGTTGACAAGACCTATCTGAAAATATATACAATTTTTTAACAAACCGCTGTAATTCCATCCAAAATGATTCGTCCAGGTAAAAGTGATATTTTAAATTATAGTTGTATCCTGACTCATAATCCATTATAATTGGAGCATGAGGGATATTAAGAAGCTCTGCATTACGGGAACAATTTTTGTTCTCATTCTTTCAATCATACTGGTCAGTCCGGTCAAGGCACAAACGACGGACACACTTTATTTTGAAGAGACCGGGCATTCCATCACGGGTGTAATTCTGGAATACTATCAAACCGTGGAGGATGCCATGCTGTTGTTTGGGTTCCCCATCACAGAAGAATTTACCGATGAAAACACTGGGCAAAGGACACAATACTTCCAGCATGTACGATTGGACATCACAGAGAGCACCAGTGGGCCAACCGTCCAGATTGCCCCATTAGGGACATTGCTTTACGATGAGAATGCACCTGCTACACCTTTAAATACCGTCAACACCGCCTGCCGGATTTCTCAAAATACCGGCAAGCAAATCTGTTATGACTTTTTGCGCTTTTATGAGGCACATCATGGTGCCAAATATCTAGGGGAACCTATCTCCAACCTGATTGAACAAGATCGGCGAATTGTGCAATATTTCGAAAACGGACGCCTGGAATGGCGCCCCGAATTACCTGCCGGGCAAAAAATTGGTGTGTCCAATTTGGGACAGATCTATTACAACCAGGAAATTGGCCCGGATGGACAGAACGCCGCAGGGCAAAACATTATCGTTTCTTCCATCCCCGAGGTCAAAGTAAGCACTTTTGTATCCAAAGCTTTGATTGCCGCAAACAATTCGCAAAAGATCTTTGTGATCGTTCAGGATAAAAACCTGCAACCCGTTCAGGGAGCTATGATCAACATCACAATCCACAAACCCGGTGAGTTGGGAGAAGGTTACCGCGCACCCGCAACCGACAAAAACGGGATCAGCGTTTTTGAGTTCAACGTAGGCGACCTGCCCATTAAACAGGTGATGAATGTGGATGTGGATGTAGATTATTCCGGAGTCCGCACCGAATCTGAAAGCTGGTTCAGAGTGTGGTGGTAGAAAATCTTTTCAAATATAAAATAGCGGCTGTCACGTGACAGCCGCTATTTCTTTAATCTATCCAGATAAAACGCTTCAACCTGGCGCCGGACGAAGCCTGCCTCGCCGCGCGCGCGGATGATTTCTCTGTTTACCTGTGTGGCCTGTTCGCGAAGCGAATCACTGCTCAATGCTAAAATAACCGCTTCCGCAACTTCCTGCGGCTTGGCTGGCTCCACCAGCAGGCCATTCACGCCGGGCGTAACCCATTCCCGCAGGGATTCAATATCTCCAACAATCGGAAAACAGCCACAGGCCATCGCTTCCAGAAGAGAATTGGGCGTACCATCATGGGAACTGATGGACACGGACACTTTTGCTTTTCGAAAAAGCTGCCATAATTCCGGTTGGGGTAAATAAGGCAGTAACCGCACCCGCGATTCGATCTTAAGCTCACGTATCCACCGGATAGCTTCTTCCTGACCTTCCATCGCAAGACAGAGAAATTCCACTTCGGAATAACGCTCTAAAATTAAGGGGATGGACTGAAAAAAAACATCATTGCGCACACTGCCCGGACGAAAACCTCGCGGATTAACTACAAAATGCTGGTTTTCTGAAATTTCAAACTTATCCAGGTTCGGGTTTGGTTCCGTCTGGAGGATTTCATCCAGGTCAATCCCGCCGGAGCCGGGGACAACCAGTGTGGGTAAATCCACCGGGTACCCCCACTGCTGCGCGAGCCGGATGTCCCGTCGGGCATCCGCCAACAACCCATCGATCCGGTTCAGGGTTCGCTCGGTCCACCGCTGCATGAGCGGAGAGCCCACAGCATGAAGGGTGAGGTCATTTCCCCAAATGGAGGCCAGAACGGGTATCTCCGGCGGGGCAACGGACGCCAACATCCCTTCAAAAGGAATCCGCAAAGCGTGGATTAAATCAGGCTTTTCTGCATCCACAATCCGGCGAAAGTGGGAAGCATAAAACCGGACGGTTAAAGGACCAAACCAATAGCGCCCTTTCATAAACAGGGAACGGAACCGCGAAACACTGCGCCGCAAACCGCCGGGGCCAGCTGAATCCGCAGATGGTTTCTTACCTGCCTGGCTGCCCGCCAGGTTCGAAAACGCCAGCGGAAGGATATAGAGGGTCTCAACACCTGGAACGCTCTCACAGGGAAAGGTGGAGACCAGCACAACTTCATATTGAAGTGCGTTGAGGCCTTTGATCCAGCGATGGGTAATCGGGCTTCTCCCGTCTGCAACCAGCAGTACGCGCATCAACTTTCTCCCAAAACGGACCAGACAGCCCGTTCAAACACATTCACCATATTTTCAAGATTGATCTCTTCCGAGACAATCTGATAAGATTTTTCACCCATCCGGCGCAGCCGGTTAACATCACTCAAAGCTTTCTCCAGGACATAGGTCAGCTCGGATAAATCTCCCGACTGCACACACCAACCGTTCTCGGGGCGCACCAGGTCGACCTGAGTGCCGTCCGCCTCTGCAACTACCACCGGTAATCCAAAGGACATGGCCTGCTGAACAGCCAACCCACCCGTACCGGGCAAAACGAACAAATCCGCTTCCTCAAAATAGGGAGCCAGCGCCGCACCATGCTGCGCGCCAAAAAATTCTGCTGTCGGGTAGATCTCTTCTGCCAGAGACTCAAACGCATTCCTTGCCGGACCATCTCCTACAATCCACACCCGTGGGCGTAAATGTTCCGGAAGAAGGGAGCAGGCCCTGAACAACAAATCCAACCGCTTACGGGCTTGCAAACGTCCCACAAACAGGACCACTGCCTGTCCGGCTTTAAAATCTTCCGGACGAGATGGTGCCGGCTGAAATGGTCTGGATGCTACGGCATTGGGTGCAATAAAAATTTTATCCGCTGGAAAACCACAGGCCCTGTATTCAGCCGCACCCGTAGCGCTGTAAGTGATCAGAGCATCAAATTGTGCGAGGAAACGACGCCTGAACCAGGTTCCCGCCGCAGCGCCGGTTCCCTGTATGGGCGGCGCCCCCAGTCCCCAACCTAACACCGGCTTATTCCGGCGGTGCATCCAGCGCACTGCCGATGGAGAATGCAGATAGCGCGGGTTGGCCTCCAGGATCAATGCATCCGGCTGCCAGGCGTTCAACCAGTCCAAAATTCCGGCCTGCCAGCAGAGATAAAATTTCCCCTTAAAAAGGTGAATATTGTGGGCCTTCCAGGTCTTTGCAACCGTCAGATCATCCGGTCGGGCAATTGCTTCTTCCGGTCTGGGAGTTCCGGCGAAAAGGCTCATGCCTTTTAAGCAGTTGGCCGCCAGCATCTCAAAAAATGGCGCGCGATATTCCGGAAGCACACGCTGCTGCAAAGCCAGACGAATGTCCAGTGGACTCATGCCAGCACGCTCACCCGGGAGCCCCGACTGGTCTTTTCTACTTCGATCCGCGCCGGGAACACATCCTTCAGTTCTTCCAGATGTGTAATAACCAGAATCTTCTTAAAATCAGGCTGCACCATGTTGATCGCTTCCACCAGCCGCTGACGGCCTACCGCATCCTGGCTGCCAAAACCTTCGTCAATTACCAAAGTTTGCAAACGAGCCCCTGCACGGCGGGCTAAAACTCTGGATAGGGCTAACCGGATGGCAAAGTTAACCCGAAAGGCCTCGCCTCCTGAAAACAGCTCATATGGCCGCCCCCCTGCCGCATCATTAATTTCAATTTCCAGGGTTTCCCGTTTATCATCCCGTTTTTTATCTTTATAATCTTTCTGCGTCACAAACCGCACCGACATGTTGCCCGCGCTGAGCCGATCCAGAATTTCATTGGCGTGCAATTCAATTTCCGGTAAGGCCTGCTCGATCAGCAAAGCCGGAACGCCGTCTTTCCCAAAGGCACGCTCCAGCGTTTTAAGTTGGGAAATTTTTAACATGACTTCGTCACGCTGTTTGACCAATTCTTTTTTCCGGCTTTGAAGAGTTTTCAATACTTCGACCGATTGAATCGCCCCACCCACTTGCATGCGGACCTGATTTTCTTCCTCTTGGATCTGGAATAATTCAGTTTCCACCTGATGGATATCCGGAAGCCCTTCCATCGCTTTTTGGTATTTCTCCTCGGCCAGTTGATGTTCTTCTCCGGCTTTCTGCCTTTCTTTCTCAGCTTCTTCCAGTTGAAGTTTAAGATTCTCAATTTCCCGTCCAAGCGGACTTAACGAAGCACGCGCAATTTCCAACCGGCGGAAACGTTCCTGGCTGGCACGCTGCTGCTGTTCCCGGACACGAGCGGCATCATGAGCAGCCGCATCATAGCCAATTTCCCTCAAAGCAAGATCAATCTTTCCCAATTGCTCACGGGCTTCAGGTGCAAATGCATCCGATTCCAATACTTTAATAACCTCAAAATAACGGGGGGCTTCAACTGCCTGCCAGCTTGCGATTTCATCCTGAATATGCTGCTTTCCGGATTCCAATTGATCCAGCTCGCGTTGGTATTGGCGGAGTTTTGCGTCTTCCTTTTTTAAACCACGGAGTTCGGATTCAATCTGCTGAAAACGCTGCATCCCCTCCCGCACCTGATCCTGATTTTCCCGAAAAGTATTCCCCTTTTCCAGGCCTTCCGCTTCCAACTGCCGGATTAAACCTTCGCGATCTTCCTGCTCAAGCGGCTGCCCACAAAGTGGGCATACGGCCCCTTCGGTTTGTTCCAACCGTCCAATGCGTTCTTTTAATTCATTCATTTCAAGCCGTAAACGCCGGTTCTCGGCAGACAGATCGGACTGTTGTTGTTGGAGGAATTTCACTTCATCTTCAAGAGCGGCCTGCATGGCCAGCTTCTCCAGGATATTTGAAATATTCTGCGATTGTTCGTTAATCTGAATTTCAAGTTCCGGAAGCTGTAAATCCAGCTCTGAAATTTTCTTCTTCTCCGTTTCGAGAGTTTCCTGTTCCTGCTCCAGCCGGGAGCGCTCGCGCTCGATAGCCATCAAAGGTTCTGCTCGCAGAGTTTCCTGCTCCCGAAACTGTCCGGCAATCTCGTTCCAATGCTCCAGTTCATGTTGTGTACGCTGCCATTCTTCGTAAGCCGCTTCAATTTCCTGCGCAGAGTCGAGCTGGAGCTGGTATTGCTGATATTCCGATTCTCTGGTCTCAAGATCTGCGGTCCGCTGTTCCACCCGCTGTTTCGCTGTTTCAACCTGCCGGGCAAGAACTTCCACCATGCGGCGCTGTTCTTCAAAGGATGCCATCAACCGGCGCTGCTGTTCCAGTGCGGACTCTTGAGCCTGGCGCACAGCCGACAACTGTTTTAACCTCTCTTCCAATGTTTGCAGCCGCTGGCGGCGCTCATCTTCTTGAAGAAGCTCGTTTTCGATCTCATCCAGAATGCCTTCCAAACCGGTCAGATCACTCTCGCATTTCCTGCGTTTGGTGAAGGCCCCTTCCCGGTAGGTTTCCCAAACTTCCAGTCCCAAAATGCTGGAAAGGATACGTTTCCGGTCTCCCGGACGCTGTTGAGCAAATTGATCCGCCTTGCCCTGCAAAAAAAACGAAGCGTTGATAAACGTTTCGTAATCCATAGAGAGAATTTTTTGAATATGTGCTTCGGTTTCTCGTAAGGAGTGCTCTGTCAGAGGACGCCATTTTCCATCCGGATCCTGGATGAACAACTCTAGCATGGAGGTTTTACCGCGCCGATTGGTGCGCCGAACGCGGTATAAGTCACCTTCATATTTAAAATCCAGGGTAACATCGGCAGCATCCGCAGAACTATTGATCAGCGATTCGTCCCGGCGGCGGGCCTGTCCAAACAAAGCCCAGGTGATGGCGTCCAACAAGGTAGACTTACCGGCCCCATTTGCTCCGGAGATACAGGCCAGATTAAATTGAGTAAAATCAATCTCAACCGGTTCAAGATAAGATAAAAAGCCGGACAGGCGCATCTTTTGGGGAATCATTCTTTTTGAATCTCTTCCCCTGAACGCGTTTTCTCAGATTTTAATAGGTCAGCGGGAGTAATCATTACTTTATCCACTCGTCTCTCATCCATGTCCACCACTTCAAAGCGAATTCCTTCCCAATCAAAATATTGTCCGGCGGAAGGGATGTTTCCCAACCGGCTCATCATCAACCCTCCCAAAGTCTGGTAGCCAACGCGCGCCTCTTCCGGGAGCATATCGAGATTCAATATATCTTTCAACTCATCCACCTGAAGGAGCCCATCTACCAACCAGCTTCCATCAGCCCGCTGAACAATCAACGGTTCCTGATCGCTTCCACGCCGGGGAATTTCCCCGACAATGGCCTTGAGAATATCCAACAGGGTAACCATGCCCAAAATCCCGCCAAACTCATCCACAACCAGCGCAATGAGCAAACCGGAGTTCCGAATCTCCTCCAGGGCTGTAAGCGCCGGCATACTTTCCGGGACATACAGGGGAGAATGCAGCATCGATTTCAAATCAATTTTATTCCCCTTCAACCTCTCAACAAAAAGATCTTTGGACAACAAAATCCCCTGTACATTATCCAGGCTCCCCTGACCAACCGGGAAGCGGGTAAAACGGGAATCGAGTGCTTTTTGGATATTTTCATCCAGGGGATCATCGAGATCCAACCACACAATTTCGGTGTGAGGAGTCATGATTTGATCCACCCGTCGGTCCCCGAGACGAAAGACACTGTGGACAATATCCTGTTCGGCCTCTTCAAAGACCCCAACCTGTGTTCCCTGCTCAATCAGGAGCTTAATCTCTTCCTCTGTAATTGGCGGTTCCTTGTTAGGTTTAACCCCCAACAGCCGGACGCCCAGATCCGTAGAGACACTCAAGAGCCAAACCATCGGAGACGCTAGCTTCGAGAGTCCTTTCATCGGAATAGCCAGTGCTGCTGCGATCTTCTCCGGATCACTGAGAGCCAGCCGTTTGGGGATCAGCTCCCCAACTACCAGGGAGAGATAAGTGATCGTCAACACAACCAGAACAAGCGCGATCCCTTCGCTGTAAGGTTCCAGAAGCGGTATTTTCGCGATCAACGGAGTGAAATGCTCTGCAAGAGTAGCTCCTCCCAGAGCACCCGAAAAAATTCCAACCAGAGTGATTCCAATTTGTACCGTAGAAAGCAGGCGATTGGGATGTTCAATGAGATCCAAAGCCGTTTTCGCGGAATTATCTCCATCCTCGGCCCGCTGCTGCAACCGGATTTTTCGAGCCGAAACCATAGCAAGCTCATACATGGCAAAAACGCCATTGATCAGGATTAAAAACAATACCAAAAAAAATTGAAACCCAATGCTTGATGTCATACAAACTTACAGTCCTTACTGTCAACCCCTTTTTTGCTAAAAATACACTCAGATGTTCCGAGCTTCAGAGATAATCTCTCCGGCAGATTTTTGGAGGTCTTCCATTTCATTCGTTTCGAGGTTAAGTGTGTGCCAGTAAATTTCCAGCAATTCCAAGTGATTTTTCGTACTAATGCTCTGATCATTGGGAAGACGGATGCGGACATCCATTTGAGGGCGGCGCACCAGGTGAAACTCAAACGCCCCTTCAACATACTGGCGGATGCCTTTTTCATCCAGGCTGGATTCCCACATTCTTGGGAAAGAAACCGTAAGGCGGACGATTGCATCACGCAGTGCTTCGCGCGCAGGCAGCCCGGCAATCATCTGTTCCAATGTGTTTTCAGGCGAGTCAATCGTCACACGGCGATCGAGAAAGCGGCGTCCTTCCAACTTGCACCATTCAACCGTTGTATTTCCTTTTTCTATATTGGCAAGGACAAAATATTTTTGATCTTCCACCTCGCCAAAATCGACCCGTTCAATCGAACCGGGATAAATTACCGGCGGATAGCTGTCTTCGTTTAGATTCTGGGCTTTATGAATGTGTCCCAGCGCAACATAATCCAGGCGTGGATCACGCACCAGACCGCCCGGCAGAACCAGATCATTTCCCAACATCACGCTGCGTTCTCCGCCATATTTTGCGCCCTGCACGGATGCGTGCGCTGTCAGGATCACCGGCAGCGACGAATCTATTTCCTGAAGCCATCGTTGAACCAATTCACTTAACCGGGCTTCCACCTCCGCATAGATCTGGCCAACATTCTCTCCCTCAAGCTGGAGCGCTGCCATCAGGCTGGAACGGGATACCCAGGGCAAACCAATGAGTTGAAGCGGCAGGCCTTCCAGATCTTCCGGCTTCCAGAAGCATGGTTTGCTGATAACATACACGTGCGGTACCTGAAGGGTATCAAATTCCTGTAAAGCATGCGCTCTGCCTGTGGCCGGAGAAAGATCATGGTTCCCAACCAGCAGCACAGTAGGAATTCCTGCATCTGACAGGCGTATGATTCTCTTGCCAAATTCTCGTTGAAAGGTAGGCACCGGTGTACGGTCTTTGTAAGCATCACCGGCAAAAATCACCAGATCTACTTTTTGCTCAACTGCCGTATCGACAATCTGATCCAACGCTTTGAGAAAATCCAGGACCCGGACAGGCAGCCCGGTTGCCGGATCGCGACGGCCATGTGCGGCAATATCGATGTGCGCATCAGCAAAGTGCAGGATTTTAAGCATTGTTATTCTGAATAGCCCAATTCCTGAAGGAGCTCGACACTGGGCGTGAAATCCGGATGATATTCAATACTGGTTCTCAAATCCTGAACCGCCGAATCGATATCACCCATGGTCACATAAGCCCGAGCGCGCCAATAGAAATTCTCTTCAAGATAAGGCTGGCTCGCCCCATCAATGGTTTGAGTGGTCAGGTTGATCACATCCTGATACCGGCCAGTATAAAAATATGCGAAGTAAGGCCCGGTTTGATACCAGGTGATGCGCCACGGTCTGCCCTCTTCCGGCAGGGTAGCATAGTAATTCCAGGCCTCATCATAAGCTGCTGCTGCTCCGTAGTAATCCTGCAGGTTAACCAGGCTGGAACCGCGATTGAACCAGGCGAAGAATCTATCCACATCCGAAAGCGAATAGATTTCATCGGATGCAATTTGAGCCGCAATCCGGTTGCTCTGATCCGCGTCGGCATAATCACCCAGAATTCCGAAAAGTTCGTCCTGCTTTTCGGAGGGGTAAACCACCAGAAAGACATTGTTGAAAGCGCGCCATTCGCCCTCTAACAGATCGTAAGCAATCCGGTAATCCGGTGTATAGTAGGAATCCTGAACGATAAATTCCTGAGATTCGTCGGAATAACCGGTAACTACATTGTAATGTCCCATCCAACTAAATTTTCCGGTGGTCGTTTCACGAATATAAGTACCCTTTTCGATTAAAACCGGATACCCATTGGCAAGCAATTTCTTCAACAGGTCGAACGTTCCTCCGTAACGCAGCGCAGCCTGGAAATCCGTCTGTTCGGTAACGTAATCGGCCAGCTCATATGCCATCACATTCTTGTCTTTTTCAAACGGTTTGACATAAGACCCAACATCAACTCGGTCCCCCTGCCAACCCCAGAAGGAAAGCTCCATAGCCAGGTTCGAAGGCGCGCAGTAATTCCACAACCCATGCTGGTCGGTATAGATTACCCCTTCAATCGCCACTTCACCGGGTAATGGTGTAGCTGTTGGTTGTGGGGTTGGTGTATCCATCGGAGTTTCCGGAGTACTGGTAAGTGTTGCCGCAGTCGTAGGTGTTGCAGTCGGCAACTCCTGTGCTTCCTGAGGAACAAAGACTTCCTTTTCAGGAGGGTTGAGTTTATAAAAAAGACTGACGCGCAATTGATCCACACGCCACATCACCCGTTCGCGGATCGGAGGGACCGCAAACGATATCCCCGCAAGGATTATCAAGGCCAGCAAAGCCAGCAATATTTTCTTAGTATTTGTACGCATAGGATGATTATAACATTTTCAAGGAATATTTTATTTGTCTGCACAATACGCAAGAAAAGACCCGTCTCTGATCAGAAACGGGTTCTTCACTTTTTATAGCAATTCGATGATTCTTAACAGAAAATTTTAGAAATCTTCCTCATCTTCTTCATCATCATCCCCGTCATCGTACTCGATATCAATCTCAATTTCGATATCTTCGGGTTTATGTCGGGTCCACAACAACAGCACCTGTCCTTCAGGTGTTTCGACAGAGCGGGCCGCCATAATCAGTGCCGTTTCCTCCAACCCCACATCATTACGATAATGTAAATAAATAGGTTCCTTTTTCTTCCAGGCGCGATAGCAGCGCTCTACCAAAGAAGGCCCATTGAAAGTTCGGACATGGGTCAATGCTAGGTCGTATAAGAACGGGCCTTCGTTTAAACCTAAAGCCCACCCATCATCCACCACATCAAAAGTAGGAGGAGGCCCTTCAATAATTGTTATTTTCTCATCCATTTTTGTTTCTCCAAATTCACATCATACCATAAAAGGCACTTGATGGAAGTCTTTGATTATTCAAAAACCTTACAATTCCCCAAAATTGTAAGCTGTAATCTTACCATAATTTACTGCACAGTTCATAACGGTGCAAGCAATAAATCTAAATTCATAGATTCTTTTAACAAAAGCCTGATAGGATTTTCATAATTAAAAATTTAAATACTCAAAATATCATCTTATTCTCTACTGACAAAGAATTTTCCCAAAAGCAGAAAGTATTGAAACCGAATATCAAAACAATATCCCTGCCTCCTCCATTTTCCGGATATATTCGGAAATACTATTTCCCAACAGTGCTATACTCAAACCATCCATAACAGAGAGAATAAACCCTGATTCAGATATTGAAATCCTTCAGTTCAGGTTTTATCATTTCTGTAGATCTTTAGTTAGAAACAGAATTAAGGAGGGCCTATGGCAGAGCTTCTTGAACTGGTTGTTGCAGCTTTTGATAACGAAAAAAAGGCAGAAGAAGCACTCAATCAATTGAAAGAATTTGAAAAACAACAAATCATCCAGATCAGCAATGCAGCGGTTCTCTCAAAAAACGCGAAAGGGAAATTTTTTATCCGGGAAACACAGGATGTTGACGGTAAGCACGGTGCAGCATTCGGTGCGATCACAGGCGGGTTAATTGGGTTGTTAGGTGGGCCTGCGGGTGCAATTGTGGGCGCCGCGGCCGGCGCCGCAGCCGGCGGATTGGCGGCCGGGAACATAGATATGGGCTTTGACAATGAGGTCTTACGGCAGTTCTCTCAAGATTTAAAACCCAACAGTTCCGCAATCATCGCCCTGGTCTGGCATAAATGGCTGGAACGCCTGATTGAAGCCCTAGAAGAACTGGAAGCCGATATTTTTCATCAAACGCTTACAGAAGAGATCTCGAACCAGATTCAATCCGACCTGAAAAGCTAATAGGAATAAATCCCCCTTGGCTTTAACCTGGGTTCATCCATATGCAAAAATCCTTTGCTTACACCATACTCAAGCTCCACAGCAACGCACACTTACAGGCGTTTAAAAGTCAATAAACAGTTCCTTTGGTAAAATTGACCCCAATGAACGAGGAAACCTTAAAATCGCAATTGGATGGTGTGGAACTTTCTGCTATCCGGTATTTCGACTCAATCGGGTCGACAAACAATTTCGCGTTGAAATGGACTGAAGAAGGTGCTGCAGACCGGTCTATTGTGATCGCAGATCACCAAACTGCCGGACGAGGACGAATGAAGCGGCATTGGGTTACCCAACCGGATTCGGCTCTGGCTTTCAGCCTGATCCTCCGGCCAAAACCCGAAGAAATTTCTCACCTCCAGCTATTCTCTCCATTAGGCGCTATGGCGGTTTGCGAAGCACTGCAAACTTACGGACTGAAGCCCCAGATCAAGTGGCCTAACGACGTCCTTTTGGAAGGGAAAAAGACTGCCGGCATCCTGTTGGAAGCTATCTGGCGGGATAATCTGCCCACAGGGATTGTGATTGGTATTGGCGTGAATGTTGCATCCCAATCCATACCAACTTCCGAAGCACTATTGTTTCCGGCTACCAGCATAGAAACTGCCGCAGGCAAGTATGTAGATCGGCTTGATCTTTTGTATAATATCCTTATAGAATTATTCCGATGGCGGCCTTTATTGACTTCCGAGTCATTTTTACAAGCCTGGGAAGAGAAACTGGCCTTTAAAAATGAATGGATTCAAATTAAACAACCTGGCAGCCGCCAGATTCTTGGCCGGATAGCAGGCGTCCAATCCGATGGGAGTCTGTTGATTAAGGACGAACAGGATAAAATAATCAGTGTGACTGTAGGAGATCTTCATCTCCGCCCATTGAATGGGCATAATCCAGTCACACCGGGAGGTTCTAAAAATGTTAGATGATTTGCGAAATTCAGCAGCTTCTTCGTATTTGGATGAAGAAGAAGCCATACAAGAAGACCTTCGTTCGGGTCAGGATTCTTCAGAAGAAAAACTCTTCTTAGGCATGACCGCCCCTCAACGTTTCGTCATCGTTTTAATGATGTTAATGATGACCTGTGTTTTAGGGACTTTCTTTCTGGTTGCCACAGAGAAAATCGTTCTGCCTTTCCTTTAGATCATTCAGATTATTCTTCTGCGTCGTCCTCTTCCTGGTCTAATTCTTCGTCCAGGTCTTCATCCAAATCCTCGGAGAGTTCTTCTTCCAGATCTTCTTCGAAGATCTCTTCCACTTCAGCTTCCTGTTCGGTGGATTCGACCTCGCTGGCGGGTTTCTCCGTTTTCTTTTCCTCTTCTTCCGCAATACGGGCCACACCGGCCACACTATCCCCGTCATCCAGTCCCATCAGGTGAACCCCCTGAGTGGTTCGACCGGTGGGGTTAATCGTTTTCACTTTCAACCGGAGAACAATCCCACCCGTAGAAATCAGAGTGACTTCATCCTTGTTCTGGACAACTCGCGCTGCGACCAGCTTGCCGATTTTCGGCAGACTTTTATAATCTATCGTGTAAACTCCCAGGGAGCCTCTACCCTTCGGTGAATATCTTGAAAGAGGAGTTCTCTTCCCAAAACCTTTTTCTGTGACCACCAATAAATAGCCACCCGGTTCTACCACTTCCATGGATGCCAACCGGTCAGCGCCTCTCAAAGTAATTGCTTTGACCCCCGCCGCCTGGCGACCCATGGCTCGCACAAGATTTTCATTGAAGCGCAGCGCCCTGCCTTTTTGGGTCACCAGAATGATTTCATCCTCTCCACTGGTCAAACGCACCCAATCCAGCTCATCATCATTATTAAGGCCAATCGCAATCAAACCGGAATTACGCACGCTGGAAAACTCTGACAGCGCAACCCGTTTGATTCGGCCTTTGAGGGTCACCATCGTGCAGTATTCAGCAGTGTCAAAATCCGGAACAGGAACCACTGCTGTGACCTGCTCCTGCGGGTCGAGGGAAAGAATATTGACAATAGGAATACCCCGATCGGTTCGATTCGCATCCGGAATTTGATAAACTTTTTCTGAATACACCTTTCCACGATCCGTGAAAAAGAGCAGCGTATTCAAAGTGTGGGCATGAAGCATGAGCATCACTTCGTCTTCATCGCGCATGGTCTGACCCGATGCTCCGCGCCGGCCTCTGCCGCGCGTCCGGTGTACGTCCATTGATACCCGCTTGATGTATCCTTTCTCGGTGATGCTGATCAATACCGGCTCGTCTTTAACCAGATCTTCATCGGAGAGTTCTTCAAACTCATCCAGCGAAATCCGGGTGCGCCGCTCATCGCCGTATTTTTCCGTCACCTCATGCAGTTCATCTTTGACAACGGCCAGAATCTTCTTGGGATGGGCCAGCAGATCCTCATATTCAGCAATTTTCTCCAAAATCTGCTTTTGCTCATCCTCAATCTTCTGCCGCTCCAGCGCTGAAAGCCGCCTCAACTGCATATCGAGAATGGCTTGGGCCTGAACATCCGTGAGCCGGAAACGGCTCATCAACTGTTCTTTAGCCACATCGGCATCCGCTGAGGCACGGATAGTCTTAATAATGTCATCCAGATTGGCCAGTGCGATTAAAAGCCCTTCCAGAATATGTGCCCTGCGGCGGGCTTTATCCAGCTCAAATTCAGTCCTGCGAGTAACAATTTGGAAACGATGCGCAATATAGATCTTTAGAGCACGTTTCAAAGAAAGCAGCCGCGGCTCGCCTTCCACCAAAGCCAAAAGATTAACACCAAAGGTGGATTGGAGCGCAGTATATTTGTATAATCGGTTGAGCACCCGGCGGGGCTGCGCCCCTCGCTTCAACTCAATCACAATGCTCATTCCCCGCCGGTCGGATTCATCGCGTAAATCGCTGATCTCATCCAGTTTTCCGCCGCGCGCCAGGTCTGCAATCCGTTCAATGAGAGAAGATTTATTAACCTGATAGGGAATCTCGGTGATCACAATCCGGTAGCGGCCACTGCGCATTTCCTCAATGTGAGCAATCCCCCGTACAATCAGACGCCCTCGTCCGGTGCTGTACGCCTGGCGAATCCCCTCCCGTCCGATGATCATCCCACCGGTCGGAAAATCCGGTCCGGGTACAAACTTCATCAGATCTTCGGAGGTAACCTCGTCCAGGTTATCATAATTGTCAATCAGATGACTGATCGCATCACTTAATTCCCGAAGATTATGTGGAGGAATGTTGGTGGCCATCCCCACCGCGATGCCCGAAGCGCCATTTAGCAGCAAGTTAGGCAAACGAGCGGGAAGAACTGTCGGTTCCTGGAGTGAACCGTCAAAATTATCCACATAATCCACGGTATTTTTATCAATATCCACCAGCATTTCTTCGGCCCGTTTATCCAATCGGGCTTCGGTGTAACGCATGGCCGCCGGTGAATCCCCATCGATAGAGCCGAAGTTACCCTGTCCATCCACAAGCTGATAGCGCATTGAAAAATCCTGAGTAAGGCGCGCCATCGCTTCGTAAACCGCAGAATCGCCATGCGGATGGTATTTACCCAACACTTCACCAACGATCCTGGCCGATTTCTTAAATGCTGTATTTGAGCGAATCCCCATATCGTTCATCGCGTACAAAATCCGGCGATGAACCGGTTTTAAACCATCGCGGGCATCGGGCAAAGCACGAGCTACAATGACGCTCATGGCATAATCCATATATGCCGTGCGCATTTCCTGATCGATATCCACGTTCTGGACGGTACCAATTTCCATTCTTTTATCTTCCTTCCGCATGATCTACCAAGCCTTAATTATACCGCAAAGCCATCCAACCGAATCCTTGCCAATCCAGTTGACCTTTGCTATAATCAGGTTCGCAAGGGCGCGTAGCTCAGCTGGTTAGAGCGCACGGTTCACATCCGTGAGGTCGTGGGTTCGAGTCCCTCCGTGCCCACTCGGGAAATCTTTTTATAGATTTCCTCTATGCGGATGATCAAATTCCCGCTTGTAGATAGCCACGACAGTGGCTGTCTTTATTTAAAATCCATCCACAGATCGTTTGGGGTTGGAAAATATGGAATGTATTACAAAGAGTTAAGGCTTAACTTAGCCCCGCTTCACTCAACTTTTTTCTGCAAATAAATACGCTACCGATGAAAGACCAAGAGTAATGCTTTCTTGTTCTGTTTCAACCGTCATGGTCTGGTTAAAAGGTAGTATTTCTTTTACAGTAAAGCCAACACCGGGAAGAAACCCATGCTGTTCAAGAAACTGTAATAATTCGGCGTGGTCTTCACCAAATTCATGAATGCGGCGAAGGATTCCTCGTTCTCCCGGCTGAAATTGGGATAAAGGGACCCAGTCCTGCACATAGACTTCGTTTCCCGGCAGTGGATTGCCATGGGGGCAGGTTTTCACGGTGTTAATGTGTTCTTGTAATTTTTGTTCAATATTTTTCGAGAGCGCGTGTTCAATATCGTGCGATTCCTGATGTGTTTCTGACCAAGGGACATTCAAGGTATCTTTGAGCAGCCATTCCGTTAACATATGACGCCGCATAACGGATTCCGCGTTTTCTCTGCCTCGATCTGTTAAAAGGGCGTGTTTCGCTTTATCTATTGAGATCAGCCCATCTCTGACCATTCTTTTAAAGGTGTTTGTCACCGTGGGAGGAGAAACGGATAAAAGCTTGGCCATGACAGCCCCTGTAGCCGGCACCTCGTCTCTCTCCAATGTGTAAAGCACACCCAGATAATCTTCCACAGTTGGTGTGATTTTAGATGTTCTCTTATCTTCCATTTTGATCACTCTGATCTCTTGCACATGACATTTGTAAGGTATTAACCGGACAACCGTCAAGAAATCCTTGCTTCGCCATAAAAATTAACGTATAGTAATACGTGATATTAGCATTAGCTAATAATATTTATGTTCTCTCAAATTATAACATGCAGGAGATAAAGCAATGCAAAATACAAGTTTAGACCGGCTCAAGCCAGGTCATAATGGCAAAATTGTCTCTCTCAAAGCACAGGGAAAGCTTCGAACGCGGTTGTTGGATATGGGGCTTGTCACCGGCTCAGAGGTCACCATGATCCGAAAAGCGCCGTTAGGAGATCCCCTTGAAATAGAAGTCAAGGGTTACAGCTTAAGCTTACGGAAATCAGAAGCTGAACTGATCACATTGGAGCTGGCGAAATGATGACGTTAAGCATGGTCCAGAATGGCGATCATGTCGAAATCGTTCGAATCCTTGGCGGTTGCAAAATTCAACAGCGTTTAGAAGCAATGGGCTTTGTCCCTGGAGTTGTTGTTCAATTAATCACTCGCCCGATTGATGGACCTGCAATTGTTAAAGTAAAAGACACACGAATTGCATTAGGGGGATGTATGCTGCATCAGATTATGGTGCAACCCTTCGGTGATGGACGATGCCAGGAGATGATACAAAGACGGGTTCATCCTGGACGGCATAGAAAACGGGGCCATCATCCTCGCAAAATTTTTAAATACTAGGAGAAAAATAGAATGAAAGACCTCGCCATAGCATTGGCCGGCAATCCAAACAGTGGTAAATCAACTGTTTTCAATGAACTCACCGGAAGCCACCAACATGTAGGCAATTGGCCCGGAAAGACTGTTGAAAAAAAGGAAGGACATTTTCAACACCAGGATTTCAATTTTACAGTGGTTGATCTTCCCGGAACTTACAGCCTTACGGCATATTCACAGGAAGAAAAAATTGCCCGCGACTTCATCATAGAGCGAAAACCGGATGCTGTGATATCTATTGTTGATGCTGCGAATCTGGAGCGTAACCTCTATCTAACACTGCAAGTCCTTGAATTAGGCGTTCCCGTTATCCTCGTGTTGAATATGATGGATCTTGCCAGACAGAACCAGTTATCCATTGACGAAGATAAATTGTCAGCAGCGTTAAATGTACCTGTGGTAGCTATGACAGCTCGTGAAGGCAAGGGCTTTGAAGCGCTTAAAAATGCCATATTCGATATAGCGAATCAAAGGGAAGTAAAACGTCCTGCACTTTCCTATACCTCTACGATTGACGAATTAATTTCCAGGCTTAGTGAGGTTGCAGTACAAACCAGCGGCCTTGCACAGTCATATAATCCGCGTTGGTTGGCTATTAAGCTTCTTGAAAAAGATACCGATATTCTGGATCGTCTTAACAATGATTCTGGTCAGGCTTTAATCGATTCTGCCGAAGAAATCAGCAAACCATTTTTGAAAGATGCCGAATTTTCATTTGAGACACAGATGGCCGAAAGCCGCTATCAGTTCATCCATCAAGTAATCCAGGACGTGGTACAAAGGCCCAAACAGAGAGTGGAATCACCCTCCGATAAAATTGACAGGATTGTCACAAATCGTTTTTTAGGGATTCCCATTTTCCTTGCATTGATGTGGATAGTCTTCAAACTGACGACCGATGTAGCAGATCCATTTTTAAGATGGGTCGAAGGCGTTATTGGAGGTCCACTCACCCATTGGGTCATCGCAATTCTGGGCATACTTGGCCTCAGCGGAAGCTGGGTCGAGTCCCTTCTGGTGGATGGGATTATTGCCGGAGTTGGCGGCGTACTTGTTTTCTTCCCGGTCATGATGATGCTCTATCTGGCGTTAGCTCTCCTTGAGGATTCCGGTTACATGGCCCGGGCTGCTTTTGTAATGGATCGTCTCATGAAAGGAGTGGGGCTGCATGGGAAAAGTTTCTTGCCGATGATCGTCGGCTTTGGATGCACGGTGCCTGCTATTTACGCCACACGCACACTCGAAAACGAACGGGACCGCATTCTCACCGGACTGCTGGTTCCCTTTATGAGCTGCGGCGCGCGCCTGCCAGTATATGTGCTTTTCGCTGAAATCTTTTTCCCTGATAATGCCAGTTTGGTGATCTTCTCTCTTTATCTGACCGGGGTTGTGGTAGCAATCCTGCTGGGAATTGTGCTTAAGAAGACCCTTTTCAAGACCAACGAAGTTTCTCCATTCGTGATGGAACTTCCTCCCTACCGCCTGCCCACTTTTAAAGGCATTTGGGCCCATATGTGGGAACGTTCGTCTCACTTCATTAAAAGAGCGTGGACTCTAATTATGGCGACCAGCATTGTGATCTGGGTGCTGTTGGCATTACCGGTCAAAGGAGGCGGATCCTTTGCCAACACCAGGATTGATGAAAGCGCCTTCTCAGCAGCTTCTTCCATTGTCAGTCCGGTATTTGCGCCGGCGGGTTTTGGAAGTTGGCAAGCCAGTGGGTCCCTCATTACCGGTTTCGTTGCCAAAGAAGTCGTAGTTTCCACAATCAGTCAGGTCTATGGAGTAGAAGAAAGCAGCGAAGAGGCAGAATCTGCGCCTACATTTATAGAAGATGCTTCTTTCATCGTAACTTCATTTTTCACCTCAACGTGGGATGCCGTTCGGTCTATTCCGCTTGTTGTTGGAATCGACCTCTTTGACGAAGAGCCTGAAGAGGAAGAATCTCTTGCGCTGATGACAGCGGTGCAAAATGGCTTTGAAGAGAGCAGCGGTGGTCATGGTAAACTGGCTGCCGCAGGATTCCTCCTCTTTACATTACTATACACACCGTGTATGGTGGCCGTAGCCGCTGCCCGTCAGGAATTTGGCTCGCGCATCATGTGGTACAGCATTCTTGGTCAACTGGTTTTGGCCTGGGTCGTGGCAGTCCTCGTGTTTCAACTAGGATTACTGTTCAATATAGGTTGATCACAATGCTTACGAAATTACTTAAAATTATTGAAAGAGAAAATGGGGCAGTAGAAATCCATCATTTGTGTAAAGAACTCAATGCAGATCGATCTGCGGTGGAAGGGATGTTAATAACTTTACGCAGAATGGGGTATCTTAAAGAAGATTCAATTGAAAGGGCCCCCTACCTTGCAAAAAACCATTGCGGCACCTGCAGTTACAAAGGGTGTTCTTTGTGCGGCAAACCACTAAACTGATCCACTGAAATTCAGGAAAATATTACAAGTAAAAAAAGATGCTGTGCCTGAATAAACACCGGGCACAGCATTTTCTTTACTCATTAAGCTATTAGCGGTCAGACATTCACATTCATATAGGAATCGACCCCCAACAAGCTAAGCTTTTCGGCATAATGGCAGGCGACAAAGCGTCCTTCTTCAATCTCTCGCCACTCCGGGCGCTCATGCTTGCAAAGTTCCTCCGCATACCGGCAGCGCGGATGAAAAGAACACCCGGAAGGCTGGTTAATGGGACTGGGAATCTCCCCTTCCAGCAAAACAGGCCGCATCACTTCATCGGGGTTGGCAGCCGGGATAGCCGACATCAATGCCTCCGTATAAGGATGCAGGGGTTTATAAAATAAGGACTCCGTCTCTGCCAGCTCCACCAACCGTCCAAGATACATCACGCCAATCCGGTCACAGGTATGTTCAACAACGCTGAGATCATGAGCAATGAATAGATAGGTCAACCCTAGTTCTTCCTGAAAATCCTTCAACAAATTCAGAATCTGTGCCTGAATAGAAACATCCAACGCAGAAACCGGTTCGTCACATACCACAAAATCCGGCATCAGCACCAAAGCGCGTGCAATGCCAATGCGCTGCCGCTGTCCGCCGCTAAAAGCATGTGGATATCTGCGCAAATGCTCAATATTCAGCTGACATTTTGCGGCAATACTTTTTACCCTCTCGGTTATCGTTTTACGGTCGAAATCCTGTGCACAAATCAGCGGCTCCGCGATAATATCGCGGACGGTCATTCGCGGGTTCAGGGAAGAATACGGGTCCTGGAAGATCATTTGCGCACGTTTGCGAAACTCCTTCATGGCGTTTTTATCTAGGGACAAAAGGTCGTATTCCTTATCAAGATGATAAATAATGCTGCCTTCAGTAGGCTCAATGGCGCGCAGCAATAAGCGGCCTGTGGTCGTTTTTCCGGATCCGCTCTCGCCAACCAGCCCAAAAGTCTCACCTCGTCGGATTGAAAAGCTGACCCCATCCACAGCTTTTACACTCTTTTTTGTCTTTCTAAAAGCACCTTTTTTAACCGGGAAATACTTTTTTAAGTCTTTAACTTCCAAAATAAAGTCATTACTTTTCGTCATATTATTTCTCCAAAATATCCTGGCGCCCTATTCATACAGAAAGCAGGATACCCGATGCTCGTCATCTATTGATATTTCCCGCGGCACCATTTGTTCGCACTTACCGGCAATCATTTTTTCACAGCGTGCGTGAAATGGGCAGCCGTGTACGATCTCAAATGAACCGGGGACCATACCTTCGATCGCATCCAGGCGCTGTCCCTTGGTTTTCCCAATTTTCGGAATGGCTTTCAAGAGATTCTCGGTATAAGGGTGCTTAGGGTAGTGGAAAATATCCTTGACTGTACCCCGCTCTACAACATGCCCCAGATACATGATTGCCACTTCATCAGCAATCTGGGCAATCACTCCCAGGTTATGCGTAATAAACATGATACTGGAGTCAAACTCTTCCTGCAGGTCTTTCATCAAAGTCAGGACCTGAGCCTGGATCGTAACATCCAACGAAGTAGTGGGCTCATCTGCAATCAATAAGGCCGGGTGGCAAATCAGCGCCATGGCGATCATCGCCCGCTGCCGCATACCGCCAGAATATTCATGGGCATACTGATCGATTCTTGTGCTTGCATTCGGGATGCCCACTTTGTGCAGCATCTCGATGGTCATTTCACGCGCCACATCCTTGCTCACATCCTGGTGTTCCAGAACAACTTCCATAATCTGGTTGCCAATGGTATGGTAGGCAGAAAATGAGTTCATCGGTTCCTGGAAAATCATTGAGATCTCACCACCGCGGATTTTGCGAAGATAAGGGTCCTTCAAATCTAGCTTCGCAATATCGATGATAGAATTTGTTTCCTTTGAACGAAAGAGGATTTCTCCTTCGTCAATCTGCCCGGATTCAGGCAGAATACGCAAAATACTGCGGGACGTGATGCTCTTTCCACAACCACTCTCACCAACGACACCAATAACCCGATTTTTCTTGATCGAAAGATCCACCCCGCGCAGCGCTCTCACTGTCCCTTCTTCCAAAGGAAATGACACCTTCAGGTTGTTGATACGAATCAGTTCATTATCTTTTAGTGTAGACATCGACATCTCCTAATTCGAATATGGGTCAGCAGCATCCCGCATTCCATCACCAACCAGACTGAATGCCAGGCAGCTTACAATAACGGGAACTGCGGGAATCAGGAGCCATGGATGCTGGTCAATTGTGAGAATATTCTGCGCTTGCTGCAGCATCACCCCCCAACTGATGATCGGCGCCCGCAGTCCAAGCCCAATAAAACTCAAAGTGGTTTCTCCAAGAATCATGTTGGGAAATGAAATTGTCAGATCCACAATGATATAACTGAAGAATGCGGGAAGCATATGCCGCAAGATAATCCGCAGATCACTGCTTCCTGCAATTTTTGCGGCAGCGATGAAATCCTCCTCGCGCATTGAAATCAACTTGCTGCGCACACGTCGGGCAAGTGTCGTCCATTGCACAAAGCCCAGAATAATGGTTATTGCAAAATAGACTGTTATGGCGGACCATTCTTTAGGTAAAATTGCCGCCAGGCTCATCCACAGCGGAATAGTCGGAATAGATTTAATCAGTTCAATGAGCCGCTGAATAATATCATCCACAACACCGCCGAAGAATCCCGAAATTCCACCCATCATCAAGCCAATTACAAAAGATATGAACACCCCGAACAAGCCGATGCTCAAAGAAACCCGAGTCCCATAAAACACCCTTGTCAGCATATCACGCCCCATGCTATCGGCGCCGATCAAAAACAACGTCCCATCATCCACCCCAAACAGATGGCGATCTGACGGGAATGTGTTCCATAGCTTATATGCATCGCCATGTATAAAGAACTTGATGGGCAGCATCACCTCGCGATTTTCAGAAAACGTTACTTCAAGGGTTTCCATATTAAGGCTTTTCTTCATTTCAAAAATATACGGTCGGGTAAATTTTCCATCCGGCGTAAAGAAATATATTTTTGAAGGAGGCGCATACAACATTCCGGAATTTCGCGTATCAGGAGTGGCCGGCGATAAAAACTCACAAAACAACATGATAATTAAGAACAGGCCTAAGATAATTGAACCGGCAATAGCCATTTTATGGCGCCGGAATTTCCACCAGATTAACTGCAATTGGGTTGCAGAATAATAGCTTTCACTCCGCTTAATTTCTTCTTGTTCATTTTTTCTGTTTATTCTACTCAGCTTTATCATCTTTTAATCTCCGTACTTTATTCTTGGATCTAATAAGCCAAGCAAAATATCAGATAAAAATGTTCCGATAATTGTCAGTGCAGAATAAATCAACAGCAACGAGCCCGAAAGGTAAATATCCTGCTCCAATAAAGATTTGTAAAACAGGGGACCAATATCCGGCAAGGATAATACCGTCGCAGTAATAGGAGATCCGGAAACAATTATCGATAATTCCCAGCCAATCGTTGCCACAATTGGATTTAAGGCGGCCCGTACGGGATACTTTCGAATGACTTTCCCTTCTTTCAATCCCTTTGATCTGGCAACTGTTACGTACAACTGGTTTTTCTCGTCCAGCATGGTCGCCCGCATCATACGAATGGTTGAAGCTGCCCCTGAAAAGCCCAGTACAACCATTGGTACCCAAAGATGTTTTAATAAATCCAAAAACTTTCCCCATGACCAGGCAGCACTTGCAAATTCAGGGGAGAACAATCCCCCAACACTGACCCCAAAATGCATTGAGCTGATATACATTAACACCAGAGCCAGTAAAAAGCTGGGCGTTGCCATTCCAATGTATCCCAGAAATGTAAAGACATAATCACCTACAGTGTATTGTTTCATTGCGGAATAAATGCCAATGGGTATCGCCAACAAGTAAGAGAAACCTATCGTTACAATAGAGATTAATACCGTAAACCAGATCCGATCTCCAATGACATCCGTCACCGGCATACGATATGCCATTGAATAACCAAAATCTCCTTTGAAAACTATTTTTGTTATCCAATGAAAATATCGCTGGTACCAGGGATCATTCAAGCCAAACATGTAGCGATATTGTTCAATATCCGCCTGGGTCACCGTTACACCGGACTGACGCAAATCATGGACGTGCCGTTCTGCATAGTCCCCCGGTGGCAATTCTAAAATCAAAAATATTACAAATGATAAAGCAATTAGCATTCCCACCATGTATAAGAAACGCTTCCCAATAAATTTTCCCATAAACAACCTCTCTTATTTGCTTTGAATATGAGACCAGAATACTATTCTTTTCCTTTCATTCATCAGGAGCAATATTGGCATGGCCCCCAACTCACAATGGATTCTCAACTGATCAGCAATTCATGTGTCTGCAAGAATGTGCTTTTACCCACTCTCTTCCAGTTAAACAGAAAGATATGAAGCTTACCTTTCTCTTAAGAAAATTATAGCCATACAGGTTGTATCCCATGATCGAAAAACAACTTCTTGGACGAGTTTTACAGAAATCAATGAGGTATTTACTTTCTATAAGAAAATTAATAGGGGCATTGTTGTGCACAATACCCCTATCAAATTATGTTCAATTACAAATCGTTACTCCTGAATATACCATTGGTCCGGTCGATATGGATACATACGATAGTAATCAAATGCAGTAATCTTGATCGGTGGATTATTCTGGATACGGTTGTTGAATACTGTAACGGATGGCGAAGATGTCATCAATCCAATGACCCACAAGTTATCGGCATGAATATCACCAATCTCCTGAGCTACCTCAACATATTCATCCGTACCGGGAATGGATGTCTTGAACTGGTCGGTCAAAACATACAGCTCTTTGATTACATCCGGGGGCTCTTCGCCTTCTGCTCCATCCGTTGCCATCCAATCCGCCCAGGAAGCGCCACAAACCTCTTCCAATGCGCGCGGGCCAAATGGGGGAACAAACCGTTCCTGGTTGGCAAGCGTTGCGGTTTCCAGAACATTCTCATTGATCATCGTAGCAACATCATGGTCATTCGCTGTTGCGCGAGCACGGAAAGCTTCTGAACTGACCTCTTTGATCTCGGTTTTAATACCCACTGCTTCCCAATACTCTTTAATCAATTCCATGGTTTCAGTATCGAAGTATTGAAGTGTGTACTCCATGAAGATAATGAACCGTTTCCCAGAGGGCAGCAACCGCCAACCTTCGCTGTCACGCTGATCTAATCCGAGACTATCCAGAATTTCGTTGGCACCCGCCACATCGTACAAACCAACCTGGTACCATTCTGGCTTCGAGTAAGAACTCAAGTAGTGGAACGGTGCCGCGGCGGAATTAATCGGCTCACATTGTCCCATGCACACGATCTCATTAAGCTCTTCACGGTTGATAGCCTTGGACATGGCTAAGTTAAAGTCTTTGTTACTGAAGAAAGATCGAATTTCCGGGTCTTTATGAGTGCAGTTGAAGCCGATTTTTGGCCCTTGGCTGCCGCTGGGGGTCAGCTCAACCGAGTAACCACCTTCTTCCGCATGTTCAATGTACATTGGAGCCGAAAGGAAATCAAGTGTCTGGCTTTTTTCGTCCACTTCACCGGAGATAACTTTCAACTCGATCACTTCTTGATCTGTTGCATAGGTCTGGTTGATGTAATCGATGTAAGGCAACTGTTGTCCGGAAGTATCCACTTTGAAATAATATGGATTGGCAGCATATAATTTATGTTCCGTTGTTTCCTCAACCAAAATCCATGATTCCAATTTTGGAACACCGTAGCGATGAACACTATCCTGCCAGTTACCAAACCAGCTGAAGAAATATTCGACCCAATCCGTGTAACCTTCATCTACCGCTGTTTGTGCCACATCAGGGTTGTAATCCAGATGCATGTCCTGCAAATAATGTTTTGGAGCAAAGAATTGGACATAGGTCGCAGCCAAATAGCTCAAGAAACCGGGAGCAGAATCCGCCGCAGTGACCTTGAAGGTCAGGTCATCCACTTTTTCAAAGGTCAACGGCTCTCCACCGTACATCAGGAATGCGGGGGTTTCCGGATAAAGCTCTTCATTGAGCATGATATCGTTGTACCAGAACAGGACATCATCCACAGTAAAAGGCTCGCCATCAGACCATTTGTGACCTTCACGTAATAAAAATGTGAATTCGGTCATATCTTCATTGTAGGAATAGTCCTGTGCAACATCGGGAACAATCGTGGTTAAATCATCCAAAAACCGAACCAGGTTGACATGTCGCCAACTCAACCATTCCGAGTTACCACTTTCCGGTCCCAGAGAAAGGGCTTCCATCTGGCCGCCGTAAACGCCCATATTGTCATAAGGTGCAACGACCATGACATCCTGGGGTAAACGCTCATTCACATCAGCAGGAATTTCTATCCCCATATATTCCGCTATCCGGGGGTCAAAGTCCTCACGGCTGCTAAAAACCAATTCCTGTCCGGACAGGTCCATATACTCTTGCAGGGTGTATTGTTCCGGCCATTTTCCTTCAACATAGGAACCGCTCACGGTAAATGGCGCACCTTCTTCAACAACCACCACTTCTTCAATAGCAGGGACCTCTTCCTCAACAGCAGGAGCCGCTTCACTTGCAGGAACATCTGCTACACTTGGTTCTTCGGCCACTGGAGCGGGTGCACACGATGCGATCATCGAAACAATCAGCAACAGTGCAAAAAACATAGACGTAAACTTTTTTATATTCACTTTTTCT
>JAHDQE010000053.1 GCA_018433975.1 Ornatilinea sp. | reverse complement strand
ATAAATGTTTTCTCGTAATGCTTTTGCGATTTTGCGAGAGGAAAAGGTCCGTTGTGTGTAAGCATAGATGATCACTTTCAGTAGCATCTTCGGATGATATGCGCTTGTTCCCCCACCTTTATACTGACGCTCAAGCGGCTCCATATCGATCCGTTCGATCATCTCATTCACCACCCGTACCAGATGTCTTTCCGGGATCATCTCTTCCAGATTGGGCGGCAACAACATGGGTTGGTTCTGTGTGTATGGTTTGAAGATTTGTGTTTTTATCCCCTCTATTATATTAAATTTTTCGGGACTGTTCCAATTACTTTTGGGACAGCCCCTTTTTTCTTTCAACGGCCTCTATCAAGGAGTCAATATCCAGACACTTTAATCAAATTGCACTTTTCGCAACCTTAAACTGTTTGTAACAACAAATACGCTGCTGAAAGCCATCGCACCTGCGGCCAGCATAGGATTTAAAAAGCCCAACGCAGCCGAAGGAATCAGAATGACATTGTAGAAAAATGCCCAGAACAGATTCTGTTTAATGGTCCTTAGAGTTTTCCGGGATAACCCAATGGCCCGCGCAACGCCGCGCAAATCTCCACTCATCAGAACTACGGGGGCAGAAGCCATCGCAACATCCGTTCCGGTTCCAATTGCCAGCCCAACATCTGCCTGGGCCAGAGCCGGCGCATCATTGATTCCATCGCCAACCATTGCGACAACACGACCTTGCTCTTGCAGCCGTTTAACTTCTGCGGCTTTATCTCCTGGTAAGACCTCGGCCAGGACCGTATCTACGCCCACTTCACGGGCAATTGCTTCTGCGGTCTTCCGGTTGTCGCCGGTAATCATTGCCACGCTGAGGCCCATATCGTGCAACATCCGGATCGCTTCCCGCGAACCTTCTTTCACCGTATCCGCCACTGCGATAACGCCTTTGACATCCTGATCAACGGCGATCAACATGGCCGTTTTGGCCTCACTCTGCAATCGTTCAATATCCGGCACAAGACCATTTAAAGAAATGCTGCGTGCCTCCATCATGCGTTGATTTCCCACCAGCACTTGCTTTCCTTCCACAACAGCCTCAACGCCGCCACCAACTTCAGCCTTAAAAGCCTCGGGGGCTCCCAGCACCAGCCCCTGATTACCGGCTTCAGCAAGTATGGCTTCACCGAGAGGATGCTCGCTGCCTTTTTCCACACTGGCCGCCAGACGCAGGAGTTCTGTTTCGCCTTCAGGGAAATTTTTAATCACTACATCTGTCACGGATGGCTGGCCCCGGGTAATGGTTCCGGTTTTATCCAGCACCACCATATCCAGCTTACCGGCACGTTCCAGGGCTTCGCTGCTTTTAATTAAAATTCCCAGTTCCGCACCCCGTCCGGTTCCCACCATCACCGCAGTTGGTGTGGCAAGTCCCATGGCGCAGGGACAGGCAATCACCAGTACAGCCACCATATTAATCAACGAGCGGGTGAACAACCCGACTTCCGCATCGGCCGGTAAAGGTACCAGAAAATACCATACCAAAAAGGTCAGAGCTGCGATGCCGATCACCGCCGGCACAAAGACGGCCGAGACCTGATCCGCGAGCTTCTGGATTGGGGCTTTGCTGCCCTGCGCTTCTTCCACCAGACGGACCACTTGAGCCAACGCGGTATCTTTACCAATTTTCGTTGCTTCAAATTTCAGCAGACCAAGTTTGTTTAACGTTGCACCAATCACAGCATCACCGGGGCCTTTTTCAACCGGGAGAGATTCTCCTGTCAACATAGACTCATCTACAGCAGAGCGTCCCTCTACAACCACCCCATCCACTGCAATTTTTTCGCCGGGGCGGGTGACAACCAGGTCTCCAACCACCACGGTATCCGTAGGAATTTCCAATTCCTGTCCGTCACGAATCACACGGGCCGTTTTGGCACGCAACCCCATCAATTTCTTGATCGCTTCGCTCGTACCGCCCTTCGCTTTGGCCTCCAGGTACTTCCCCAGCTTGACCAGGGTAATGATAACGGCGGAAGTTTCAAAATAAACATGACCGGGAAGAATTCCCAGAACAATTGGCAATGAGTAGAAGTAAGCCGTTGAACTTCCCAGAGCAACCAGCACGTCCATGTTGGCCGACCCATTGCGCAAAGATTTATATCCGGACACATAATATTGGCTGCCCACATAAAATTGCACCGGGGTGGCCAGCGCCAGGAAAAGCCAATTCACCCAGGACGCATGAGCCCATGCCATGGGGAGCAAACCGAAATCCCGCCCCATCGAAAGCAAAAACAAGGGGATCGTCAGGGCCAGACCAACGAACAAAAAATGCCGCTGTCTGGCAATTTCTTCCGCCCGCGCTTTGGCTTCAGCATCTTCCATCTCTCCACCCGAATCGAAGACCTCAAAACCGGCTTTCTGAATCGCTTGACGCAGTTCTCGCTGGTTAACAATGGTAGGAATATACTGTACACGGGCACGCTCGGGTACAAATGTAACCTGAACTTCCAACACACCATTTATGCCGGACAAGACTTTTTGCAACCGCCGGGCATCATTATCATCACTCATCCCCTGGATGGACAGATCCGCCTCGCCCTCCGCAATATGATACCCTGCGCGTTCAACCCGCCCGACCAGATCGGACAAAGACGCCAGATCGGGGTCGAATGTAACGGTTGCCCTTTCCGACGAAAGATTGACACTGGCTTCTGCCACGCCGTTTACTTTCTTCAAATTACGCTCGACTGTCGCTACACAATTCGCGCAGGTCATTCCCGTAATTGGAAGGGTTAAATGTTTGGTATCACCCATAAAGCTCACCGAATCCTTTTTAAAAACTTGAAACCGATATTTTTACCTGTAAATTTAATGTTTCTATAATTACCCTACCGTAAGTGCGGGGGGATAGTTAATCTCTTTTAACAGATTGATGATTTCCTCTTCCGATGCAGGATCTTCAAAAGTAATGGTTGCTTCTTTTGAGGCCAGATCCACATCTACAGACTGGACGCCTTCCAGGTCGCCTACTTCCATTTTGACGGTATGAACACAATGCCCACAATGGATAGCCGGAATTGTATAAGTTACTGTTTTCATGATTTTGCTCCTTAAATTTATTTTGGTTAACATTAAACTTTTGTCGCTGTTTCAAACACTTCCGTGATCTCTTTTAATACCCGCTCCCGCTCATCCGGGTCGTCCCCACGAACCGCTGTAATCAAGCACGAATTCAAGTGGCCTTCCAGAATCTTTGTACTGATTTTGTTCAAAGAAGATTGAACTGCCTGTATTTGACGGATGATGTCGATACAATAAGCATCTTCTTCTACCATACGCTGAATACCGCGCAAATGTCCTTCTGCTGTTTTTAATCGCCGAATTGCGTCTTTATGATCATGCATCTCAATCTCCTTATTTTTATTACCCTACCCCCGTGGGGGGGGTGTAACATCATCTTATCACCTCCTTCTTAAAATTACAAGGGTTTCATACAAGGTCCATTAACGGGGAGCTATATGATCCAATTCGCGTTTTTCAGAAATTCGCAAACGCATTCCAAAAAACAAAGCTGCAAAATATCCAAAATAAGCCAGTATTTCTGTGAGAGATGGATCGCCATTGTATCCAAACAATGATTTTAAAAGCAATCCAATCGTCGAATCTTCCGAGAGAACAGGATTAATATTCCAAACAGGTTCTATCAGCGATGGGATCCAGCCAATTTCATTCAATTCATGAACGCCGTGCGCAACCAATCCGGCCGAGAACAGGATCAACAAGACATTCGTTATCCAAAAAAACTGGCGCAGATTCAAGCGGTACGTGGTGGAGAATAAAAGCCATCCCAACAGAACCGCTACCCCCAGCCCAAGACCAACACCCAGGTCGGTTTGAACCGAAGACGCAGAAGCCTGTGCCGCCAGCAAAAATATTGCCAGTTCAACCCCTTCGCGCAGCACGGAGGTAAAGGTCAACAGAAAAACAGCAGAGTTTCCTTTCTGAGAGGCAATGGTCTGAACCTGCTGTTCTATTTCCTGTTTCAGATTCTTCCCCTGTTTTTGCATCCAGAAGATCATCCAGGTAAGCATACCTGCTGCAAACAGCATGGTCAGGCCTTCAAAAATTATTTCGCCTGTACCCTCAAATTCGGCACCAATCCAATTCAACACAGACGCCGT
>JAHDQE010000069.1 GCA_018433975.1 Ornatilinea sp. | reverse complement strand
GCGAGAGGATTTGAACCTCCAAACCCTTACACCCTATTCATTCGCATCCGAGCCTACAGTGTCTACTTCGTCCAAAAATACAGTAAAAAAGAGTCAATTCTTTCCATAGATTTTACAAATTCCACTGCTTTTGCACACGAATTGCACACGAAAATGGGAAAGGCGACTCAATAGCTGGAGAGTAGCAGGGATTGAAATTTATTAGTGACATTACAACACCATCAGACCAAATAATGCGGTGGAGAATCACCCTCCGATACCGGCATGAATCCTTGTCCAACCCGCTCAAGTCCAGATGTTTGGACGATCATGAGGATCGGTACATAATTTGGGGTCAGGTTATAACATCAAGACGATTCTTATATTTTATGTAGTATTTTAAGAGAAATATCCCTAAAATGAGTGCATGGATACTATTAAGAAGACCTATCTGGCTATTTCTTTTTTATTGGTTTTAATTTTGCTGACCGGCGCTTGTGTTCCACAGAATAATATCGAGGCAACCCATTCTCCCGAGCCGACCCATTCCCTTGAGCCAACTCATTCCCCCGAGCCGACCAAATTGGATACACCGATAATTGAGCAGCCCATAGAGGAAGAAGCGCAGTCTTTACCCGTGGGTTGGGAGGTTGAATTGGTCGTACAGGATCTGGACATTCCCTGGAGTGTGGTATTTCCGCAGGAGAACCGCTTACTCATTACGGAGCGTACAGGTAGGATCCGTGAGGTTGTGGATGGAGCCTTGAATCCAGCCGCTGTTTTCTCCTTTGGTGAAGTGGTTGAAGTGGGCGAAGCAGGATTGATGGGAATGGCGCTTCATCCAGATTATGAGCAGAATAAATATGTGTATGTGTGCTACTCAACCTCACTGGGGAACAGCATGATTGGCCGAATTGTCCGTTTGATCGACACACCTGGAAATATGCAGCTGGATATGACCATCCTTGATAATATCCCGGCGGCACGCTTCCATGCTGGCTGTCGCTTGAAATTCGGACCGGATGAAAAACTGTATATTTCCACCGGTGACGCTCTTTCTCCACAGCTTGCACCGCATATCGATTCGTTGGCTGGTAAGATATTGCGTGTCAATGATGATGGTAGCATCCCCGGGGATAATCCTTTTACTAACTCGCCCATTTTTTCCATCGGCCATCGCAATCCTCAAGGAATCTCCTGGGATTCAGAAAAAGGGATCATGTATGCGTCAGAACACGGCCCTTCGGGTTTTGATGGTCCGGGTGGTGGTGATGAGATCAATGTTATTATCCCGGGCGGAAATTACGGCTGGCCGCTGGTTTCTCATGATGAAGTGCTGGAAGGGACGATCAAACCGATTATCCAGTTCACGCCCGCTGAGGCTCCCGGATCAATGCTCTTTTATAACCGTGATGAGCTGCCTTTCTTTAAAGGCAATCTTTTCTTTGGTGCGTTGCGCGGCGAAGGTGTGATGCGGTTGATAGTAGGTGAAGACGGGAAAACCATTCAGGGTTTTGAAAAAATCGTCAACAACGTTGGCAGAGTAAGAGAGGTGACGGTCGGTCCGGATGGATCAATCTATTTCACCACCAGCAATCGTGATGAACGGGCGGATCCTCGCGAGGGAGATGACAGGTTGTTCCGGATCATCCCGGTCTTTGAATGATCTGAATACTTTGCCATATGCCCCATTTCTATTTTTGAATTTACTTTGTGTAAGATAAATCAGCAGTTTTTATCCTGGGTTTTCCCCAGATAAAAACTGCTGCCTGAACGTGTTCTGGGAATAAAAAGGTACCGGGTCAGTTTGGAAGAATTCGCAGATCGTTTGCACTCCTTCATTCGCAGATGTGCCCATGGCGTGTTTTTGGGCCTATAACGATGATTCTGTACACAAACACATCTAGAAGGGCTATTTTCATTTTTGGATCAGTTTTTGGGGATCAGGTCAGGTATCGACTACACAAGAGGTCTGTAATTGCGTTATTGTCGGGGTGAGAGGATTTGAACCTTCGACCTCTTACACCCTGCAATCGTACGATCGGACTGCGAATATCGTTTGCGACCGGAAGATCCATTACCGCGGAAAGCGGTATTCCAAGTGGTGCAAAAGGCTAAAATCCCCTCTAAAACATGCCGCTCCTACACGCTGTCTTGGGTTCACTGGATTAGCCGGAGAGGGGACGAACTGGATAGAAACCTGTCCCGCAGTGGGTCTATGGCGCTTTGGCAAACAGGCATTTGAGGTAGGCGCCTTCAGGGTAACTGATGGGGTGATCGAGAGCGTGGCCGGTGCGCTCAATTTCCTGCAGGGAGCGCCCTGTCTGGCGAGCGGCCTGATGGATGGTGTTGAAAAAAGTCTCGGCGTCTACGCGGCTGGAACAGGACGCCTGTACCAGAATACCCCCCGGGCGAAGCAGGCTCAGACCCATTTGGGTTAACCGCCGGTAGGCTGAGATTGCGGCGGTGATCTGGGTTTGATTTTGGGCAAACATGGGGGGATCAATGATGACCAAATCAAACAGTGCATTTTCGGCTTTCATTTGGCCCATTACGACAAAAGCATCTTCTGCAATGGTTTTGTGAACGGCGGTGGCTACAGCGGGATTTTGACGATTATGATCCATGTTGCGGAGTGCGGCATCACAGGCCGGTTTGCTCAAGTCGACGCTGATTACCTGACTTGCGCCGCCGCGCGCCGCATAAACAGAAAATCCGCCGGTGTAAGCAAAGACATTCAGTACGGATTTTCCGGCGGCCAGCGTTTCCACGCGGGCGCGGTTCTCGCGCTGGTCGAGAAAGAAGCCGGTTTTTTGTCCCTGGATGGGGTCAGATTCAAAGAACAGTCCGTTTTCCTGAAAGAGGATAGGCCCGTCCAGTTCGGGGCCAGAGAGGACGAAACCATCGTGTAAGCCATATAACAATGCAGGCTGATTCTGCAGGGAGCGGCTGAGACGCAGGATGAGACGTTCTGCTGGATGGATTTCGGATAAGGCTGTGCAAACTGCGGCAAGGTGCGGAATCCAAGCGGGGGTGTAGAGCTTTATGACCAGCGTGTCTGCATAGCGGTCAATCACCAGGCCGGGGAGTCCATCATTTTCACCGTGTACCAACCTGTACCCGGTGGTGCGGCGTTCCGGGGGGGTATTGGCGAGCGGAGAGCGAAGCTGGGACGCTTTTTCAAGTCGCTCTGCGAACCAGTCCGTGTTGATCTGTGCTGATTTCCAATGCTGAAGAATGCGCACGCGAATCATGGAAGTCGGGTCATAGAGACCGACGGCCAGGAAGCTGCGTTTGCTGTCGAAGATGACGGCCAGTTCACCCGGTATACCTTCACGGCTCTGGTGCGTGATGGCGCTTTCATAACACCAGGGATGTCCCTTGCGCAGGGCACGCTCGGCAGCCGGTGTGACCCGGACGGCAATATTGCTGCCGGCAGGGTTGGGAAGGTTGGATAAAATAGAGTCGAAAGTCAAGGGTAAAAGCTCCTAATTTTTGTTGGGTTTATTATCACATGATTTTGGCGGTTTATGTTGAGCTGGAACGATCAACGCCCGGCTGCCAGGGTTGATCCAAGAGTTTTGAGGTCGTCCGTAATGAATCCGGAAAAGCTTTCGTTTTCTGTATTCGTCCGATTTTCACGGGGTTTCAGGTTCCGAACTTCGTTAAGGCATCCCAATTATTGATAATTAAAAATTGCCGATTGACAGTGTACTACTTAACTAGTATACTATGTTTCGTAAGGTGTTTATCAGCTCACATAGGGCATTCGGCCGATGGATCATATCTTCGATCAAAACCAACCCATTTATCTTCAGATCATTCAGCGGATGTACGCTAAAATCCTGCGCGGAGAATACCAGCCGGGTGAAAAACTGCCTTCTGTGATTGAGGCTGCTATGGGGTATAAGGTCAATCACAACACGATTGCCCGTGTTTATTCTGAAATGGTGCGCTCAGGGGTTGCCATCATCCGGCGCGGCGAAGGTACTTTTGTAACCGAAGACCAGTCGGTATTGGATGCGCTGCATATTACCATGCGCCGCTCGCAGTTAGAAACCTTTTTGACCGAGATGCATCGTTTGGGATATTCCAACAGCGAAATCTTGCAAGCTTTGGAAGAGTATGTGCACGGAAACGAAGCGGACTTAAATTACAAGGAGCTGGGTCAATGATGGCTGATCTTTTCTCGCGCCTTTTTTTGTGGACTGCTATTTCATCTGTGCTGCTTTGCGGTTGCAGAACTTCCCCGGAGCAATCCCCTTCCTCACAAATCCTCCCAACGCAAACACCCGATCCGGTGGTCATTTCCCTTGCTCCGATCACGGTTTCACAGAATACTCCTGAAGAGGTGGCGGCTGCGTTGGTGAACTCACAAAATGCCATTCCCTTAAACGAAAACTATCCCAATCCGGAATTACAGCAGATCACCGTGCAAAATATCCAACAGATTGTTCCTATTGCGCAGTTCGATGGTTTTGGTTTTGCCCGTGCGATTTCTGCCGATGGAAAACAGTATGCCATGGCGTTGGCAAAAGGGATCCGGATTTATGATTCCGCCACCAGCCAGCCGCTGGCTTTCTACCCGGTGGATGGTTATGGTTATGGGGCACAGGCAGTGTTTTCCAGAGATGGGACCAAACTGGCGGTTGTATACAACCGCTACCATTCTCGGGATGTGATTGAAATACGCAGTGACAAAAGTGGAAGTGTGTCTTTGCCTGCACAGTATGAGGTAAAAGTTTGGGATTTGGTGAACAAAAAGCCGCTGTTCAATAAGAACCTGGAAGATTTTTGTGGATTGAAGATATTTATAGGTCTGTTTCAATTTTTGGAGGATGGTTCATTGGTTGTTGCCAGCCAGGATTTTGATACCCACTTTCAGAGCGTCTGCCGTATTTCAGGTCAGAGTGGGACACTATTGGATCGGCTTGATCTTGATTCGGAGTATGGATATATTCGCAGCCTGGCACTTACAGCGGATGGGAGCACCCTGGCGGCAGCTTTCTCTTCGGGAGATCGGGATTTCATGAATCCGCTGTTGGTGACATTCCGCTACCCGGACGGTGAAGTCTTGTTCGAAAAATCTCTGGCGAGCATGCCGAATGCTCTGGTATTTGTAGGTGTGGAGCCTACCCTGGTGTACAACACACAGCCGGCAGATGGGCAAGCTACGATTGAAGTGATTCATCCGGCTGGGGATCGAATTCGCAGTATCCCGGTACAAGATGCGAGTGGATATAATTTCGTCGCCAACGATCATTTCGTGATCGTGCCGCAAAAAACACAGGTCACAATATATGATTTAGCCAGCGGGAATGAAATCCAACGCATTCCCTGGGCTGCACAATCTGAAACGCTTTTTACAGCGGTGGCGCAGGCTCAATTGGTTAACCAACCGGTTAATTTATCCGGAGAAAGCGATGATAATATCTTCGTATTGTTAGCCAGTGACAGTGATGAACTGATCGTATATCAACACTGTCAGCAGGTGTCCTGCAGTTCGATGATCCGTTCCATTGATCTCAACCATCCGGAGCAGGACCAATCCCGATTGGAAGCTACATTTAAATTGTCCAACAGAGGTGCTGATCTCTCACCGGATGGGCAGAAAATTGCCATGGGTGGATTATGGGATGGGGACGTGCGGGTCTGGTCCACGGCAAGCGGAGAACTGTTCTTGCAATTGCAAGGACACCAGGAAATGGTTTATCAAACGGTTTTCTCGCCGGATAGTTCCATGCTGGCGACGGCTTCGGAGGACGGAACCGTCCGGTTGTGGGATGGAAACAATGGCGAGCTGCTGCATACTCTGAGCGGGCATAACGGGGCGGTGCTGCAAGCCGCTTTTTCACCTGATGGTTTGCACCTGGCAACTGCAGGGGCGGACAATACCCTGCGATTGTGGCAGGTATCCAGTGGAAAAGAAGTAAAACAATTTCCGCAACCCAAACCAGAGTATTACATTGAGAACTTATGGTACCTGGATCAACAGACCCTACTGCTTGATTTAGCAGATTGGCGGGAAAAATGTATGGGATGCTACTCCAGCACCTTTTTGTTGGATACGGAAAGTGGTACTGCGACCGAATTACCCTGGCAGCATTTGGAAGCAAACCAATCTACGACCGGGGAATGGCTTTTCCGCTTTGGCTCTTATCCAGACTTTATGTTGGGCTTCGGGAAAATCATTCAAGGTCAAATCAAGCTGGAAAAGCAGATTGGGCTGTCTTCTATCAACGACAGCCTGGAAATTGCCCTTTCACCAGACGGTAAGTTGGTCTACAGCTTCAATGCCAATGGATTGAATATCATTGACTGCGGCAGTGGGGAACAAATTGCCCTGGTGGCCAATTATTTGGATGTGCTGACTTCCGGGAATGGTCGATTAGAAGCCTCGGCGGATGGCCGTTTCTTGCTGGATTTTACCGGGGGGACGGTCATGCTGTGGGGCGTTCCTGAAGAATAGAACCGCGAGCGATAGTTTTCGCAATGGAGCCTGTAAATGAATAGGATCTTAAAGGAAGAATTTATACGTGCTGTTCAAAATCCACGTTTTTGGCTGGCTCTTCTCTTATCTGTAGGATTCCTCAGCTATGGATTTTACAGAGCCTTTAACAGTGAAGACTGGGTGCCCAGGGGATTTTCCTTTGCCGATTTATGGTATTTTGTATACGTCGCCGGTTATTTCCCCTATGTGCTGCCGTTAATTGCTGCTTTGCCATTTGCCGATTCACTGGTCGTGGATCAAACCGAGGGGTATATGCGCTATTTAGTAGTGCGCAGCCATTACCGATATTACCTGCTGGCAAAATACTTAGCAAATGCGCTTACGGCTGTGGTGGTAATTATGATTCCATTGGTAAGTCTGTATATTGCTGTCAACTTAGCCGCACCAAGGAGTTTGTATCCAATTAATGTCTGGCAGCCCGCTGTATCCGGCCGGCCTTATGGCATTTTGATGCCTTTCTTCCAAAATCACCCGGATGGTTTTATTTTATTGATCACTTTTCTGGCGGCTGGAGTTGGTGCACTTTACAGCAGCCTGGGATTGAGCGTTTCACTTTTATTCCCTAATCGTTATCTTGCCTGGGGAGTTCCCTGTATGGTGTACTTGCTATCCGATTTTGTGGCAAGCCGTACCCATTTCTTCGGCCCGGATTGGTCTCCTATTCGGGCAGTGGCAGGTTCGAACACCATTATCAATGAAACGAGTCAGAGCTTTTATCTTAACCCTTTAGGCATACTGGGGTTGATTTTGGTGTTCGTTCTGTTTTTTGGTCAACGTAAGAGGATATTGCAATGAAAGAGATCTTATCTATGCGCTTCTTACCTTTTCTGGGCTTACAAATACGTCGGTTGATGCTGCGCTGGCGTTGGCTGCTGCCTCTGCCTGTGATGGGATTTATTGGTTATCTATTGACCAATGCTCTTCAACCCAATCAACTCCCCAATTTTCTGGCGGAAGCCACTGGAGCTGTGAATAGGGTTAACTCCTGGGATGCCTTGTTTATTGCCTTTGGAAATGCCTATTACATGGTATTTGTGATTGCGAATCTATTTTTGATACTGGTGTGTGATTCCTTACCGGAAAGTGGATTTGGTCAACTGGCAGTTTTTCGTCTGGGCTCGCGAAAGAAATGGTGGGCTGCCAAAACACTGTCAATGCTGATTGCTGCTTTTCTCTATACTCTGGTTTGTATGGTTGTTGTGTTTGGGGTGTCTAGTTTGGGCCTGACGATGAGCGCAGACTGGAGTCAATTTGCTGACTATAGCCCCAGTATTTTGCTTCCCTTTTTTATACAAAGACAAACCACGCCTCTGGGTGCTGCCCTTGTTTTATTCGGGCTTGATGTGCTCGGTTTCTGGGCATTCGGAACACTGATGC
>JAHDQE010000037.1 GCA_018433975.1 Ornatilinea sp. | reverse complement strand
GATCCTCTGTATCGCCCACAATATTGCCAAAGTAGCAGCTCAATAGCTATTGTTACTTTTTCTTTTTTTATTTTTACCAGCTAAAACACGAATTTCTTGCATTTAATGCAAAAGAGGCTGCCCTTTTTGGACAGCCCCTTTTTATCCCCTGAGCAGTTCCACCCGGCAAACACTTTCTCCACCATCAGGAGGGAGACCCGGGCGCATCAATCGGTTTGACGGATCTGTAAAAGCATTGTATGATCTCTTTGCCGGGTGCAAAAGCCGCGCCCGCCGGGAGATTTCAAAAAATGCCTTCAAGCGACTCACACCACTTCAAAACCGTCCTCCAGGCACTTCTGGTGACCTTTCTGTGGTCCACCTCGCAGATCCTGATTAAATTCGGCCTCACCGATATCCCCGCGCTGACGTTTGCCGGGCTGCGCTATTTCTTAGCCTTCCTGATTCTGCTGCCTTTTGCCCTGCGTGCCGGGGCTTTCCGCGAACTGAAAGGCCAGCCCTGGGGAAAATGGGCCCAACTCATTGTGCTGGGGCTGGTGTATTACGCCCTCAACCAGGGTGCAATCTTTATCAGTCTGGCTTATCTTCCGGTGGTCACCATCAGCCTGGTGCTGTCTTTCACCAGCATCCTGGTGGCCCTGATGGGCATCGCCTTCCTGCGGGAACATCCCACACCCGTGCAGTGGATCGGGACGGTGCTGTACCTGGCCGGAGTGGGAGTATATTTTTATCCCACCGCGCTGCCCCAGGGTGCCCGTCTCGGGCTGGTCGCCGCAGGGGTCGGACTGGTTGCCAATACCGTTTCCTCCCTGATGGGGCGTTCGGTCAACCGGGAAGGCAGCTTCTCTCCGCTGACGGTTACCGTGGTCGGGATGGGGGCTGGCGGGATCGCCCTGCTGGGGAGCGGGCTGGCATTTCAGGGGCTGCCGTCCATGTCCTGGTCCAGTTGGGGCATCGTGCTCTGGCTGGCAGGGATCAACAGCGCCTTTGCATTTACCCTGTGGAACCATACCCTGCGCACCCTGACCGCCATGGAGTCCAGCATCCTTAACAACACCATGATCTTTCAGGTCGCGATCCTGGGATGGATCTTCCTCTCGGAAGCCCTCAATCCCCGCCAGACCCTTGGCATCCTGCTGGCCGGTGCCGGCGCGCTGATCGTCCAGCTGCGCCGGGTTTCAAAGAATCCGCCTCCTGAAATGTAGCAATTTTGTCCGCTGTGCCAAACTCAAAACGCCGCCAGGGGGCTAAATTCTATCGGGGCGTTGACTTTCCGGAATTTTAAAACTCCGGTCGATTCACCCATTATTCCATTCTTTTTGTTCCTTTGTGCACCAAAATTCTATTTCTGGTCGAATTATTAAGAGCAGATAAGAATATCCTAAATGTTTGATAAGAATCGCTTACAGAATATTGAACCCGCATGAAATTCAGCATATAATCCAATTATCACAAACTCTATACCATAGAGTTGTGGCATAGAAGGAGAAAAAAATGATTTTTAATTTATTGGTAATTTCCCTGGTCACAGCAGCTGTTGGGTTTGTGACAGTGATGATACAGACGACACCGGAGCAGCAGCCGGTGAAAGTAAGAACGGAAGAACCCCTGCGTAAACGACAAAGTCGTTAAGCCTATCGCGGCTGGCCCAAAATCCTAATTTTTATCTCTGTCTGCCTTAGAAGCAAACCCGCCACCCAATTCCGGGTGGCGGATTTGTTTTAATTGCTTTTATGAGGGTTGGGTTGAGGTGCAACACCCCAAAACAAACCACTCATCGTGTCATCGCGAGGAGGGCCCCCCGGCCCGACGTGGCGATCTCCCGCCTGACCAGAGATCCTTACCCTTCGGGCACAATGTCACTCCATTCAGGATGAAAAATCCGGGGCAGCGGTTGGGTTGAGCGACGCGCGGCTGGTCCGACCCCGGAAAGGGTAAAAGCGAAACCCAACAAGATAAGCCGGGCACGCCTTGCGGTTTTTCGCGAGTGAGAAGAAAACCTCCCCCGCCCCACCGTTCATTCTGCCGCACATCCTGTCATTTTGAAACCAAAAGGCCGAAGAATCTCTGATCTCCTCGAAGGCCAATAAACAAAAAAGGGATTTCTTTGCGGTCTTGGCGTCTTTGCGTGAGACAAAGAATTTCTTGTAGCAAAATCCTTACGTTCCTTCACAGTTGTTCTGAGTAACTGCAGGGAGCGAAGAATCTCTACATAACTTTCCGGCTGGCTAGAGTTACACCACCTGGCATGGTAAGGCCTTACAACTCATTCCTTTCCACCACATCCTACACATTGCGCGCAAAACTCGCCCAAACTCTGATAGAATCTCCCCACAGGTAAGGAAACATGACCCAACAAAAAGATGACCAACCCACCAGCGGCAGCAAACGCTGGAAAGAAAACAAGAAAACCACCCCGGAAAAGCTGGAAGCGGCCCGCCTGGCACTGGAAGAAGTGCGCCAGGGCATCAGCCCGCTGGAAGCCCTCCGGCGCAACCCCCTGCCGAGCGGCGGTCACGCCTCCAAATCGGCCATGGTAACCGTATACCGCCAGATGGTCGCCGACGGCGAAATGGAAGACGACCCGGCCCTGCTGCGCCGCATCCGCATGAAGCCCAGCCGCACCCTCTCCGGCGTGACCACGGTCACCGTCCTCACCAAACCCTACCCCTGTCCCGGCCAGTGCATCTTCTGTCCGGATGAAGCCCGCATGCCCAAAAGCTACCTGGCGGACGAACCGGGCGCGGCCCGCGCCGTCCAGAACGATTTCGACCCCTACGACCAGGTGCGCACCCGTATCGACACCTACGAGGCCGTGGGACACCCCACCGACAAGATCGAGCTGCTCATCCTCGGCGGCACCTGGAGCGCCTATCCTGCCAGCTATAAGGAATGGTTCCTGCGGCGCTGCTTCGACGCGATGAACGAGACCGAATCCGCGACCCTGGAAGAGGCCCACCGCATCAACGAGACCGCTCCCCACCGCAACGTGGGGCTGGTGATTGAGACCCGCCCGGACGAGATCACCCCCGCCGAGCTGCGCGGCCTGCGCCGGATGGGCGTCACCAAGGTGCAGATGGGCGCACAGAGCCTGGATGACGACATCCTGGCCTTGAACCAGCGCGGCCACACCGCCGCCGACACCCTGCGCGCCACCACCCTGCTGCGCGCCGCGGGCTTCAAGATCGTCCTGCACTGGATGCCCAACCTCTTGGGTGCCACCCCCGAATCGGACCGCGAGGATTTCGCCCGCCTGTGGCAGTCCGCGGACGAAGGCCTGGGATACGCCCCCGACGAGATGAAAATCTACCCCACCCAACTGCTGGACACCGCCGAACTGTACCGCTACTGGCAGCGTGGGGAGTACCATCCTTACGAGACCGAGGTGCTCATCAACCTGATCGCCGACCTCAAACCCACCATCCCGCCCTACTGCCGGGTCAACCGCATCATCCGCGACATCCCCTCCACCCACGTGGTGGAAGGCAACAAACGTACCAACCTGCGGATGGATGCCCTGGCGGAAGTCAAACGCCGGGGACAGGTCTGCCGCTGCGTGCGCTGCCGTGAGATCCGCGGCCAGAAAGTGGACCCGGAAAGCCTGGTGCTGGAGGATTACGTCTACCATCCCGCCCACGCCGAGGAACATTTCCTTTCCTACGTCACCCCGGACGATAAAATGGCCGGTTTCCTGCGGCTTTCTTTGCCCACCGCAGAGGCCCCCGATCTGGGTATGGCCGATCTGGAAGGTGCCGCTCTGGTGCGCGAGGTGCATGTCTACGGCCAGTCGCTGGAAGTAGGCGCGGAACAGGAGGGTGCGGCCCAGCATATCGGTCTGGGCACCAACCTGCTCACCAGAGCGGAAGAAATCGCCCGCCAAAAAGGTTTCCGCCGCCTGGCGGTGATTGCCGCCATCGGCACCCGCCGCTACTACGCTTCGCGCGGCTTCTCCATCGGCGAATTGTACATGGTGAAAGACATTGAACCGGCTTGAGGTTTGAAGTCCGGGTTCCGGTTTCTTTCTTTCACAAAATACCCCCTCACGCTTTGAATCTCTATATAATAGAGGCATGATGACGTCTCTTATATCCGGGCCGGAAGCCCTATTTCGAGGGTCCTGCCCATAACCATCACCGTCCTCATCGCACGCCGCCGCATGTTCCCCTGCGGCAGACAGGAACGCAACTCGCGAGCAGCAGGATGAACACCCCATCCCTTTCCCCCATGCGTTATATCACGCTCAACCCGCCGGTTCCGGCTCACCACGAGCAGAACATTCACATCCGGCCCTTTCGCACCGTGGCCCTGATGGCGGTTTCCACGGTCCTGCTTTCCCTGCTGCTGACGATTTTTATCGCGAACACCTTTTTGGAAGGCCTCCAGGTGGGGCACCTCCTCCTGGCCCTGATTCCTCCCTTTGTTTTCAGCGGGCTGTTCGCCATTTACATCTTCAGTCATGCTGCCGGCCTCCGGAAGGCCTACCGGGAATTTTCCGCGCTTTCCATCCAGGATGAACTGACCGGTGCTGCCACTGCGCGCTATTTCATGCAGCGGTTGAACGAGGAAATCGCGCGCTACCTCCGCAGCGGACGCTGTTTCTCAACCGTCCTGTTTGACATCGATGGTTTCAAAGAGGTCAATGACCACTTTGGTCACCTTGCCGGGGATCAGGTACTCCAGCGCCTGGCAGATACCTGCATACACAGTACCCGGGGCTCGGATATCCTCGCCCGTCTGGGCGGGGACGAGTTCGCCTTCATCCTGCCCGAGATGGACGAAAAAGCATGCCGCCAGTTCACCGCGCGCATCCACAAACTGCTCACCGAAACCCCTATCCAGGTGGATGATGCGGAAGTGATACTCCGGATCAGCATGGCTTGGGTCACCTGGGACGAAGATGTCACTGACCTGGAAGAGTTTCTGTCCACCCTCGACAACGCCCTCCACACCGCCAAGACCGGTGGCAAGAACCACATCGTCCACCATTCAACCTGTCATTCGGAGTAACCACAGGGAGCGCGAAGACTCTAATTCCTTTCCCGCCTGACTAGAGATCCTTCACTTTGTTCAGGATGACATACCCCACTGCCTTTATTCTCTCCCATGCACCACGCAACATGTCATTCTAGTTACCCTATAATGGAAAAAGGAGCGAAAATGGGGTAGAAAAGATATAGGAACCAACCATAATCTATCTACCCCATTCGCACCTACCTGGGAAAGAGGGCCTCTGTCATTCAGCGCTGCGAGCGCCACGT
>JAHDQE010000014.1 GCA_018433975.1 Ornatilinea sp. | reverse complement strand
TTGGGTAACGGAAAAAAAACAAAAGCAATTCTTTTTGATTTGGGCAGCACATTAATTTATTTTGATGGATTATGGGATGAAATTCTGGAAGAAAGTTATCTTTCATTGGCCGAAGCATTGACCGGCCGGGGCGTTCCAATTCAGCAGGATTCATTTGCCGCGGCCTTCAAGGAGCGCATGTCGCGGTATTTTGCCGAACGGGAATCCACGCTGGTGGAACAAACCACGGCAAACGTATTGAAATCCTATCTCGCGGAGCTGGAAATCCGGAATATGCGGGATGAAGATTTGGAGCATGCCCTGGATTCCATGTATCAGGTAACCGAAGCCCGCTGGCGGCTGGAAGAAGACACGATTCCCCTTTTGGAGGATTTATCTCAAAAAGGATACCGGCTGGGCCTGGTTTCGAACGCAGCGGATTCCAGAGATGTGGAAAGGCTGATCGATGCGTTTCAGCTCCGGAACTATTTTAGGGAAATCCTCATCTCTGCATCGGTTGGGGTCCGCAAACCGCACCCTTTGATTTTCAGGATGGCGCTGGAAGGGCTGGGTGCAGCACCGGAAGAAGCCATGATGGTGGGGGATACGCTTCAGGCGGATGTGCTGGGGGCCAACCAGTTGGGAATAAAATCCGTATGGATCACCCGGCGGGTTGATTCTGTGAAAAAACAAAACGACGCGGGCGAGATTTCTCCGGACCATGTCATTGAAAATCTGCGGGATTTAGTGGATATTCTGGAATAGCAGCATTTCTTTTGAGCCGGTAAATTTCTCTGAAGTGTGAAAAGGTTAGAAAATGGATCTGTTTGAAAACGCGATGCAGGAAGATATGGAACGCGAAGCTCCTCTGGCTTCCCGGATGCGCCCGCAGACCCTGGATGAGTTTGTAGGCCAAAGCCATATTATTGGGCCGGGGAAGTTGTTGAGACGGGCGATTGAGGCGGACCATCTCTTTTCTTCCATCCTCTTTTTTGGCCCTCCCGGAACCGGTAAGACCACCCTGGCGCGGGTGATTGCCCGCCATACCAAAGCGCAGTTTGAAACCATTTCGGCCGTCCTCGCGGGGGTTGGAGAGCTGCGCAAGGTGATCGCGTCCGCGAAGAACCGGCGTATTTTGCAGAAAGAGCGCACGATTTTATTTATTGATGAGGTCCACCGCTGGAATAAAGCGCAGCAAGATGCGCTGCTGCCGCATGTCGAGAGCGGCCTGGTGACATTGATCGGGGCGACCACCGAAAACCCCTATTTCGAGGTCATCCCTGCGCTGGTATCCCGCTCGCGGATCTTTGAATTAAAGCCTCTGGGGGAGGCCGAGTTGGGGGTTATCCTGACCCGGGCACTGGAAGACCCGGAGCGAGGATACGGCGGGCGAAGTATTGAAATCACGGAGGACGCGCAGCTGCACCTGATCCGGGTTTCCGGAGGAGACGCGCGGAATTTGCTGAACGCGCTGGAACTGGCGGTTGAAAGCACCCCGCCCGACCCGGACGGCGTGATCCGGATAGACCTGGATGTGGCCGTGGAGTCCATCCAGAAAAGGGCGGTGGTGTACGGCAAGAACGGAGACGCACATTACGATACGATTTCGGCGTTCATTAAATCCGTCCGCGGGTCCGACCCCGACGCGGCCCTGTACTGGCTGGCAAAAATGCTGGAAGCCGGTGAGGACCCGCGCTTTATCCTGCGCAGGCTGATCGTTCTGGCAAGTGAGGATATCGGTCTGGCGGCACCGCTGGGAATGGTGGTTGCCACGGCCGCGGCGCAGGCGTTTGAATATATCGGTATGCCGGAGGGAATCTACCCGATTGCCGAGGCCACGCTTTACCTGGCCACGGCTCCGAAATCGAATTCGGCAGGCGCGATCTTCAAAGCGCAGGATATGATCCGCCGGAGCGGTGTAGGGCCGGTCCCCTCTCATTTGATGGATGCCAACCGCGATTCGGTTGGGTTGGGACACGGACAGGGATACCAATATCCGCATGATTTCTCCGGGCATTTCACGCCGCAGCAGTACCTGCCGGACAACCTGTTGGGAACGGTTTTCTACCAGCCTTCGGACCAGGGACACGAGGCGCAGATCGCCAAACGTCTGGAAATCTGGCGTCAGATGCAGCGGGACGGTTTGAAGAAGCAGGCCGGTTCATCACAGAAGGATAAAAAATGACCACAATTTTATTGATCCGCCACGGCGTGAATGACGCGGTCGGGAAGCACCTGGCCGGCAGGACGCCGGGCGTCCATTTGAACAAGGAAGGAAGGGCGCAGGCCCAGGCGCTGGCAGCGCTGTTGAAAGATTTTCCGGTTAAAGCGATCTACAGCAGCCCGCTGGAACGTACGCTGGAAACCGCGGAACCCGTCTCGGAAGCGGTGGGAGTGCCGATCCGGGTGCATGAGGGCCTGCTGGAAACGGATTATGGGGATATCTGCGGAAAAACTTTTGAAGAACTCCAAAAGCTGGATATCTGGAACGAGCTGAGGGATGAACCGGCAGCCGTGCGTTTCCCGAACGGGGAGTCCCTTCAGGAGATCCAGGCCCGGGCCGCCCAAGCCTTGCAGGAGATTGCCGCGCAGTATGAAAAGGATGATCTGGTGCTGTGCTTTACCCACGGCGATATTGTTCGCCTTACGACGGCCTATTTCATCCGCCTGCCCCTGAACGAGTTCCAGCACCTGGTCACGACTCCGGCCGCAATTACCGAACTGCGTTTTTACGAAGGCCGGGTCTTTCTGGTGCGCTACAACCAGAGCCTGACGCTGAAGGCTTCGCAGTACTGCAATTCCGATGCTGTTGAGGCCGGATAGGACGCATCTGTAAAAAATTTAGTTATGGGAATTAAAGGAATATTCGTACTTAAAAACTTTTAGATGATGTTTTATTTTAGTAATTTCGCTAAAATTTGTTGAGATTAATAACAGATTATGCTAGGTTTAAAACAGTTTTTATATTTGTTTTTGAGGATTAGCAGTTTCTATTCAGGAAAATATTAGATTGGGGATGTAAATGCTAGAACATGGGAGTGGGGAAAAATGTTGTTATCTTATGAAGTAATAAAAAATCACCTTGCATTAGAAAGCAGTTTTCCATTTGTTGGAGTTGATGACTAAGGAATATTGTTCTTGGAATTGAAATTGATAAATTTGAAAATAAAGACAAGTATCTGTTTCATTTTGCGAATTTGATAGAGGATCGTATAAATGCAAAATGGTTTAATTAAATAAATATAGACCAAAAGAAATAGAGGGCAAGAAAATTCTAGGAATAGATTGCTCTCCATATTCAATGCCAATAGAAATAAAAAAGATGAAGAATCTTATATAAGGAATGATCCTTCATCACACATTACAACAGCTTTCTGTTACCGAGATATTCTGAAAGGCATTTTAGGTAAAAAAGGAGGTTAGGTGAAAAAGTCATTGCCCATTATGGGGAAATGGTGGTTATCTGATAATTTCAGAAGGAGAATTCCTGGGGAATTGTTTATTGATAACAACTATGGCTTATGCTTAAAACTGAATGGTTGTTTTTTTGAACCTGATAAGATACAACGTAACACCTTAGATATGCCTATTGATTTTATCTTTGGGAAAATTGCTGGAGAAGAAGATATTACACTAAAAGATTCAATTTTAATATCCTATTCCAGTAATTCTTCTATATATAAAGTCTATTCAGTTTTCTCTGGAATTAAATTTAAAACACTCAATGATGTCAGATTTAATGTAGTAAACGTTTCATTTAACAATTTAAATAAATGGGTCTCAGATCATTTTTTTGATGATAATTTTGGCTATATATATTCCAAAAATGAAGCTTCAATTAATGTCCAATTAAAACCGATTGATTTAGGAGAGATATCTGGTTTTAAGCTAAGAATAAAAATTAAGAATTTGGATCTAATTAAAAATCATTGTACTACTGGATTTCATTTTGATTCGGTTTTAGAAATATTAGATGAAAAGCCACGGTTGTTTGATGAGTACTTAGATATATCGAAGAAATTTTCTGGTTTTCTGAGTTTTGCAACTTTAAAACCAGCATTTATTTCTAAAATGGATGGGATTATCACGCATGAAAGAAAAAAAGATGATCATGTTGATATTCTGCTTCGATTCAGAGAATCGGATGATGTTGATTTCTCTCAAAAGGAATATTTTGGATTGATTCCATATAGATTTATTGAACAAAATATAACACAAGTGGTTTTAAGGTACTTTGAATTGGTAGATTTATATTATCCAGTTTATGATTTGTATCTTACTTCTATTTGGAATCCTAGTACTATTCTTGAAAATGAATTTCAAAATTTGGTGGAAGGTTTGGAAGCATATCATAGAAGGAAATTGACTGGTAAATATGTTTCTAATGAGAAATATGAAAAAGAAATATTGCCATTATTTTTAGATGTAATCCCAGCAGAATTAGATACAAGCTTTAAAGAAAAATTGAAAAATGCTATGAAATACCTGAATGAGTATTCGTTGAGAAAAAGAATTATAGAGTTAATTCGAAATTTACCAAAAGCACTGAACTTTAAAATCCAAAAGGATACCGGATATCGAGAAAATATTATTAAAAATATTGTATTACTACGAAATCATTTTGCACATTTTGATCCGAATGGGAAAAAGTCTATTCCAAAGGGACCAACTTTGTTGCAGTTATTAAATGAGGAAATGCGATTAATCCTTGAAGTAAACATCCTTCAGGATTTAGGTCTTGACATAGATCATATATCTAAATTTGTGCGAATTACTAAGAGATTTCATCATTAATTCAGATGGGGTGATTCACAGGAATCATTTCAATAGAATTGAATCGATCGCAAAGACTGTTCTCAAATCTTTTCTTTTGTAGAACTTAACCTCATATCAAATAAAAGTGTCAAGATTTCATTTTTCGTACAATCGTAAAGTAGAAAATCAAGCATTGATATTGTTCTTGTAGAGAAGCAAGGACTATTTCTCAATGACCGGCATTGAAAGCTCGCTGCGGTACTTTGTTGATGCGTGCACTGTGCATTGGCCTTCGGTGCTTCTTTTATAGGTAAATGGCTGGTTGATTTTAAGTCCGCTGATGAAGTACTGCCCCTGCAGGACCAATCTTAATTCATCCCCTTTTCGGAAAAAGGTTGCCGAAGGTTCAAATTGGAGTTCCAGTCTGGCAACCTCATTCTTTTTAAGCGGCTTCAGGGTGTCAAAATCGTGTTCGGGGGAGTAAGGCATACTTTCGAATTCGTTCACGGTTCGCAGGGCAACGCGCATAGCGGTTTTTGTGACGATATCATTTGGAAAACCGTACGTGCCATTAAAGTTAACTTCCTTCCCATGATGAAACTTCTGAATTCCGGCAAAAATATTGGCGTCCTCACAGCCTTCGAGTTCGATGTAGAGCATTAATTTTGTCGGCCCGATAATCTCTGTATCCCTGTCGAAAACATAGGAATACCGGAGGCTGTCTTTTGCAAGATCAAATGTAGAGGCAGAGTCGGGAATATCCGGTTCGACAGATAAGGATCGATCCCGGCCATTTAAGTAGAATGACCTCCAGGTGATATTTTCGGGCGGCCAGTGGTCACCATAGCGAACTTCTTTGACCTTGTCGCCAAATTCACGGATTTCAAGGCATACTTTCGGATGTTCCGGCATGCCGTTCTCAATGCCTTTCAGGAAGTAATCAAAGAACTTAAGCATCAAAGCGTTAACTTCGGTGCTGTAGTATGCCGTCCACTCGCCGCCACGATGCGTATAAAGCCATTTGTGCTTAGAGGCGGCGCGCTCGTAAACTCTGGCGCTGCCCCTGGTATGCATCATCTGGGATGCAAAACTAATGCAGTTGAGCATTGGGACGGTAATCTTTCCGAAATCAGCGACAAAGGATTTCCACCAATCGTCTCTTATTTCCCTTTTGGCCTGTTCTTCGCGAAGATCGATTGCATAGCCGAATTGCTGGATCCTTCCTGAGAAGAATGGTGTAAAACCATCTTCACGCACACCTCCCGGATAGAACCAATCTTTGTATAGATCTGAAACCCCTTCCCAAGGACAGATCGCTTTGAGATGGGGCGGGTTCATCGCGGCAACTTTATACTGGTTGATTGCCAAATAGGATACCCCCAGAAGCCCCACATTGCCGTTAGACCAGGGCTGTACGCCTGCCCATTCTACTGCATCGTATAAGTTTTGAATTTCTTCTTCATCAAAAAACGCCTGGGGATGATCCCCTTTGGGGGAGAGCCCGAAGCCTTTTTTATCGATGTTTATGACAACATAGCCGTTCACTGCCCAAAAATCCGGATCGGGAGCTTCAAAACTGGTTTCATTTGAAAAGGTGATGTTTCCCGGCTGCCTTGCAAACCTGAGCTGGATATGCATATAGCCGTCTTTACATACAACATCTTTGCGGGCAGGATGGAGTGAGAGCAAAGGAGGAAAGGTGCCCGCCTGTGCCGGCAGATATATGTTTGCACTTAAGTAGCTGCCGTCGCGCATTGGAATGTGGACATCCCGCAGAATCTTGATGCCGGGGCTGATCTCTTTGACCATCACATTCGGGGGCTTAATCAAACCTCTTAGTTTTTGAAAGATTTGTTTGGGGGAGTTCTTTTTTTGGACAAACATTATTGGAGTACTCCTTTGTTGATTAAGCGGAGGTTGTTTTGAGATATTTTTTGTAGAGCGCCATGCCCATGACCGGCAGCACCAAATTGACCGCCAGGCCGATCACGAGATAGGGGTTCAGGAAAGCGTTTGGGATGATCTGGTGATCTACAAGGTAAGCGATGGACCCCATTCCTACCGGGATATTCAAAAGCAGGCTGATGATGAGGCCCGGGTTATATGGTTTCCCGGCTTTGATCCCTAAAGCGATGTGAGCAACGCCAGCGAAGAGTGAAAAATAGGGAATCCACAGCCCATATTGATAATCTTTTATGGCAAGAAGCCCAAAGGCCGGCAGGATGATCCAGATCAAAATCACATTCACGTAGAAGATGAAATTTTCGTTCACGGGTTCATCTTCCGTCTTCAGTTTTAAAATATCCACATTGAAAAATCTTCCAAACCCGCCGGGGAAAATATATTCTTCCGTTTCATGGAGCATGTACAAAGGCGTTTGCACTAAAATCAGGAAAAGCACAAAGTCTGTGTTTTTTACAAAGACGATCAGGAAAACAAAGAGGAAGATGGAAAGAATCAACCCTGTTTTCGCCCAATCCCTTTTTAACCAACGGTAATACTCTGCAATATCCATTTTGTTCCCTTTGACCGGCGGTCTATTCCGCTGCCTTAATTCCCGTCAGAAAAATGCGTACAAAGCTTTCGATGGTTTCCTCCATCGGAATATCTTCGGCAAGCAATTCTTTGATGGGTTCCAATCCTATGGCATAACCAAACAGCATGCTCATGAACGTTTGAGCCGCGATTTTGGGTTCGATCTTCTGCAATTGACCCTTTTCCATTTGTTTTTGAAAATAGTGATTTAGTAACCGGATCATTCCACGTGGGTTTTGGGCTAACGCTTCCTTCATCTCCGGGAAATGGATGGTTTCAAACATCAACATGCGGATGGCATCCTGCTGTGCCAAAAAGAAGCCAAGGACATGCCGGCTAATGAGCCGCAGATCGGTTTCCAGATCATAAGTGAGTTGTGCTTCAATCCTGTCCAGTCCCGGTCCGCCGCCAATCTGCTGGGCAACAGCCCGAAAGAGACTTTGTTTATCTCCAAAATGACGGAAAAGGGTCACTTCAGCGACACCTGCTTTTACTGCAATCAATTGGGTGGTTGTTCTGGCGTATCCAAGCGTTTGAAAAGTTTCTCCGGCTGCTTCCAGGATGCGCTGACGCGTTTTGTTTGAGTTGGAATTCATGAATCATCTCTATCGTTATGTATGTAAGTGATAACTTACATTTTATGCCGGTCTATTTCCTTTGTCAAGCTTTTTTCTAATGCCTCTATACAGGAAGAGACTTTTTTGCATTTTGTCTAATCATGACAGAGTGCTCCTGCTGTAAATAAAATTGAGAAGTAATAGTCAAATTAAAGCCCTTCTGGTAGAATATGTGAAAGCATCATAGATTGCCGGGAAAAATTGGTTCAACTTGAGCGAAAAAGTGGGGAAAATGATTTTAGTCAAGCACCTGATGAATGATAAATTTGAAATATCGTAATAACAGAACGATGTTAAAAGATATCTCTTGTTGCAGAGCGTAACAATTTATTTTGTTCAGGTATAGAATTAAGAGACAAAACCATGAATTAGCTTGATTCATCCACAAGATAGTGGGGATTATAATGCAGCCAAAAGCTTCTATTCGTTTAAAGATCACAGTGCCTTATTTGTTTTTATCTATTGTCACTGCAATCAGCCTTGGCGTTGTAACAGTTAAAGTGATCCTTGAAAATGTTGAGGAACGTTTTAACAACCAACTTCTTGAAACCAGTACAATAGCCGCTGTGCAGATGGTCCGTGAGGAAGATCGCCTGCTGGAAACGTTGCGCACTCTTGCCAACGTGGAAGGAATCGATCAAACGATATTGGAGAATGATGCGGATAAACTGAGAGACACCACTTTTGGAATTGTGGTGAATGCTCAAGAAGAAATCGTTGATATGCTTGATATGGATGGGAATCTTATATTGTCCATGAGGCATAAATCAGGGGGAAATCTTGAGGAGTATGAATATTTGCGGGGCGGCCTGGCTGTATATCAAAACTGGCCATTTGTTAACAAGGTTCTCAACGGTGAGGTCGATGAAGAGGGCAATAAATTTTCGGGCTATGTTGAGACCGACTGGGGAAACTATTTCTATGTAGCCGGCCCGGTGTTTGATAAAGAAAATACTCATCAGATAGGTGTTATTCTGGTTGGGAAAAGCCTGGATACTCTCGTGCAAGAAATACGCGCTAAAACTCTTGGACAGATCACGTTATACGCCGAGTCGGGTGAGATTTTATCCAGCACGTTTTTAGAACCGCAGAGAATCTCGGTAACTTTGGCACAGCAAACCCTATCCATTCAGGATCAGCAAAGCTACCGTCGTGATCCCCCCCAACGAGAACAAAATTTTGAAGGTCTGAGTTACAGTGAACTTCTGGGGCCATGGGAAATACGCGATAAAACCGATATCGGCGTTATTGGTGTTTCATTGGCTAAAAATGTTTTAATTACCACTTCATTGGCAACCCGGATGGTGATCATTGCTTTGCTATCCCTCTTTATTTTGTTTATTATTCTGGTCGGCACAAATCTGGCCCAGGTCATTACTACGCCTATTCTCGCATTGGTGAACGCGTCCAAAGAAGTTGCCCGAGGAGATTTAACCGTTCGCGTTGATCCAACAACCCATGATGAAGTTGCGTTACTTACTCAAAATTTCAACACCATGGTATCCAACCTGGAGAAATCACAGCAGGATTTGGTGGAGGCATACGACAGCACACTTAGGGGATGGTCCCAGGCTCTTGAATTGAAGGATAGTGAAACCGAGGGCCATACCCATAGAGTAACAGACCTGACCGTTGAATTTGCACGCAGTTATGGCATTCCGGAAAGCGAGATCGTCCATATCCGGCGTGGTGCAATTCTGCATGATATTGGAAAAATGGGAGTGCCGGATGAGATTTTGCTTAAGCCCGGGAAATTAACCGAAGAAGAGTGGAAAATTATGCGGCAACATCCCGTTTACGCTTACAACATGCTTAAGAACATTGAGTATCTGGCTCCGGCGTTAGATATTCCTTATTGTCATCATGAGAAATGGGACGGCTCCGGCTATCCTCGAGGACTTGCTGGAGAAGAAATTCCCCTGGCGGCACGTTTATTCAGTATTGTTGATGCCTGGGACGCGATGACTTCGACCCGGCCTTATCGCAAAGGAATGTCAGAACCACTTACACAAAGAACGATTGTGTCCGAAAGAGGTTCTCGCTTCGACCCTGCCTTAGTTGATTTCTTTATGAAATTTCTAAGCAGCAAAATGAAGAACAGCAAAAAGACGAAGTAAATGTCTGATCAGTTACAACACCAACCTCAAGAAAAGCGGCAAATCCCTCCGTCCATTTTGGTTTTAATGGTCATATTCTTTTTGCTTTTTTGTTTCATTTTTATTTGGGGAATCTCACCTGTAAATGAGGAAGGGTCAATCTCTGCCCCGATTCATGCATCTACTCAAGCCGTTTACGGTATTGAGGATAATCGTTTAATCCCTCGCATCAGCAAAAATATTATCCGGGACGTTATACTGGATCATAATCCGTATGCAACGGCTGAAATTGCGCAGCGTATGTCTAGCTTGCTCGCGAACTTGCAAACACCCGTTCCGGAAGTTACTTTATCTCTTAAAAATCAGGCGATTGCTACCAGCCTTGCTTCAACAGAAAGCCCCGCGTTTACATCCACTGCATTTCCTACCGCATCTTTAGAACCTTCGCCTTTTCCCAGTCCAACGGCCTTAGCAACTACTATCCCGACAGTGCTGCCAACTGCTTTGCCGCCCGTTTTCATCCCCACGTCTACGCCTATCCCTCAACAGCCTCAGCCAGGCATTCAAGTTGTGAAGAAGTTAGCATCTTATGAAGACAATGATTCCTCGAACTCAATCACCTTCGGAGACCGTTTGTGGTACGAGTTTAAAGTCAGCAATACCGGTGATACATCGCTTAGCCAGGTATCTGTCGAAGATATTTCGTTCAGCCTTGCTGTAAGCTGTCCAAATTCAAAGTTGGCGGCCGGAAATTCAATGGTTTGTACTGCGGATACTTTCCACAGCGTTACTGCACAAGAGGTAAACGCCGGGGAAGTGACGAACAAGGCTCTTGCCTCCGGCGATTATGACGGTGTTTACTATCAAGATACGGATAAACTGACTCTCCCGATTGAACAGAATCCGGCCATTCAAGTTAGCAAAAGTTTGCGATCTTATGATGACAATGATTCCAGCGGCGGAATCACGCAGGACGATGGTTTATGGTATCAATTTGATGTCACCAATGCAGGCGGCGTGACCCTGACGAATATCGGTGTGACAGATGATACTTTTGCAATCCCGATAACCTGTCCTTCTACGGTACTGGCTCCATCGGCGAGTATAACTTGCCTGGCAAACACCTCTCACATTGTGACACTGGCCGAAACCCAGGCAGGCCAGGTTGTCAATGCCGCAACAGCAAGCGGAGCGTTTAATGGCACAACCTGTACAGACAGTGACACTCTAACCACCACGGTGATTGCTCCGGGGCTCACTTCCAGCATTTCCGGGCAGGTGCGAAATGACGTGGACGGCGATGGGGATTTTAGTGATGCCGATACCGGTATACCGGATGTCACAATTGAGCTTTACGATGGGAGCTGCACTGTGGGCGTGGACTGTTACAGCCTACAGACGGACTCGGGGGGAATGTTTAGTTTCGCGGATGTGCCGGCCGGCAGTTATATTTTGTTTGAGCAAGACCCACCTGATTATGTTTCCACAGCCGATTCTGTTTCTCCGAATGATAACCAGATTCCCGTTACTGTAAGCGGCGGCGTTAATTCATCGGGCAATATCTTTCTTGATTGGGTGGATTTGAGCGTCTGTTCCGATCCGGATCCGGTGAGCGGATTTGTGCTCAGCAGCAGCCCTGCTGATGGTGAGACGGGTGTTCCGCTCAGCACCACAACTCTGTTCGTGACCTTCAATACGCCAATGATTACGTTTGGCAGCGGCAGTGTGCTGGATATAAATAATTTTGGCAGCAATATTGCTAATTCGACTCTGGGTGGAAATGTGCCGATCTTAAATATCCTTTACGATTCCACTACAAAAACAGCTTCCCTGACCATTGATACCAGTGATTCGCAGTGGCAGGGCGGATCGGAATTCCTTTTGCAGGTCAAATCTGTGATCCGCAATGCCTGCGGCGTCAAGCAAGATGTGACTGTGGATATTTTCTTTACTACAGAATAAGGGGTTCGAACCCTTAACCAATGGCTTAAAAGGGCACTGCGTTAAGTATGTTTGGATACCTTATTGCTGAAAAACGTTACAGGGGGTTTGTTTTTGAATCTTGGTGAATATCTTCCAAACTATCGATTTTAACCAGATCACCATCTACTTCCCCACGGCCCATAGCAATATAGAATTCAGCATCAGATTTACTGAAACCCAATATCTTCATTGTCTTTTCAACCGCTTCCTCTCTTGGAAGTTTGTTCAAATCAATTATTTCTAATGGAGCCATAATAACCCCTTCTGCTGACAATGCAAGTATTATCTTTCACAATAAACCCATAAAGTGATTTTTGCAAGTTAAGCGGCAAGTAATTCTAGGACAATTGCATTCTAATTTCTTGTGGGAAATAACTGACAAAATATCCAGCCTTTCATCACAAAATGGGGCTGATCGGTTTTAGTACTACCATTATTGGAACGAAAGTAGGAAAAATGTGGAAGAATGCAATTACCCTGAGAGGAAGCCCAGTTGATAATTGATCATAGTTTTGGCCTAATCAAATGGTGACTGTAATCTACCTGTATAGAATTTCGTTCATCCTATCTGCTGGGACTGCTATATTCTCTTCTGGAAGGAAGACATATCCATCATATTCACAAAAATACAGACGATTCCAAAAAAAATTTGCTCTGTTCCACCAAGGGATTGCAACGGTATTTACGTACGTTTCTCGTTTTCTGTTTTCAACAATCAAGTCCACATAGAAAAGTAGCACCACAGCTATCGCAAAAAGCCCAAGGAAACACTCTATTATTGAGGAAAAAGAATTTTCATTTCGTGACCAGTCTGAAGGTCCTGATATGAGCAATTTAAAGAAGAAAAGGCATAAAGAAACTATTGCAAGAATAAGTGTAATCACTTTTACTTTTTTTGTTGTCGGGCCAATCAATGCTGATAACCAAGGAGTAATTATGAATGGCGCAATCCACCAAAAACAAGAAGGAGGATGGTACTCAGGTTTTTTAGGTAATGACAATTTACGAGCCAAATCCGATATTCGTGTATATGGTACTGTAGCCAAGTATGAACCACCATCACTGTCACTCGTCCATTCTCTTGTGTAGCCTGATACTCTTTCACTTTCAACATAGACGGATACTTTTATGGTTTTATCATTTCGACCACAATGCGGGCAGTTGTATCTTCCACTCGTGTTATTTATTCCTGCTTCATCACTGTGAATATTAATATTCGTAAGATTTGCACCGCAGTTCGGACAAAAATTTGCGTTGTCATCTAATAGTTGATGACAATTTGGGCAAAACATGGTTTAACCTGTTACCCTTTCGAACGCTGAAATTATCGAAATCCAATTAAACGAATGGCGGCTTGTGTTTGATTTTGTGATGAAAATAACTAAATTCAGTATAGAATAAATTCCTTCTCGAATCAATAAATTGCCGAAAATTTTCCTGAAAACTCAATTCACCTATCTATCCCTCACATCTAATCCCACGCAATTTAGAAATTCTTCTTATACATAGTAAAAAAGGCCCTGCCCAAGGCGTTGTGGCGGCTTGGCAGCATGAATTATCGCACACTCTCAGTCGGTCAAGGCTTATCTGAAACAGCGTAATGACGGGAACCCGGCGCTTTTGGTAACGGATGATGAAGAGTGTTTAACCTATTGGGGATTGAGATAGATTATCCGAAGGCAGGCGCGAACCGCAGAAATTGAACCCCAAGACTGCATGATTTCGGGCGGGCTTTTGCTTTAAATTTCTTGCGGAATAATCCAGGGGAAATATACGCTTTACAGCGCTTGATGGGGCATGCGGTTCAGGTATTGAGAAGGTATTTAGCCCAGACAGAGCAGGATATTCAAGCTGCTCATCGAAGAGGAAGCCCGGTTGATATTTCTCTGAAATAGATATATATTATTAATGTTTCAAAAGTTTGGGGAAATAATTTATTGTATCAAACTCTTGGGTAAATAAAATTTTAGTTTTATCATTTCAGGGAGGTGGAAATGAGAAGCAGGAATGTTGTATTTATTACCTTGGCTCTTTTTCTGTTAGCTGCTTGTGGTGGACAAATCGAGAAACAAGAATCTGTTGAACCAGAAATCAATGTTGAAACTTTGGCTTTTGAAATATATGAAAAAACTGCAATGATGAACACCGCTGTTGCTATTGTAAATGTTACAAGCACTTATGAAGTTAGCCTAATCCCAACTGAAACATCTACACCAGAACCAAAACCAACCGAAATTTATCAAATATGGACATCGGCAGAAGTAGCAAACTATTTGATAAAAGCAGGTTTGGAGCTGGAGAATACCCGACCAATAGAAAAAACAAAGGAAGACCATGGGATGTCCCCAATGTCAGAGGCGGAAGGTACAAGATTCTATCTTCCATCATTGTGCTCTGATTGTGGTGGAAGGATTTTTAGTTTTTCGTCTGAAGAAGATTTGCAAATTATGAAAAACTATTTTGAGGAACTTGGAAAACAAAGTGGTTTATTTTTCTCTTGGGTTTTTACAAAGGATAATATTCTTATTCAAATAAATGGTGATTTGTCAGAAGATAGGGCAGAAAAATATAAAGAAGCTTTAGAATCTTTTCCTAAATAATATTGATTGTAAAGTAACTTAGATTCAACTCGTAAGTGCAACAAAGAGCAGTCAGAAGAGGATTTAACATCTGTCAATAAATTGTTTTAAGGAGGTTTTTAACATGAAATACAAAGCAGTAATTTTTTATATGTGTTTCCTTTTTCTTGTTTTTCTATCCTCTTGTACACCAAATGAAGGTGCTATTAAGTCTGAAGAAATAATTCCAACTTTTGAGGCGGAGCCACCAAAGCAAGTGTGTAGATTTGATGACGTATGTATAAAACAGGCTCATGTTTTTGTAAAAGAAGGAAATATTTTTGTTGATTTTGAATTAGTTAATCCAAATGGCAAAGTTGAATTTGGTGATGAGCCAATGTTCTGGGGAAATCAATTGTTTGCAATTTTCTTGGTAACAGAAGAAGGTGAAACTTACCTAGCTGGTTTTGATATGCCTGAAGATTCATATTCTTGTTATGCAGGAAATGATATTCCTTGGGCTAATGGACAATACGCTTCAACATGTGGATTTGGATATCCTATTAGTAAACTTCAGATTCGACCTGAGGTGGGTGATATTATACGAGTAGCAAATGGTACATTCGATTTTTCACAGACAATGCAGTTAATTGAATCAAATTGGCAATGATGGTTAATAGAATTAAATGAGTAACTATTATTAAATATGAGATAGAATATTTAGTAATGAAGATATTAAACCAATGGACTATCGAAAAACGAGTCTCGATAGTCCGCAAGTGAACTGCTATATATAGGGATTGTTGGAAGGGTAAACCCAACCTGTACTATTGTGAGCGCGAAGGGGCTCGAACCCTTAACCAATGGCTTAAAAGGCCACTGCTCTACCATTGAGCTACGCGCCCTGACTTGCGAAGGATATTTTATCATGCCCGGTATAGATCGTCAACACTTACTTTATAAATTTAAAAAATCTGCAAGAGGGTTGACGGTTTTTATGATAAATGCTATACTCTAGGTCGTCACGAAAAAGAGAATATTTCATTTATGCGGGCATAGTTCAGTTGGTAGAACACCTCCTTGCCAAGGAGAAGGTCACGAGTTCGAGTCTCGTTGCCCGCTCTTCTCGTTAACAGTACAATAGAGACAACATGGCGACGTCGCCAAGTGGTAAGGCAGGAGTCTGCAAAACTCTTATCATGGGTTCGATTCCCATCGTCGCCTCTAAGGTCCATCACAAATTGAAAGCGAACCGGTATAGCGGATCGCTTTTTTGTTTTTTGGGGGGAAGTGCGGGGAAAAATAAGCTTTTTACAGACCGTTGAGGAAGTTCTCGATGTATTCCAGATCCTCTTCGTTCAGCTCCCGGGCAAGAGCTTTTGAAAGGGCGTTTTTTATGGCCGCCAGGTCCGCGGGGTTCCCGGAAACACACTGACTGATGGTTTTGAGGTACTCCGTAAAGGCTTCCAGTTCGGCGAACAGCATGGGTTGGCCGCTGTGACCGTCCAGATAATAGGCGGCCTTGAGCGACAGCAGCTTCTCCAGCAGGGGGAAGATTTTCTGCGCGGTGTAATGCCGGGGCGTTTCGTAAATGGAATCGTAGATGCTATCCCCCAGAAAAACCACCGATTCTTCCGGAATGAAGACGATGCTCGAATCGGCGCTGTGATCTCCGCCCACGTGGATGATCTGCGCGGTGAGGCTGCCGAGGTCGAGGGTTAATTGTTCCTCGAAGGACAATTCGGGAATTCTGATCTTGATTTGAGCGCGCTGCCGGTCGCTGAGCTCGATTTTCATGTGATCCCGACAAAACTCGATTTCGGTGCCGTCTTCGACCCGCTGGTCCAATGCTTTGTCTCTCCAGCTCAATTGGCTCATCTCTTGAAGCTTGCGGGTGGTTTCATAGTGAGCAATGAGGGTCGCGTTGAGGGCCTGGGCCCCAAAGACATGATCCCAATGCCAGTGCGTCAGGGCGACGTATTCCGGCAGGCTGAAGTTGTATTGTTTTAAGAGCTTCAAGAACTGCTGGGCGTGGTCCGGAGAATTACCGGCATCCACCATCAGGATGGATTGTTCCCCTACCACGGCGCCAAGCAAAGGCCGGTCGGTTTCTTCCGCGGGAGCCACCCAATAAATATGCGGTGTGATTTGCTGTAATTTCATATTTCATCCGTTTTCAGTTAATTCATTCGGGCTAAAATTTCACGGATTGTGCTGTCCACCTGCTGAAGGTAGGTGGAAATATTCCCGATTTCGGCGTTGGGCTGGAAAGTCTGCCAGGCGGCATCGGAGAGGATGTTGCGTGCGATTGGCCAGGACGGGGAACGCGGAGCGGATTGAGCGGAAGCAATTTCGGGGAAGACTTCTTTCCACTGGGGGTTGATCCTGGCGTCTTTTTCCATGGATTCAGCAGCGCTTTGGGTTACCGGGAGGGTGCCTGAGGCAAAAGCAAGTTTGGACTGGCGCTCCGGGTCCGATATCCAGCGGATGAACAACCAGGAAGCCAATTGCTTTTCCGGACCATCCACCAGGATGGCATAGGAGGTCCCGTGAATGAAGAAGGACTGCTGTGCGGTATCCGAGGGATAGGGGATCACGGACCATTCATCCGCGTTTTCATTTTTGCTTTGAGTGAATGCCTGGGTTGGGATGTCATCGAGGGTGCCCGAATAGATCAGGGCTTTCCGGCTGCTGAAATATTCGTAAGGTTCAGAAATCCGGCTGTTCCAGGCACAACCTTCATCGAAAAGAGTCCTCAAATAGACCAGCGCCGCTCTGGATTCGGATGTGTTGAAACGGTATTCTTCTGCGTCCAGGTCGGCAAGATTGATTCCGCCGAAAGCGTTCAACCAGTTGAGCGTGGTTAACGGGGCCGTGTTCACGATCCAGCCGCCCGTGCCGTCATTTTGTCCCAGCCTGGTCTCGATTGCAGCGGCACAGACCTGTTCTTCAAATTCCGCGGTGGTGGCAGGAGGCTGGCTGAAACCAAGTTCCTCCGCCCAGGTTTTATTGTAAACAAGGACGGGGAAGGTGCGCAGCGCAGGAAGGCCCAACTGGCGGTCTTCCCAGGAGTCCTGTTCCCAGATGGGAGGGTAATACTCTTCGATTTCTTCAATGCCCATCCCCCACTGTGAATCCGCGATGTAGTCCTGGAGATTGATGACGCCGTTCTCGTTTTTCTGCCAGAGCAGCAATTGATCAACCGGTGCCACAACCACATTGGGGGATTGTTCGGTCTTTAAATTGGCTTCAACATAATCATTCAGCAGGGCGTCGCTTCCCAGGGCAGTAAGGCTGACTTTAATTCCCCAGAGATTGGTGCGATTGAACTCGGATACCAATCCGGCGGCGGTCTGCTCGACCTGCCCGGACCAGGGAACCGCAAAGATGATCTCTAACCCATCCAATTCTTCGGGATCAACTAAGAGATGTGCGGGCGGGGTAGGGGAAGGCTGTTGGGTGGGAAAGGAAACCGGGGTGCGGGTGATCTGAGCAGGGGGCGCTGCCGTTGCCAGGTTGTCCGTTGAAGGGGGCGAAGCGGGCTGGCACGCGGCGAGGCTCAGAATGATCAGCACACAGAGGGGTATCCATAGTTTGGCTTTAGAGATCATGTTGTCAGGCTTTCTTGTAAACCGTGATTATTGGATTGATAGAATTTTGTTCCACCTGGATATTGGATCCGATTTATTCTCAGTCAAAATCTGCTTGCCATTCGGGATGGCGGTAGTGATTGAATAACCTGGTCAGGACTTCGGGTGTGGTGCGTCCAAGAGATAAGGGTGGAATGTCGTCTTCGGCAAAAAATGCTGCGCCTGAGGTTTCAACGCTGTCGGTAGGTTTTCCGCCGGTGAGGTCGCATAGAAAATACATCTTGAACAGGTGAAAGACATAGGGCGTGTGCCCATGCAGGTCCCGGTCATAAAGTGCCAGCAGTTTCGTGGCTTTTACTTCGTACCCTGTCTCTTCCCATACCTCCCGTTCCACCGCACCGCTGGGCGTGTCGCTTACATCAACCCACCCGCCGGGCAAGGTCCAGCCACCATCCGCAAGTTCGCGGACAAGGAGAATTTTACCATCCCGGAAGACCACTCCGCGGACATCCAGTTTGGGTGTTGCGTAACCGGCCTCTGCGCTAAACACACTTTCCAAAACGGAAGCCTCAACGCCGGTCTGGTCGGCCATCATTTCGGCGGCGATTTTACGGACGGCCTCATACCGCTCCCGTTCGAACGGATTCTGAGTATATGCCAGCCCGCTTTGGGCAATCGCTTGCAGTTTTTGAGCCCACACCAGCCCCTGTGATTTTGTCATAACTGTCCTCTTTCCTCGCAGCAAGATCGTTTATGTTCAGGATGTTGATGAATTTTACAACCATTTTCCGGAATTGACACCTTTCCAGATTGTTTGTATAATCAGCACATCTAAATTTTATATTTGAATTGCCAAAAGTAGTAGGCCGCAGGAGAACTGACAGAGAAGGAGCGCCACGGGTTGAGAGCCTCCACAGTGCAAACCGGGCCGAAGTCGTTTGGTGGAAATGTTGAAGAAATCCGGCGTTCCTGCGGAGTGTAGAACAACACGGGTGAGCCCGTTACAGCGAAACCTTGATGATTGGTCAGGGAATGAGCGCGCCGGCATAGAATGCCAGCGAATTGAGGTGGTACCGCGGGAGATTTCCTCTTTCGTCCTCTGGGATGGAAGAGATTTTTATTTTAAAGTTGAGGTCTGGAGGTATAGATGTCTCAGGTGAATTTGCCAAAGACGTATGATTTTGCAGATACAGAACAACGGCTGTATGAATGGTGGGAGAAAACCGGTTACTTTAAACCGGAGAATGATCCCGAATCACCGGATTTTGATCCGACAAAAAAGCCGTTTGTGATTTCAATTCCGCCGCCGAACGTAACCGGGAAACTTCATCTGGGTCATGCCATGTTTGTTTCGATGGAAGACCTGATGATCCGTTATCACCGGATGAAAGGGATCCCGGCTTTGTGGGTGCCCGGAACGGACCATGCCGGAATCGCGACGCAGCTGCTGGTGGAACGATCTCTTGTGGAACAGGGGACCTCGCGCGAAGAGATCGGCCGGGAAGAATTTGTGAACCGGACATGGGAATGGAAGGAAAAATACGGCGGGCTGATCACCCAGCAGATCCGCCGTCTGGGAGCTTCCTGTGACTGGGACCGGGAACGGTTTACCCTCGATGAAGGCCTGTCACGGGCCGTCCGGGAAGCGTTTGTCCGTTTATACGAAAAGGGATTGATCTACAAGGGGCCCCGGTTGATCAACTGGTCTCCGGGACTGCGCACGGCGGTCTCGGATCTGGAAGTGGAATATTCCGAGGAATCGGGCTTTCTGTATTATTTCAAGTACATGCTGGCGGATGATGCGGAAGATTACATCCCGGTGGCTACGACCCGTCCAGAGACCATCCTGGGAGATACGGCAGTGGCCGTGCATCCGGAGGATGAACGCTACCGGAAATATGTCGGCCGTAAAGTGGTGGTGCCGATCCTGGGCCGGGAAATCCCGGTGATCGCGGATGAATATGTGGACCGGGAATTCGGTACCGCGGCATTGAAGATCACACCCGCGCATGACCCCAATGACTACCTCATCGGGCAGAACCACGGTCTGGAGATGATCAACGTGCTGGACGAAAGCGCGAAAATCAACGAGAACGGCGGGCCGTATCAGGGCATGGACCGCTTTGACTGCCGTAAGAAACTCTGGCACGATATGGAAGAAGCCGGGCTGGTGATCAAGAAAGATCCCTATAAGTTGAAGGTGCCCCGCTCGCAGCGCGGCGGAGAGATCATTGAACCGATGATCTCCACCCAGTGGTTTATCAGTATTAAACCGCTGGCGGATGCCGCCCTGGAATCGGTCCGCGAGGGCCGCATCCAGATCGTCCCGGATCATTTCACTCGGGTCTATTACAACTGGCTGGAAAACATTCAGGATTGGTGCATCAGCCGCCAATTGTGGTGGGGACACCAGATCCCGGTGTGGTACTGCGATGACTGCGGCGCGATGATCGTTGCCCGTGAAGACCCCACAAGCTGCCCGACCTGCAACTGTGATAAGCTGCGCCAGGAGTCGGATGTGCTGGATACCTGGTTCTCCTCCGGACTCTGGCCGTTCTCTACCCTGGGTTGGCCGGAAAAGACCCCGGATTTGAATTACTTCTACCCAACCTCGATGATGGAAACCGGTTACGACATTCTGTTCTTCTGGGTAGCGAGGATGATCATGTTTGGTCTTGAATTCACCGGGAAAGAACCGTTCAACACGATCTATCTGCACGGCTTGATCCGAGATGAACACGGTCAAAAGATGAGCAAGACCAAGGGGAACGTGATCGATCCTCTGGAAGTCATGGATGAAATGGGGACCGACGCACTGCGGTTCACCCTGCTGGTCGGCTCAACACCGGGCAAGGATATGAATTTAAGCACCAAGAAGGTGGAAGGAAACCGGAATTTCGCCAACAAGATCTGGAACGCCGGCCGTTATGTGATCGGCACACTGGATAAGGCTCCATCGGAACCCGAAGCCAAACCGGAGTGGACACCGGCGGATTCCTGGATTTGGGCCCGCCTGCAGACCCTTGTGCGCGATGTGGAACGGCTCTTCCAATCGTATCAATATGGAGAAGCCGGCCGCCAGATTTACGATTTCTTCTGGAGCGAATTTGCGGACTGGTACCTTGAGATTTCAAAACTTCAGCTTGCAGAAAGTGGAGACCGGGCATTCTATACGGCATACACCCTGGTGAAGGTGCTGGATACCTGTTTGCGGCTGCTGCATCCCTTTACCCCGTTTGTCACCGAGGAGCTCTGGGGCCATCTCAAACAGGCTGCTCAGGACTATTCCGACCGCCTGACACCCGAGGGCGGCTGGGAAGATGCTCTGATCGTTGCCCGCTGGCCGGAGCCCCGCCCGGAAGAAGGCTGGGAAGCCGAAAAAGTGGCAGATTTCTCGCTGTTCATGGATTTGGTGCGGGCCGTCCGGAACGTGCGCGCCGAAAAGAAGGTGACGCCCGGGAAGAAGATCCCTGCATTGATCGTCGCGGGCGATAAAATTGGCATGATCCAGGCGCAGAAGCGTTCTATCGCGGCGCTGACGTATCTGGATGAAGCTCAGGTTGAAATCCGTGAGACGCTGGAAGAGAAGCCGCAGGACCAGGTTTCTCTGGTGGTTTCCGGCATCGAGATTTATCTTCCTCTGGAAGACCTAGTGGATAAAGATGCCGAACGGGAACGGCTGGAGAAAGAACTGGCCGAAGCAAAGAGCCAGATCAAGCGCTTGAAGGATTTGCTTTCCAGCCCCTTTGCGCAAAAGGCTCCGCCCGCCGTGGTGGAAAAAGAACGCCAGAAATTGGCGACTTATGAAGAGACGGCAGCAAAGCTTGAAGAGCAGCTTGAATTGCTGAAAAATTAAGGCTTGCAGATCAACACCGAAGACCGGCACGTTTTTATGTGCCGGTTTTTTTATGATCCGGATGCAGTCGGCAAACGGATCTTTCCGGCTTGGCCCACCTTACAAGGCTTTTTTGGTGGGTTTCGCTGCGCTGCACCCACCCTACGTGTACTTCACCCATCCTACCTGTGGGAGGGGCGGGTTTTAAAGCATAAACCGGCACGGTCTCCGTGCCGGTTTGGATTTTAATGGGTTTTACTCTTTAGAAAGGGAGGCGGTCCGCTCGCGCTCTACATGGAAGATGCGTTTAAGGACGGCCAGGGAGCTGGCATAGGTAGAATCCATGCCGAAGTAGGAAAGGGAGCCCGCTCCAAGGTTCTTGCCCTTGCTCATCGGGGTGTCGGAAGCGTAATGGAGTACGCCCAGATCAAAAGGCAGGCGGTGCAGGCTGACAATTTCATCGGTGGGATGGCGTTTGGGGCGGTACATTTCGTAGATCGCCGAGAGATAAGGGCCGGCTTCCATTTCGATATCCGTGTAGCTCTCTTTGTAGATCACGTCCATCACGCGGGCGTTTTGCAGAAACGTTCCCAGAACGGTCACGGCCTTTTGATTGTCCAATACGGTTCCATATACCAGGTAGGGGGCGACATCATTAGCTTTGAGCGCATTGCGGAACATATAGGTGTTTTGAGAATGCTCGTCGTATACCACGGTGGGGATGATGACATCTCCATGCACGCCGTTCAATGAAGCGGCTTTCCCCATGATGTAGATGCCCTGAATGGGGCCGAGGTGCTCCGCGGCTTTGGCGAGAATGTTGTAGGCGGACAGTCCCAGTGGGTAGTCGATGTTGAGGAGCAGGGCATCCGTTTTCTTGAGGAAGTCCCAGCTTCCTTCGCATAGCCTTGGATCCACGGTACTCAGGTCAATCTTGGAGAGATCAATGATCTGGGCTTCCACATCAAACGCCGTCTTGCTGCTGGGAACCCGGGTGATACCGTGCTGCCGTTCAAACTTGCTTTGTTCTTTCAGCAAATGCTTTCCGGCTTTGCTCTGAACATATTTCTTAAAGACATAATACAGGAAATTATTCTGGCTGGAGGGGACGGATTCGGTCTGGATATTTTGCCATTCCTCCAGAAGCTCCGCGTTTTCGGCCTGCCGGATGTAGTGAACCAACTCTTCTTGATGCTGAAGGGCGAAGCCGGTAATCAGGTTCACCAGACTGTGGGGGTTGCTTGAAATGAAATAAATGGGGCGCGTGTGCAGTTCCGGACAGTATTGGGTGACATTATCCAGCCAGTTACGGGTGACCCGCCAGTATTCCGTCAGGGACCCGCCCAGCAGGCGGATTTGCAATTTGCATTTATGTTTTGCGATTTGCTTCAGAGAGGAAATGAACTCGTTTCCCCAAATCAATTTCAGCCGGGCCAGGTCTTCCGGCTGCATCTCCAGATCTTCAGCCAGCTGATCGAAGGCCGCGGTGCCTTCGGTAAGCTCATCCCACGGGATCGAATCGTAAACCGTCTGCAGCAGGATGTGGAGCTTGTTCCATTCGATTTGATATGCGGTCAGCATTGGGACGACGTCTTCAATATCCGACCGGCTGGCAATGAAGCAGGCCAGGGTATCTTTGCGGTCAAAATAAGTCCTTCTTCTTCTGGCCCTGGCGCTGACTTCTTCCCATTTTTCGACGTTTCCGTAGCCATAATTCTGGTAAACGGAGGCGCTTTGCCCCAGAACAACGTGTTTTACGTGGGGCATACAATCGGGAAGCCGTAACAGGGTGTAAACCAGTGCCGAGATATCGGGAGAGGTTTTACGAGCGTCCGGATGCAGTGATGAATTCATGGCTGCATGAATCTCTTCCAACGTACGGATTTTAACTTCCGTGGTTGAACGCAGCAGGGAATAAACGGTTTGCAGATAAAGTTGAATTTCTTCCGATGCGGTGCTGGGGACTCTTCGTTCCATATCCTTTTCTGTCCTTTTGATTGATTGTAACATGTTGTCTATGCGGTTAGAATAGTGTTGCGGAGTCCGCGGACTTCTGAAGTGTTGCTGGAAATATCTTTGTTAAAGGTAGTTTGAATGAAAAATCGTTGGAGTTATTGGATATTGTTTGTGTTTTACAGCGGCGGTGCGATTCGTGAAGTAACTACAAAATTAATTTTAGAAACTTACTCTCCCGCAGTTGTTTCCTCCGTGACGGCGCTGATTGCTGTTTTAAGTGTAACCCTGTTTTTCCTGGTGGGAAAACAACGGTATAAGAAAGCGGCTGAAAAGGAAAAATGGTCCACCCAAGTGCTGGTCCAGATGGGCGCTCTCAGTATTTCCACCGCGTTGGCAGTGCATTTTTGCAACGTCGCAATTGACCAGATTGGCCCGTTACCTTACAAACTGGTGCAGGTGATCGTTTATCCGGTGAGCCTTTCTCTTCTGGCTTTCGTCATTTTACGGGAAGTGGTTTCCAGAAAGATTGTGGTATCCACTTCGGTCGCGCTGATTGGCTTTTTTGTCTTTTATGCCAACAGTCTCTCGGAACTTACCTTTGGCTGGGCCGGTGTGGCCGCCGCGGCGGTGTCGGCCGTGTCTTATGCCATTTCCCTGATGTTTGTAAAAAGTTTGTTGTCTCAAAACATTATTCCCGAGAAAATTGTCGCTGCCCGCTTCCTGTTTTTGGGTCTGCTCTCGTTTTTTATTCTCCCCGCGTCGGCCGTGGATTTCTCCTGGCGGTCGGGACTTTCGCTGCTGCTTTTAGGAGCCCTCGGTTATGGAGGGTTGTTCACGCTGTTTTTCTATGGTGTCAGGAATGTACCGGCTACAACGGTCAATGTGTTTATTGCCAGCACACCGCTGTTTTCCGCGTTGTTTTCACGGCTCTTTCTTTCGAACGTGAAATATACCGTTGTGGAAGTCATTGGCTTATTGATCATTGTCTTTGCGCTAGTACTGGTGCTCCTGGTCAAGGAGCGGCCCGCAACAGGGAAGACGCTTATTGAAGCGCATAAATGAAAAAATGGATTGTTCTTGGTACAATAAATTAAAAGAAGGTTCACTTTTATAAATACAAAGGAGAGATTATGAAAAGGGTTGGTTATATTGGCCTTGGATTGATGGGTAAACCCATGGCGCGCAACATCTTAAAAGCCGGTTTCCCCATTGTCGTTCACAATCGCAGCCGTGGAAAAGTGCAGGAACTGGTGGCTGAAGGTGCGGAAGAAGCCTTTACTCCCGCGGAAGTGGCTTCAAAAGTAGATGTGGTATTTACAAACCTGCCCGATTCACCGGATGTTGAAGAAGTTGTACTGGGTCCGAACGGTATTCTTGAGGGCGCGCATGAAGGGTTGATTTTTGTAGATAACTCAACCATTAAACCCGCTACAGCACGTAAGATTGCAGCAGCATTGGGTAAAAAGGGCGTGCGCTGCCTGGATGCTCCTGTCAGCGGCGGAGATATTGGCGCGCAAAACGGCACCCTGGCAATTATGATCGGAGGCCCCGAAAGCGCGCTTGAAGAAGTTCGCCCGATTCTGGATGCAATTGGAAAAAAGATCACGCTGGTAGGCGATTCGGGCGCCGGACAGATTGCGAAAGCCGCAAATCAGGTGATGGTCGCGGCCCAGATGGTGGCAATGGGTGAACTCCTTATCCTGGCGAAAAAGGCCGGAGCGGACCCGGAGAAAGTGGTGGCTGCCATTAAGGGCGGTGCTGCCCAATGCTGGACTCTGGATGTGAAACCGGACCGCCTGTTTGCCGGAAACCGCAATCCCGGTTTCAAATCCTATATGCAGGCCAAAGACCTGAACATTGTGGTGGAAACAGCGCGTGAATACGGCGCTCCGGTGCCGGTGGCAGCGCTGCACACCCAGTTGTATAATTCCATGGTTGAGATGGGGCTGGGGGAACTGGATAACTCGGCAGTACTGGAGATTTTTGAGAGACTTTCCGGTACGAAATTACTGGAAGAATAAACCCGCATCGTCAATGAAACCGGACAGCCCCTGAAAAAGTTTTCAAAAGGGGCTGTTATTTTTTTCTTCGTCCGGTGGTCAGAATATCCCAGATTACGGTCCATACCAGAATAAATGCCAGAGCCATGGAGCCGATGAACCCGATAATGCCCAGGACGGGAATAAATTGCCAGCTTCCCTGAGGGGAGATGCTCATGGCAATGGCGGACCCAATTACCATGCCTGCCAGCGCCAGCCCCACCGTCATGCGGTTGGCAATCGTTTCCAGGTGGAGGATCTGACTGGATAGTTCGGAAAACTCCAGCCGGAAGCGCAGGGAACCCTCATCGATCTGTTTAAGGATCGACTCAATGGTGCCGGGCAGCATTTTTGCGAAGCGGTTGGTCTCACGGAGGGTTTTGAGGACCGATTTGGTGATTTCTTTGGGCTGCATCTGGTTCAGCATAACCTGCCGGGCAACGGATCTGGCGATTTCAATAATCTTAATATTGGGGTCCAGATCGTATGCAACCCCTTCTCCCTGAATGAGGGGTTTAATGGCTGAAGCCAGATCTGCGGGCAAGCGAATTTTCTGTTGATTCAATAAGCGTAATAATTCCGTCAGCACTTTTGCCAGGGAAATCTGTTCCAGGGATGCGTTCAAGTATTTACCGATGAGCTGATCAATGGCTCGCTGGAGCTGAAGTTCATTGACCTCTCCAAACGGTTCCCCGAGGATCAACAACAGACGCACCGTTTCCCGGCTGTCATTTTGAATGATCGCCTGGAGGACTTCGCTGAGCAGCGCCCGGTATTCGGGAATGATCCTGCCCATCATTCCCAGATCGATGTAGTTCAACGATTGATCTTCCAGGTTGATCAGGAGATTACCGGGATGGGGATCGGCATGGAAAAAGCCGTCGATCATGACCTGTTTAAAGATGCTGTGGATAAAGGTCCGGGCCAGTTTGGAACGGTCTATACCGGCTTCGTCCAGTTTTTCGAGGTTATTGATCTTGACACCCCGAATTTCTTCCAGAGTCAGTATTCTGGCTGAAGTGAAATCCCAATAAACTTCGGGCACATGAACATCCTTTTCGTCCGCCATGTTTGCGGCCAGACGATCGGCGTTATGTCCTTCATTGAGGTAATCCATTTCTTCTTTGAGGACTTCATCAAACTCATTGAGCAAGGAAACAACATTGAGTTGTTTTCCCCAATTGGTTCTGGCTTCAATCTGACGGGCGATCTCCCGCATAATTTCAAAATCGGAAGCTACCAATTCTTTGATGCCGGGGCGCTGGACTTTTACCACCACCGGACTCAAATCCATTAATGTGGCGCGGTGCACCTGCCCAATTGAGGCTGCTGCAATGGGTTGGGGGTTGAAGTTAAAGAAGATTTCCTCCGGCGGTTTTCCAAATTCCTGCATAAAGATCTGGTGAACCTGTTCCAAAGGAAAAGGAGGAACTTCATCCTGAAGTTTGGCAAGTTCTTTAGACCATGCTTCGGGCAGGATATCGGTTCTGCTGGATATGATCTGGCCCAATTTAACATAGGTGGGTCCGAGTTCTTCGAGCATTAAACGGGCCCGCTCGGGGACGGTCTTCCCATTCAATTCTCCGAGTGAGAGATTAAACTTGTTCTGCAAAGTCTGGCGGATCTCCCGGATGTCTTTCTGGTCAAGCAGGATATCAAAACCATACCGCAGCAAGACGCCCTGGACTTCACGCAAACGTTGAAAATCTCGAACAGGCCTGGTTATCTTCATCCTTAAAATTTTACTCCATTCTTAAAAACAGGGTCTGTGGAAAAGTATTGTCTATTGATCCTCGACGACTTATTCAGTGACCAAATGAAGGACGGCAATCTCCGGCGGACAGTTGAAGCGGACCGGAAGATGGGCCCATCCAATCCCTCTGGAAATGAACAGGGCTGTTTTATCGGTCCGGATATAACCGCTGTCATAGTTTTTATTGTTCACCGGCAGGACGGGTGCGCCAATGAAAGGAATCCTGACCTGCCCGCCGTGGGTGTGTCCGGAGATCAATAAATCAACACGGGTATCAAAAACGGTGTCCGCGGTGTCAGGGTTGTGCGCCAACAGGATTTTGCATTCCCCTTTGGGAACTCCCTGGAAGGTAGCGTCGATCAATAACTCATCTTCCCAATAATCTCCGGTTCCGCCCAGCCAGATGCGCTCCCCATTCCGTTCAAGGGGAATGACTTTGTGGCGCAGATTCTGCCCGCTCTCTTGCAGCCAATACAGCGAACGTTCGGTATCTGCCCAGTGGTCGTGATTGCCCAGCACTGAATAAACACCCAGCGGCGCGGAAAGCCGGGCAAGCGTGGGCCACACCTGATCAATTTGTCCGGTTGTGTCGTTTTCGTGAACATAATCCCCCGTGCAAACGATGATATCTTTTGGAAGGGTGTTTGCTTTTTTTACCACCCACCGGATGACAGCCTCCGGGACGAGAAATCCGTAGTGCAGGTCCGTTAAATGCACCATGGTGAAATCCTGAAAACTGTGCGGCAGGTTCGGCACAGGGATGTTGTAGTGATTGATCAGAATTAGATTCCGTTCGATCATGAAGGGATAGCTGGCGATGAGCATCCCCGCTCCGCCGAACAAAATTGTTTTGAGAAATTTTCGCCGTCCGATGTTCTCTACTTCTTGATTCAAGTGATCTTTGTCTGTGTCCATTAAGACCCTGTCCGGCTGAAATAAATTCACTCAGACCGTTGTATTATTCATTAAACTACAAGTCGGTTTTAAACCGGATGCAAAACTTTTTATCCATATCACGAATATCCGATTGAGTTTGAATATCCATCCGATCGATCAGGATGGCGCTTTTTGAAGGGCTGTGATACCCCAACGGTTTTAAGCGAATTAATTAATAGATATGAAAAATATTTTATCAGCAATCCCTATGGGCCACAGAAAAACAGAGAAAATAGACTGGCAGGATGTCTATGACCATTCTTTGCCAAAGATTTTCCACTATTTTTGTTATAAGGTCGGAGACACGGCCCTGGCGGAAGAACTGACAGCAATTACTTTTGAGAAATCCTGGAAAAGCAGGACGAATTTCCGTAAAGATGCTGGACAGTTTCAGGCCTGGATGATGGGAATCGCGCGGAATGTGGCCGCGGACCATTTCCGTAAAGAAAGATATGAGGTTCCCCTGGAAGATATGGCGGAATGGGGATTGTCTACAACATTGGAAGAGGATGCCCAGCGAGACCTGGATTTTCAAAATATTCTGGAAATCTTATCCCGATTTCCGCAGCGAGAACAGGAGTTAATTGCCCTGAAGTATGGCGCGGAACTGACCAATCGGGAAATCGCACGAATCAGTGGTTTGAGTGAATCCAATGTTGGGACGATTTTATATCGGGTGGTTCTAAAAATCAGAAAGGAATGGGAGGAAGATCATGCAGGAGGACCGGTTTTTATATGACAGTCGCCCGCCGGTGAGACAGGTGTTTGCGGACGGTCTGTATCGCAGTCTGTCCAGAAGATATCCCAATGAATCTGTAAACCAAACGGAGGAAATGCCCATAGAACGTTCTATCCAACGGTTTTTTACCTGGAAATATGCTGTGCTGGCGTTGTGTGCTGTGGCAATCCTGATCGGGACACTCTCCGAGCCCGTCCGGGCGAAAGCACTGGAAGTGATCAAGATGATTGCGGGCTTCAAGGTGGAAGAGCAAAGCGAATCTCCTTTTAAGGGACTGGCAGGAGAGGGTGAAATATCCGCCACCGAAACGGTGAACGCAGTCCTGCCGCTCCAGGCGGAAACGCCGCTGCCTACACCGACATCCCCTGAAGTCACGGTGTATTCAATCCCGACCGTTCCGGTGATAGAAGCTCTGAACAATCCACCTTTTTCATTCGGACTGCCCGTCTGGGTGCCGGAAGGGTTTGAACTGGATGCCAATGTGGGGATTGCCAACTCAGGGGATTGGGTCTCTCTGGTCTGGGAACATCCCGACGGGCGTGAAATTCAGATGCTGGTTGAACGGGAGTATGCCGGTTATATCCTTCCGGCAGGGGAGGACAGCAGTGAAGAGATTGAAATCAACGGGGAGCCGGCTTTGCTGGTGCGCGGATTTTGGGATGCGGAGCACCAATGGGACTCCCAGCGCCAGATTATGATTGGCTGGGTGCAAGGGGAGCGCTTCTATCGTTTGACTTATTCCAATCGGCTCCCCGCCACAAAAAGTTTGATGCCGATTGAAGGAGACCTGGAACCCATTCTTGCCGAGTTAATCCGAATGGCCGAATCGATCCCATAATCGGTTTGCAGAGGGTATTGAAAAATTTTCTCTGATCCGGCGGCGGGCTGCTATTTGCCCACCGCCGGTCTTTAAAGAGAGCCGATTTCAGGAACCGGGTTTTTGATTTTAAATTACATTCTACATTTACTCTTTACAACTCGTGACAAAATTCACGAATAGTGGTATGATGTATTTACGTTCGATTATTCGCTTATACGAATATACGGAAAAAAGGAAAGTATGGAGATTAAACCTTTAGAACAGGAAATTAATTGGCTGCATGAGCGGATTTGTTACGCACTGGGGGATCCCAAACGGATCTTAATTTTATATCTGTTATCCGAAGGGGGGAAATGTGTGAACGATATCGCTGAAAGCCTCAATGTCCCACAATCCACCGTTTCCCGCCACCTGCGGGTCCTCCGCGAGAGAGAGCTGGTGGAAACAGAACGCAATGGAACTTCGATCTTCTACACGCTGGCGGATCAAAGGATCATTGAATCATTGAATTTGATGCGCGGGATTCTTTCTTCGCAGTTGGACGCGAGAGCGGATTTTGCGAATTTAATTAAAGATCAATAGAAAATTACCCTTATATTTTACAAGGAGAAATCAGATGAAAATCGTTATTGTTGGTGGTGTGGCTGGTGGAGCCAGTACGGCTGCCCGGCTGCGCCGGATGGATGAAAATGCAGAGATAATTCTGCTGGAGCGTGGTCCCTACATTTCTTTTGCAAACTGCGGCCTTCCCTACTATATCGGCAATATTATCCCGGACCGGGACCGGTTACTGGTAGTAACTCCCCAGGATCTTCAGGAGATGCTGGCTATTGACAGCCGGGTGAACAATGAAGTCATCAAAATTGACCGGGAGAATAAGGCCGTCCTGATTAAAAAACTGGAGACCGGTGAAGAATACATTGAAAAATACGATAAGCTGGTTCTCTCCCCCGGCGCTGCGCCCATTGTGCCTCCTTTGCCAGGCAGCGATCTTCCCGGCGTATTTTCGCTTCGCAATATTCCGGACATGGATAAGATCAAGGCTTATGTAGACCAGAAAAAGCCCGCGCGTGCAGTGGTGGTTGGCGGCGGTTTCATTGGCCTGGAACTGGCAGAAAACCTTCATCACCGCGGAATTCAGGTTACCGTAGTGGAAATGATGAATCAGGTCATGGCGCCGGTCGATTATGAAATGGCAGCCATGGTTCACCAGCACCTTCAATTCAAACAGGTCCGCTTAGCACTGGGCGATGGTTTAAAGGCTATCGAAAAGGGTGAAGGAGACTGGATGAGTGTGGTGTTGCAAAGCGACCGCCGGGTGGATACGGAACTGGTCATTATGTCGATCGGTGTCCGCCCTGAAAACCATCTGGCAAAAGATGCCGGTTTGGAACTGGGTGTCCGCGGCACGATTGTAACGAATCAATATATGCAGACCTCCGACCCGGATATTTATGCGCTGGGCGACGCTGCACAGGTTACCAACTTACAGACCGGAGAGACGACCAGCCTGCCGCTGGCAGGTCCTGCCAGCAAGCAGGGGCGGATCGTTGCCGACCATATCGCCGGCCGGAATGTAGAATTCAAAGGTGTTGTGGGGACTTCAATTGTCAAGGTGTTTGATCTGACGGTTGGCGCCACCGGCCTGAATGAAAAACAATTGCAGAAATCCGGTGCGGAATATAAAACCGCTATCATTCATGCTTCCAATCACGCGGGGTATTACCCCGGTGCAGCGCCCATGGCTTTCAAACTGCTCTTTAAGCCGGATGGAAAGATTTTGGGCGCACAACTGGTGGGTCTGGAAGGCGTTGACAAACGCGTTGACGTCATTGCCACTGCAATTCATGCCGGGATGACCGTCTTTGATCTGGAAGAACTGGAACTAGCTTATGCGCCGCCTTTTGGCTCTTCCCGTGACCCGGTCAATTTGATCGGTTTTGTGGCCAGCAACGAGCTGCGCGGTGACCTGAAAACGATCGAGTGGTGTGATGTCGATAAACTTAACCGGGATGAAGTCTTTTTCCTGGATGTCCGCAAGCCGGAAGAATTGATGCTGGGTATGATCGATGGGGCGAAGAACATTCCGCTTCAAAAGCTTCGCCAACATATCAATGAAATCCCTAAAAACAAGCGCATCATAACTTACTGCCAGACCGGACAGCGTTCTTATTTTGCCAGCCGGGTGCTGAAGCAGTTAGGCTATGACGTATACAACCTGACCGGCGGGTATAAGACTTATTCTCATGCCGTTGGGCGCCAATCAAACTTTGATATCTTCGAAAACGTGAAGATTTCTCCCCGTGAGGAAATCCACGAGATTGCACCCGTGCAGCTTACCACGGGCTCCGAAATTACTGTGGATGCCTGCGGCTTGCAGTGCCCCGGCCCGATCATGAAGCTCTACAATAAAGCCAAGGAAGTGAATCCGGGCGATGTTATCACCGTGAAAGCGACCGATTTTGGTTTTGCCAACGATGTCAAAGCCTGGAGCGACCGGACGGGCAATAAGCTGATCTCGGTAGAGCAGGATGGTTCCATCATCACGGCAAAAATTCAAAAAGGCCTTGATAAACCGGCAACCGCACAGGCCGTTGGCCCGACCACGCAGGATAAAACTATGGTGATTTTCTCCGGCGATCTGGATAAAGCGCTGGCAGGTTTCATCATTGCCAATGGCGCGGCTTCAATGGGTCATAAAGTGACGATGTTCTTTACTTTCTGGGGTCTTAATATTCTGCGCAAGGATAACCCACCCGCGGTAAAGAAGAACCTGGTTGAAAAGATGTTTGGCTTCATGATGCCGCGTGGCGCGAACAAACTGACCCTTTCCCAGATGAATATGGCCGGGATGGGGACCGAAATGATCAAATCCATCATGAAGAAAAAGAACGTGGACCCGCTGCCTGTTATGATTGAGATGGCTCGTCAGAATGGTGTGCGCCTGCTGGCCTGCCAGATGTCGATGGACCTGATGGGAATTAAAAAAGAAGAACTGCTGGACGGTGTCGAAATTGCCGGTGTGGCAACCTTTATTGGCTCCTCCGATGAATCCAACGCGACCCTGTTCATCTAAAAAATAGCAAGGCATTCCAAAGAACAGCAAAAAAAGAGGCCTCCGGTGCGCTAGCAGCACCGGAGGCCTGTGTAATTTTAAAGGATAGGTTTTTCAGTTCAGGCGGGCTGCTTTATCCGATGGGCTGCCAGCAGCCCAAAATAAGCGATCAGGTTCAGCAGCAAAGCGCCACTGATCAACGAAACCATCGCAGCCGTACCCTTGATATCGATGACCTGGCCGACCAACCAGGGCAAAAGCATGGCTCCGATGCTGTCGCCCAAGAATAAGATCCCGGTCAGCTTTCCGCTCAAGGGAATGGATTGACTGGTCCAGGAGAATGCGGTTGGGAAGATGGGGGCCATAAAAAAGCCTAACGCGATGGGGCTGATCCATAACGAAGCGATGCTTACCGGCAGGAACAGCAGTATGGAGATGGATACCAGACTGCCTACCAATGCGATGGGGAGAATTTTCTTTTGAGACATTTTTACCGCGGCCCAGATTGAAAGCAAACGGCCGACGGTAAAAGAGAGCCAGAAAGCTGAATTCATGTAAGCTGCAGTCGTTTCTGAAACGGCTTCCTGGTTGAGGGCATAGGTAAAGTACCAGCCGCTGAAAGAGATTTCACTGCCCACGTAAAAGAACAGAAACAACCCGGTTAATCCAATCAGAATGTAATCTGCCCGAGTCGCATTGACCGGTCCGGAGTTTGTGCCGTTCGTTTGGGGCTGTACAGGGCTGTTGCTGAGCCGGGCGGTCCACAACCCTAACAGGATGAAAAACCCTCCGGATAACCAATAGGCTAATTGGAATCCATTTTCTAATGGAAGCAGTTGGGCCACAATCAGGGGACTGAGGAATGCGCCAATACCGAAGGAAAAGTGTAACCCGTTGAGCAATGGGCTGGAGCGTTCCGGAAAAGTCCATACCAGGCAGGTGTTGCTCCCTACGCTGATCAGGCTTTCCATCGCACCCATGAGCAAGAAGAGGGTAATGAGCATTGGCAGCGTGTAAAGCCATGCTACTCCAATCAGACAAAGGCCGATGCCTATTTGAGCAAAGCCCAACAAAGGATGCGCTTTTGTCCGGTCGAAGAGACGTCCCAGGGTCAACGAACTGATCAGATAGCCCAATGAGCGGACCGTGAACAGAATCCCAAGTGTTCCAACCGGAGTGCTACTGTGTACAGACAGAGTGGGTAAGGTTGGCCCCACAATGCTGATTGCAACCCCCATCCCGACGAAAGCGACATAATACGAGATTAAATTGGTTATTTCAAAGGGCTGCGCCCCAAGCTTTCGCTGGAGCGCTTCCCGAAGTTGTATCGTCATAAAAACCCCTTGTTGTATTCATTTCAGGTCGATTATACAACCGAATCGATTCCTCCGGCAGGCGGAATATCATACCCCCGCTTTTACAGAGATAAAAGTTTCTTTTCCTGACTGCCCTGATCCGTTTGAGAGACCTACCAAAACAGGCCGGGCGGTGTTGACCGCTTCTTCTTATTTGGAAACGGCATACATCAAATCCTGATCAATCACGTCCTGGAAACTGATATGTGCCCGCCCTTTTGAATCAATCCCCAGGGAAGAGCCCATGCCCATATTGCCATTTTCATTGACTTTATTCACTACCCATTCATCTCCATCGGAATAGGCATATTTGAGCGCCTTCTGGGTGCCATTGTAGAAACTGATATGCGGTTTTTCATCTGCATCTAAAGCCAGTGAAGTTTTCATGGAATACGCTCCACCCTGTTCCAGCACGCCCAGAGACCATTGGCCCCCGTCCCAGTGAGCAATTTTCAGACTGTCGCCGGAATCGGAGATGTAACTGATATAGAGCTGGTTGTCCGTTGTGCAGCGCAAGGAAGGATAGATTTCGCCCTCACCGACATAGTCAAGCACCATGGTCTGCCAGTGGTTGTTATCCTTCCAGGCCAGCTTTAAATCCTGGTGGGTACTATCAACATAGGCAATTAACGGCCTCCAATACCGGTCGTAAACCAGAGAAGTGAACGCGCCCACATCTTCATCGCTGTCTACGATTTCGGTCTGCCACTGATTGTTTTTCCGGACGCCGAATTTGAGATCATTGGCGGGTGTGTCATAAAAACTGACCGCAGGGTTGCCCTTCCGGTCCAGCGCCAGGGATGGATACCAGCCAGTCCAATCTCCGTAATCATGTTCTTCAATCCATTCAATTTGCCAGGTCCCATCTTTTAGATAACCGTACTTGGTTGAAGGCAGCCCCCAGAAGACTGCTTCGGGAAGATCGTCTGCGTTGATGACCATGGAAGAGTCCGTTCCGGTGTCGATGGCCTGCTGTGCCACCTCAAAGTGCCAGTCTTTGCCATCCCAAAAAGCATGGCGCAGTTCATCCTGCGAATCATTGTTGTAAAGGATGTGGACCCTATCCTGTGAATCCACTACGAGGGAAGTGATCTCTCCGATGCGGGTAGAAAAGAAAGCGACCTGGTCGTCGAAAGTTTCGCCTTCATGGAAAATTACTTTCAACTGGCGGTTCGAGGAGTGGCGATAAGCAAAATAAGGACGGTCATTTTCATCCAATACCATGGTGGTATACAGGCCGACCAGATCTTTATCATGCACGGACACTTTTTCATTCAGCCATTCTTTTCCCTGCTGATGAATATAAAAAACCTCCGAGTTATCCACCCGATGAAAATAGGCAATGTGAGCCTGATCCCGGCTGTCGAGAGCAAGGGTGGCAAATTCTCCGGTGTTCTCCACATCCGTCAGGGTCTCGATTGTGAAGGCTCCGGTTGATGCGTCTTGTTGGGCATACTTGAGGCGTTTATTTGCCTGATCGTAATATGCAATATGGGCCTGCCCCTGATGGTCTATTGCAAGCGAGGGGTAATGCCAGGCCGTATCATCCACGGTTTGAGACTGCCAACCAGAGGGTGTCTTATCAGCGTATATTAACATTTTTGGGTTTTTATGGGAATATGCGACATGGGGCTGGCCCTGTTGATCCAGTGCTAACCAGGAGGTCGTGCCTACTCCCTCCGACGCATCGATGGTTTCGATCTGCCAGACACCGTTCAGACGATGGGCGTATTTTAAGGCCTGATTGTCGTAATCGAAATAGGTGATATGAGGGTCGTCATTCAGATCAACCTGAATCAATGGATTCCCGCCTTTGCCAAACTTCGACCCGGATCGATCCGCTTCCGGCTCGGGGCTGTCGATGACCTCAATTTTCCAGCCTTTCGGAGAGGATTGGGCATATTTCAAGAGGCCATTGACCTCGTCATAATATGCAATGTGAGCGGTTCCCTGCCCGTCAATGGCCAATGTCGCAAACAACCCCACACCGTAATCCCGGTCAACCGTTTCTTGCTGCCAGGTCTTCCCGTTAAAACATGAGAAATAGAGATGATCATTTCCGAAAGCTACACAGGGTTTTCCGACTTCTTTCAGCGCCAGATAACCGCGTCCCAATGTTTTGAAAAAAGCCGGCGCGTCGAGGTGCCGGATTTCCCATTGGATGGGCTGAGGGGCTTCCTGTACCGACAGCAGCCCTAATTGTTGAATGCTGCCGTTGTAGCCGGGCGTTTGTTCCGCCCTCTGACAGCCTGTGAAGACCAGGCTTAATAAAATGCCCATCATTAACAAATTTCTGGCTGAAGTAGCTTTCATTATTTCATGCCTCAAAGCAAAAGATAAGGATGTTCTCTAGAATTCGAATCGATCTAAAAACGAACACTTGCCCTTCAAAAGTTATTGCGTGGTGCTGTTTGCTGAAATAATCTTCCGGTAATCCAACGGATAAATCTCAGAGGGTTGTTTTGTCTGCATGCAGTTATTGGATTTATTTTTGGACTACCCCTGAATCTGTTTTATGTTTTACCCCAAAGTGGGCGGGATAATTGTGGTTGTGCTTTCGGGTGGAAATGTTCCCCCAATTATAAATCAGGAGTCTGATTTCGTATGAAAAGAGAGGCCAGGAAAAGATGCGGGTGATGCACGGGAAATTTTCACCACCGCTGGTGGACCTGTTCGCGAATCCACCTGTCATAGATCCCGGATATCCTGTCCATTACAGCATCCTCTAACGGCGGCAAATCTGCCGCGGCAGCATTATCCCGGACCTGTTGGGGATGTTTAGCACCGGGGATGGCGCAGCTCACCGCGTCGAACATCAGGATCCACCGCAGGGCAAATTGAGCCATGCTGGCGCTGGCAGGGACCAGCGGACGCAGTTCCTCCACTGCCTGCAGGCCAGTTTTGTAGTCTACTCCTGCGAAAGTCTCTCCGCGGTCAAAGGCTTCTCCGCGGCGGTTGAAAGCACGGTGGTCCTCCTCTTCAAAAGTCGTTTGAGCGGACATCTTACCGGTCAGCAAGCCGGAAGCCAACGGCACCCGCGCCAGAATTCCAATTTGGCGTTCTCCCGCAATTTGGAAAAATAACCCGGCCGGGCGCTGGCGGAACATGTTAAAAATGATCTGGACGGTCCTGACGTTTGGGTATTTGATTGCTTTGAGAGCTTCTTCCACTTTTTTGACACTCACGCCATAATGACGTATCTTCCCGGCTCGCACCAGATCATCCAGAATGCCGAACACTTCCGGCAGGTAGTACACTTCCCAGGGCGGGGAGTGTAACTGCACCAGATCGATCGCTTCGGTTCCCAGATTCTTCAAGCTGCGCTCGATGGAAGCCGTGAGGTTTTCACGGTTGTATCCAGCGGCAACCTGCGGTTTAATGCGTTTTCCCGCTTTCGTCGCGATGAAAATTTCTTCGCTGCGTTCCCTCCGCAAACGGGCCAGCAGGCGCTCGCTGCGCCCGTCGCCATATACATCGGCGGTATCGAAAAAGTTGATCCCCTGATCAACGGCGGCATGCAGAGCAGCCATTGAATCTTCATCGCTGACCTGTCCCCATGACCCACCAATTGCCCACGCGCCAAAACTGACAACGGAGACTTTATAACCGGTTCTGCCCAATTCGCGATATTCCATTGCTGCTCCGGGTGAAAATTATTTGCTGGTTTAATTTGGCCAGCCGGCCAGGGATTTGTACACCTGTTTATTATCCTCTTTTTTGCGGACCATGACAAATTGTTTTCCCATTTATTGGGAAAGAGAGCTTATTCTTTAGAGATTTGAGGGGATATTCTGGAGTATCCGGTATTTGGACGCAAGAGATCGAAAGGTTTTTATTGGCGCATAGAACAAATGAATGCAGGTTTAAATGTATCAGGGTTGGCTTTCAGCCAACCCTGATATGGCATTTTTCTATGGATCTGAATTTATTTCACTTATTTATTTCACTTCAACGAGCACCGCGCGTACCATACGGCGAGAAAGGTAATTCCCAGTGAAGGGGTTATAGAATTCGCAGGTAAGCAGTGTGACCCAATCATATTCTTCGTGCTGGAGCGCGGAATCAAAGTTCTTAGGACTGACCAGTTTGCTTTCACGCACTTCATAAAGATAGGTCAGTCCGAAAGCATGAATGATGATCCGGTCACCATATTTCAAACTCTTCAATTTGGCAAAAGGTCCGGGCTGGTTGAAAGCTGTCCAGTTATGGGCCGTAAGCACAGTGTTGCCGCTCCAGGTTGGGTAAGCAGAGCCGATCAGATACCCCGCATTATCCCCTAACCAGGTTACGTCCCAATCTCCATCCACCAACGGTACGGTAACGATATTTGCCGTCATATCGATTGCAGGGATTTCGAGGATCAGGCCTTCATTCTTTTGATAAGCCTTTTCAGGAGACTGCTCGGGTAACAGGGTCCGTTTACCGGGTGCGAAACCGGTCCGGGGCAGTTCTTCGGCTGCCAGCCACTCTTTTGCGGCGGTTGCAACAATCTGTTCTCCCGGATCTTCTACATCTCCGTCCCCGTTCAAATCGGAATCAATTGTGGCTTTGTTCTTTACATGGCTGACACCGTCGGCAACACGTACACTGAAAGTGATCCGGATTTCATTCTCTGCTTCAGCCGGAGTCCTGGCACCCAGATCAGGCCCTAAGGTGCCTTCCCAGATAATGCGACCCCGGGGGTATTCTGTTGTTGGGCCTTCATAATAACAATAGGTGGTTGTTGTACTGGTTGAGCCACCTTCATCACAGATCACGCCGGTGTTTGTTGAGCCATCCGGCAAGGTGCCTGCGGGCAAGGGATATCCACTGGATACCCCATTATCCACAAATTTTGTTCCGGAGGAAATCCCATCAGAAGCAACCGCATTGACGGCAACAATGTTGGTATCGTTTATCCAGACCATTGTCCATTTTAGAACCGGCAGCCCGGATTCGTTCAACTGTTTCAGACCGGATGGCGGATCAAACAGATTGGGACCAAAGTCAACAGGCACAGGATCACTGACTTCGGACACCGGATCTCCACCCGGTGTATCCGCCGAGACCGCTGCCGTGTTTTCAAAAGGACCGTTATTTGCGGGAATAACCCGTACGACAACCGTAATCGTGCCGCTGGCACCCACATCCAACGAATTGACACCGTCTTCTAGCAGATTAATATCACCGGTTCCGGCAATCCCGTCAAAATTAGCATTCACAGAAAAATCGTTGCTGCTGACTTCCCTTACTTCAACCAGAACGGTTGGGTCCGTAAAGACTGCCGAGAAGTCATCTGTAACCTGCAAGTTGCTCAGAGTGACATTGCCATTGTTTGTCACTTCAATTTCGTAAGTAACATCCCAGGTGCCGGCGCTAGCCTGGACGGGGTCTCCCACCACACTTTTTTCAACCTGGATCGATGAGGCCTCATCCCATTCCTGAGTGTCATCATCGTCATCCGTGACCTTGTTACCCTCTCCGGGATACTCGCCCGTTGCGGTCGCGGTATTGGTGAAAGTGCCCGCGTCGACATCTTCCTGCGTCAGCGTGTAGACTCCGGTGAAGGTGGTGCTATCCGACTCGTCTACACCAAGTGTTGGAATTGGACCACCAGAAATTTCGATTCCACCTATCTTGTCTGTCACTGTCACATTTGTAAGCGTTGTATTCCCCGTGTTGCGAACTGTAAATACATAGGTAATGGTATCGCCGGCATCGACCTGATCGTCAGGCTCTATGACGTCCATGTGCAGCGTGCCTGTCTTAGTTAATTCAATAGATGGTATGCGCTCAAACTCGATCACGGCAGAACCTTCGGCAGGTTCACTTTCATCGCTGTCTGCCACGGCGGTATTGATGAACTCACCGTTGTCGAAATCTGCTCGTGTGACCACGAACGATGCCGTGCAGGTCATGTATTCGCCAATATTTAATGTAACGGGATCAACACGGTCGCATGTGCCTGGTGTTACGCCATCTCCTACATCGGTTAGGGTGACATTATTTAAGGTCTGGTTGCCCGTATTGAGAACGACGATTTCATAGTCGACCGTGTCCCCGATTTCATAGGGTGGATCGGTAACGACCTCTTTATAAACTTTGAGCTTTGGGTTTTCTAAAATCGGAACGGTGACAGAATCTGATTCGGGTTCCGTCTCATCACTATCCCCATAAGCCGTATTGGCAAACTCACCCGCATTTACGTCGCTTTGAGTGACGATGTGCGTTGCCGCGCAGGTCATCGATTCGCCAACAGCGAGGGATGAACCTAAAACAGGTGTACAGGTCCCTAAAACAACATCCGTACCGGGGTCCGTAACCTGAACATTGGAAAGAATTATTGTGCCAATGTTTCTCACCCGGATTTGATAGGAGATTGTGTCACCCAGTTCATAAGGACCACTTGAGGTGGTCAATTTGCTTACGCTCAATGCGGGCCCACCGGTTAATGGCACAATTTCATCATCGCTCACAGGATCTGTCTGGTCGCTATCCCCGTAAGCTGTGTTTGTGAATTGTCCTGCCAGAATATCGGCTGCCGTCACGGAGTGTGTGGCCGAGCAAGTCATGGTTTCGCCCGGTGCCAGGGTTGAACCGAGTACAGGGGTGCAGGCCCCCAGGGTAACATCTGTGCCGGGGTCTGTTATTTGTACATTACTCAGGCTGATATCCCCCCGGTTATATACCTGGATTGAGTAGGTAATGGAATCTCCCTCATTGTAGGGCCCCGTGCTGGTTACATCCTTGCTGATTTGCATTTCAGGGGATGCGTGCACTGTCAGGGTATCTTCAGCATCTTCTTTGTTGGTTGCCTCTTCGTCTGTTTTGATGGTCCCTTTCAGAATGATATTTACATATTCACCAGAGACCGTGCTGGATACCGGGACCTCGATTTTGCAAGTTTCATAACCTTCCAGTACCCCACCGCTTAACTCGATTGTCTGTGTACCGACCGCTGCTGTTAACGAGCCACCGCAATCCGTGGTGGGGGCAGGCGCCGGAGCACCGGCAATAAACAACCCGGCAGGTAATGTGCCCGGCAGATTATCGATGATCCCCATGCCGTTCAGCGGAATATTGGTTCTGTTTTCAATTTCAATTGTCAGCATGGAATATTGCCCGGGCTCGCCCAGGATGGTTGAGGGGGTAAAGTATTTAACCGCACTGACGCCGGGCAAGTTGGTCAGGGTGGTGGCAGCGGGCTGGTCATTACTCGCGCCGTTGAAACTTGTCACTGCGCCAGCCTGGATGGTGTTGGTCAGGTTACCGTTTACATTCATGGTGGCATTCAACCGCAGCACACAACGCCCGCCTCCGGGCAGATAGCCACCGCTGAATGTAAAAGACGATTCGCCGGGAGTGCCGATGAGCTCTCCTTCACAAACACCAACATCGAAGTTGGGAGGATTGGCAATGTACATGCCGGCAGGCATATTGTCGATCAGTGAGATACCTATGAGCTGGACATTGTTGGGGTTGATCAATTCAATGCTCATGGTTGATGAAGAACCACCAAAAACGGTTGAGGGCTGGAACCCTTTTACAACATCAATTGCAAGATCCCTTATTGTTAACTGGGCCTGAGCATTCGCTATCGGATTGACTTGTTGGTCTGTTCCCTGAATGGTGCCTTCAACATTCCCTGAATACAGGGTATTGGTGCGTGTGGCTGCGCTGCCGTTCCCCTGTACGTTAACACTGATCGTACACAGGCCGGGAACAGTCCCTACCTGTGCGGGTATGCTACCTCCCGTCATCTGGATCAACTGTGTTCCGGCGACAGCGGTAATGGAAGCATCCGGACAGGTTGTTGAAGCATTGGGTTCCGCAGCGATAATAACGTTTGTCCCGCCCATTGAACTTAAGTAATCCCGCAGCTGTGTGTTAATCAATGGGCTGGGATTTGTGTTGGTTAAAGTGATCGTCAATGTTGATAAACCGCCCGGGTTAACTGTGCTCGGATAAAAAGCTTTTGATATGGAGAAGTCAGTGACCCGAAGTTGAGCTGTGAGGTTCCCGGTCAGAGTTTCTCCCTGATCGTTGCCGATATTGCTGGGTTCAATTACATTGGAATAAGTCCCCTGACTGTCACTGGTGACCCATACCCGGATGCGGCAGCGGCTTCCGGCGGTAATGGTCGCGCCGGATAAACTGATTAAACGTTCTCCTGTTTCGGCAGTTAATGAAGTGCCTGTCCCACACCCGCTGAGGTTTGGCGAAGTTGAGTTGGTAATGTAGACGCCCTCCGGCAGGGTATCCTGTATAGAGAAATTGGTCAGCGTCTGGTCGGTTGGTGCGTAAATTTGAATCTGAACATAACTGGACTGCCCGGTAGTGATTACAGAGGGGGAAAAGGACTTGTTCCCGGTGAGACCAAAACCGGGTTCATATACGGATAAATTATCACTGGCAGATTGGAGGTTTGTGACCCCTTCGATGGATGACGCGGTGTTGGCATCAATCCGGTTTGTCAGGGTATCTGTGCTGTCCCCATCTCCATTGGGTGTCGTTATGGTCACGGTGATGGTACAGCTTCCGCCATCTCCAGTGGCGGGGATGGTGCCTCCCACCAGGCTGATGGTCGTGGAGCCGGGGTCCGCCGTCAGAGTACCGCCACAAGTTGTAGCTGCATTGGACGGGTCTGCGACCAATAGCCCTGCTTCGACATTTGCCAAATTATCCACAACATTGACGCCGGTGTAAGGGACGGTTGTCGGGTTGCTAAGTGTGATTGTAAGCGTGGTCGTTCCACCTGCTTGAATCCGATCCGGACTAAAATTCTTGGAGATATCAATACTCAAAGCTTCCGTTCTCAGGTTTGCGCTTGCCGGATCCGGATTTGTGATGCCCTGGTCCGTTACCAATGCGTCTGCGGGTATGGTGTTGGTGTGTGTTTGATCCGGGGCGCTGAGGGGTGCCTGAACGGTGACAGTGATGGTACAACTCCCCGGGGTTACAACACTTCCTGCACGGACGATGCCGCCCGTCAGTGAAACGGTGCGAGGTGCTGTGGTAGAGATTAACAGGGGATCGGTGGATGAGCTTCCATCTGCGGTGCAGGTTGTCGCTGCACTGCCATCCACCACTTCCAAGACCGATCCCGGTAATACGTCATCGAGATATACACCGGTATATACTTCGGTAGTCGGGTTTAAAAGCGTGATGGTTAATTGGCTGGTTTCACCGGCCTGAATGGTGGTTGGCGAGAAAGCTTTTTGAATTCCGACCGCCTGCACATTTAAATTGGCAGAAGCAGGCGATCCATTTGTGACGCCCTGTTTTGTCTGGAGTCCATCTCCTGTTTCAATGTTTCCCTGAGGAATTGTGTTGGTGTATTCATCATCGAGGAAAGATGTGACATTGGCTTGAATGCGGCAGGTAGTGTTGGGAGCAATGGTTGCATTATTCAATGTGATCGTGCCGCCGCCAGCAGATGCGGTGTATGTTGCCGATCCACAATTTGTCAGTGTGACATTCAGAGGGTCGGCAAGTTCAACTCCTGCGGGTAAAGTGTCCGTTAAAGATGCTTCGGTCAGGGTGATTTTTAAATCATTGTTCTTGATGTCGATCGTGAGAACGCTGGTCTGGCCGAGCCAGATTGTATTGGGTGCGAAATTTTTAACGATGGAAGGTGCCTGAACGGCGGTGACATTCAAAGTCTCTTCAACCGGGGAGGTATTACTGACGGTTACCCCTTCCTCTCCCGTAGCCGTTAAAGCGCCCACAGGGATCCGATTGAGCAAGTTCCCCGGAGTGATGGAAGAAACATCCACACGCACCCGGCACGAACCGTTTTCCAATTGTGTCGCCGCCTCAATGGTCCCCCCCGTTAATGAAATGGTGGTTCCACCGGGTGCGGCAGTTAATGTTCCACCGCAAGTATTGGTGATGTTGGGATCGGCTGCAATATAAATTCCTGGCTGAACGCTTATCAAATCATCGACCCAAGACATGTCCGTGAGCTCGTACAGGTTGGGATTGAAGATTTCAATTTCCAACGTAGAAATTTCACCGGGAATAATTGAAATCGGAAGAAAGCTTTTATTCATTTGTGCGGGTAATACAACCACCTGAGCCTTAACTTCAGTTGGTGAAGAAGCCGCTGTGTATAACATCATTAACAATAGTAAAATCGATAGACTTGCATGAATTCCGGATTTTTTGTTGGGGCGCATGGTAGGAATTTTCATCGTAACTTTAAATTTCTCCCTTGTTATTCAATTGTTTTGATCTTGCTTGTGGCTTGCATACAAGGATCAACAACGCTATATACCCCTCAAAAGAGCTCATGCGTTGTTGACTTTTTAAAAAGCAACTAGACTATTATAGTATTAATTCAGATTAATTTAATCAAATCCGAATGTGAATTTTAAAAATCAACAAAAGTGATCAGGAATTTTGTTTAAAAGACCACCCCATGATGAATTACAAAAAATCGAGTTTTGTCTTGAGAAAGAGGGTAAAGCGATAAAAGGCACGAAAGAGTCGGCCTACCGGTATTTTATTTATTCCCCCTATGCGAGAATGACCAGATCTTATTCTACTGCTTGAGCAGCCAGATAACCCGATCGTAGGACACCAGATAATGAAGCAGCACTATGACGGCGAAAGCCAGACCCCATTTCTCGCGCCCGGCAGCGTATAAGGCCCACACGGCTCCAGCAAAGTAAACGGCTTCTAACAAAAGCCGAATAGAACCCGGAACAGCGACAATGGCATTGCCGGGATCATTCGGAACCCGGAAGGTCCCCCAGAATACGGCTGCCAGCAGAGGCAGTCCAAATGCCAACAGGATGCGAGGTGATCCGGTGTGCTGCACCCAGCCCCAACAGCCCAGAGCGAACAGGCCGTACAGCTCCAGAAAAAAGCGCAGACCCAGATTGATGGGATTGTTTGCCATATTCATAATTATAGAAAGGAAAGTGGAAAAGATAACCGGTTGTAGAAAGTGTGACGGCCTGGCCGGATCAGAAAATTTTGATTCGAGGAAACTTCGATTATTTTGTAAAAGAGTGCGCTGCGTTAATTTCCGGATTCCGCATTTAAATGCTTGATGAAGATCCTTCTTCTTTTGTGCTGGCGGGTCTCAAAGAGTTTCCATTGTCCCTGAACATCCAGATTGGTTTCAAGCTCGGGGTTCGACTCGGCTTTAGTGTACCCATGCTTGCGGAAAACTTCCATCATGCGATTCATCAAAATGGTATTTACACCTTTGCCCTGGTATTCTGATTTAACAGCAACCAGATAGAGATCTACCCGGTCATTCTTCTTGAGTGCTTTTAACAGATGAATGAAGCCAAAGGGAAACAACCGCCCTTTTGATTTTTGCAGCGCACGAGATAATGACGGCATGACAATGCCGAAAGCGACCATTTCGTTGTTTTCATCGACTACGATGGGGACGAAATCGGGTGTTACAAAGCCAAGATATTGCTTAATATAGGCTTTCATCTGTTTTTTGGTCAGCGGTACGACCCCATACAGAGATTGGTATTCGGCATCCAGTAAATTGAAAAGTTCATCGGCATACTGCAATAACTCTTTTTTGCTGCGGATTTTTAACAATCTCAATTTGCTCCGGCGCATGACGATTTCAGCTGCACGGGCGATTTTCTCCATCGGTTTGTCCGGCATGGTGATCTCATATTCTACCCAGTCAATGTCTTTTGAGTACCCCAATTTTTGCATGTGGACGGGATAGTAGGGATAGTTATAAATTGTGGCAAGTGTGCTGAGTTCATCGAAACCCTCGACCAGCATCCCCTCCGGATCCAGATCGGTGAACCCTAACGGCCCATGTACTGCGGTCATGCCCTTCTCTACTGCCCAGGATTCTACCGCGTCCAGCAGCGCTTTAGAGACGGCCGGATCATCTGTAAAATCAATCCAGCCGAAGCGCAGATAGCGCTGGTTCCATTTCTCAAGATGTTTATGATTGAGGATAGCGGCCACCCGGCCAACAATGCGCCCTTCACGGTAGGCCAGCCAATATTTCACTTCGCAGTGCTCAAAAGCGGGATTCTTATCACGCCGCAATGTGTTGTATTCATCGAAAAAGAGTGATGGGGTCCAATAAGGGTTGCCCTGGTACAGGGTATGGGGGAAACGGATAAATGCTCTTAAGTCTTTTAAGGAAACAACTTCTTTAATTTGCACCACCATTAAAGCCACCTTTCTTATAAACACTGCATTCCAACATGACTGCGTTTGAATGGTTTTCAGACAATAAAACTCCGCTTAGAGCCTTACGGATTGCTCTATTATAGACGAAAGTGTTTCGGAAGAAAGGACCTCTTTTTATCTTTTGCGACTTATGCATGCTAATCCGTACTTCCGGTAGTGAGTATACAATACAGGCCAGGCCCTTCATGGGTCAGGAGGATGAAAGTTGTGGAAAATGTGCCGGTATGAACCAGGAAGGCTGCGGCCTCTGTATCCGGTTTGTATGACTTTAGGGCTAGAGCAGCAGTTTCACCAGCGTGGTAGTGAGCATGACACATCCAATGATGAGAAACAGAAGTCCCGGAATGCCCAGGATCATGGTAAACACGCCGGCCTTTGAGGACTGCTGGGATACTTCTGCCGTAATCTGAGGATAAGAGAGGCTGCTGACCACCATGAGCTGATCTTCGGCTTTAGAAAACCAGAGCGCGCCTTCGTGCTGCTGTGGAATCCCCATCACGGTGACGGTTTGCCCGGGATTCAATTCCCACAGCATATAGCGAAACTTCCCGTTTTGGAATATAGCGGGGTCAATTCCCAGTATTTCGATTGCTTCATTAAGCTGATCCTGAGTAGGTTCTGAGCCGTTCCCCAATAGATTCTTGTCAATTTGCTGCGGATTGACCCACACTTCACCGCTGCTGTCCTTCAACAGGAATGGGGAAGCCGCTATCTTATCTGTGAACGGCCTCCACCCGGGGCGGTCATCTTCTCCGCCGCTGTCCCATGTTTCAACCTTCAGCCGGAGCAAAGCATGGTTGGCAGAGGGTGTGAGCCGCTTGATCTGGCCGCTGATACAGGCCAGCGAACTGTCCGGTTTGAGGGATGCGATGGGAACCAATGGGCTCTTTTTCAAGGTGTTGTTCAACGAACCCCGTTTTCTAGCGGTATAGAACGTAACCGCAGCGAACAGCAGTGGCAAAACGCCGCAAAAGAAAGTCAGGCCGAGCAGACCAAGCAGCCGAGGCAGAGAATTCATAATTTCATTTTGCATGGAGAAACCTCTTTATAAGATTGAGAATAATTACATCTGAAACCTGGCGACAAATGGACCGGCATTTACCCCACCGTATTTCCCCGCTCACCAGTAAGTGGTTTTATTATAGAAGCCCGGATTGCCAAAAGCAATAGGGTTGCGGATTAAAAAATTCGCCTGATATGATGGCGAATTTTTTAGCGGTATTCCTTAATCGATTTTTATGAATGTAGTTGTCCGTTTTGGGATTTGGTTTAAAGTTCGTCCGACTTTTTTGTGTTTTTCTTTGCAGTGAAAGCGAGCAGTACGCTTAATATATATAGTGCGAACAGTGGCAGCATCAAGAGCCCCATGTTGACGGGATCAACCGTTGGACTGACAACGGCTGCAATGACTGCGATAACGACAACAGCGATACGCCACTGCTTTAAAAGCATTTTCCCGGATACGACCCCAAATTTTGCCAGAATGAATATCAACAGCGGCATTTCAAAGCTGATGCCAATCCAAAACATCATATTGGTTACAAACTTAATATAATTGTTCAAACTAGGGATGGTCTGGACACCCAGGAAATTAACCAAAAAAGGCACTGCTGCGGGCAGCATGACAAAATAGGTAAAGGTGACGCCACCCACGAACAGGATGGTTGCAAAGGGTAAAGCCAGCAACAGCCATTTCTTTTCCGATTTTTTCAGGCCAGGTAAGATAAACGCTAATATCTCAAAGAGAATTACCGGGAATGCCAGTATAAAACCGCTCAACAGAGCAACGCGCATGTAAACGCTGATACTTTCGGTTACTTCAATGGCCTGTAACTTATCCAGCCCCCCGATCGGGATAACCAGAAGATTTATTGCGAAAGTAGAGAATATAAAACTTAATAAAACCCCAATAATTAATGCCAATAAAGCACGAAACAACCTCTTCCGTAGTTCATTAATATGTTCGAGATAGCTCATCTCTAATGAATTGTCGCTCATTTTTTCTGCTCGATGGTCTAAATTTTGGGTGAAATATGGTGATCTTCCGGATCGTTTACGCCGCCGGCCTCTGATGATTCCTCACCGGGTTGTTCTGCTGTTTCTTCTCCCTTTTCTTCCAGCTTCTCTTTCGGGGGAAGGTTGACCGTGAGTTTTTCCTGGGTGTCGTTAATGATCCGTTCAGTTTCTTTTGCGGTTTCCCTTAAGCTGCCTTCTACTTCGTTCAGCACCTTATCCAATTCGGTCTCACGCATGATCTTTTTGGGAAAATCTTGGATTTCCCGGGATGTACTGATCAGATCCCGCCATAAAGGAGATTTTACGAAATCCCGGATAAATTTACCCAGTTTCCGCCCGTATTGAACCATGTCTTTAGGTCCCAGAACAATTAAGACAATAATTAATATAAAAACTAATTCCATTGGACCTATATTTAAAATCTTCATTTCAGACCCTTACAGAGTGTTAAAGTTTAATTTCAAAGGCAGGCAGAATGCCTGCCTTTGAATGGTCTTTTGTAAATATAGTGGTATTGTTTTTACTTGGAATCGTCTTCTTTTTTTGTTTCTTCTTCGTCGTCCTGCAGACCTTTGCGAAATGCTTTGATTCCAGATCCCAGTTCGCCTGCTATTTTGTTAATTCTTCCAATTCCAAACAATAAAACCACGATTACCAAGATGATAATCAATTCAGGAAGCCCTAATCGGAAAGGCATTTTATCCTCCTCAATAAAACAGGTTAATTAAACCGTTAATTGTCAAGTTTTTTAATTTCCAATATTGTACCGTTTTTGCGCGGGATGTGTACATAAATTCTTCCATTTGCTAATTCACGATCATCTACTTTGATTTCTTCGGTTTCGCGAAGGCTTCTGGCTGTATAGTTACCATCCTTTAGCAGGTCAAGGTCCAGGTTAATGGGGGCGTACTCATCCTGATTGCCGGTATTGATCAGGACTGCATAATAGGCATCCTGTCCTTTGAATAAAGCCGGCTTCACCGATTGGGTGTGTGAAAGAATGGGGATCGAGACTCCCAGATAATGATGAATTGCAGTCACAAGTTCAGGAGTGGGATTGGCGCCAACCACGGTAATTGAGCCTTTACCTCGTTTTTCATTATACCCTACTTGATATTTATGACCGAAGATCAGACTGCGCAGGTAAATGTTTTCTTCAAAATCGGTATCCATTACATTGTTGGTGTCCACGCGGGTTCCAATAATGGGTTCGCCCGGCGTCTCATAGTCATAGACAAAGAATGGAGCGCGCGTCAGTATCTTATTCCCACCCAGATCGATTTCGGTTTCGGATGCCAGATGATCCAGGAAAGGCTCTTGAGGAATACGGTCCGGCCGTACCAGGCCGAGAATGTTCGCCTTTTTGCCCTCGGCTCCGTATAACGGCAGGGTCTGGAAGAAAACGAGATTTCCACCTTCTTCAACATACTTCAGCAGCTTTTTCTGCTCTTCTTCCGGGAGCCATCGTGCGCCCGAGTAGAACATGATCGGTTTTTTGAAAGTTTCGGTATTCAAATTAAAGAATTCGTAATCAATACCGGCACCGTATACGGCCTGTAAAGAGGGGTCTCTTAGAGCTTCTTTCAACCAGTGATATTTGTTGAAGAAAGAAATACTGGTGTTGGTTAATTTCTCCAGAGAAGGAACATCCATGTGTTTGTACATCTTCACGGTTTCGGCGAAGACTGTAAACATTTCGCCTTGTTTCCGCCCCCATTCATTGATGGGAGACATCATCCAATTATCCCGATTTACAAGCATATACCAGTTCCAGGCATGGATGCCCGCTTGAATGGCCGTCAGATTGGTCATGACGAAATGGTTCGGCCAAAGCACGTTGGAGTAATAATGGAGGCCATGCCCAACACCGCATTCATATTCTGCAATGTAAGCCGTCTCGTTGAAAGTGCGATAATACCGGAAAACTTCTTCCAGATGCCGGTGCCCAAGTTCTTCACCGGACGCGGAAGTTTGATCTGCGAATTCATTTGCCGGGTAGGCATCTACACCGGGCAGATCTACGACTTTTCCAATGTCTTCAAAATTCTGGATGTGATAAATATTGTAGGTGTTGCTGGCGGTGGGAATGTCGAAACCATTTTTTTGAAATTCTTTTGTATAAAAATCAACGCAATTTGTAATATAGTCCGCCCGGAACCCTACGAAATCTTCAAACCGATTGAAATATTCATCCTGAACCTCAATCAGATCCATAATTGCGCGCGGTTGGTCAAAAGAAGTGAAATCCGTATCCCAACGCTTGTTCAATTTTTCGATATCACCACCGTATTTTTCATTCAGGTATGCCTGGAAAGGTCCGGGGGTGTTCCCCAGGCCCAGTTGTTCCTCATAGCATTGCTCAAAGAGATCGGTTTCGTTTTCGGCCTGGAGCATGATGACGTTCCCACCCGAGGTGGCTAAGAATGGGACGATGACTTCACTGACATGCTGAATGTAATCGGCAGCTCGGGCCGTGAATGTGGGGTGCATCCTGTGGAATTTTGCCACATCCTTTGGAACACCCATGTGAACCCATTCCGAATAGATGAATGGGCCCGGGCGAACAATTAACCAGAATCCCATTTCCTGGACTAATCCCAAAAAACCGGCGAGATCTCTTCGAGAGTCTGTTTTGCCTGAAAAATCATATACCCCTTTTTCAATTTCATGAAACTCCCAGGGAATATATGTTTCAATGGTTTCCAAGCCCATGTCTTTTATAGCGTTAAGAACCGTTCTCCAGCTATTGGGGTGCAGCCGCCAATAATGGACAGCTCCGCTCAATAATGAGGCTTTTTTATTTCCAACACGGATTATCCCTTTTTCGATCTTCACTTCGATTTTCAATTGCTCATCCTCCTGGTTAGTTATTGATCGTCTACTTTTTCCTGATCTCCAGAACGGTCCCATTCTTTCGAGGTAGTCTCAGGTATATTCGCCCATTGCCAAACTGGCTGGCATCCAATTCAATGCCGTCTTTTTCCCGAAGATTCTTGATAGAGTAATTGCTTATTTCTAAACCATCTATTGAAATATCCATGGGGGTTGTGACTGCTTCATTGGAGGTGTTTAACAAAACCGCATAATAAACTGCATCGTTTTTGAAGAGGGAAGCTTTTATTTCGGGGTTGTGTGAATAGATCGGAATCGTGGACCCCAGATATTGAAGAACGCTTCTCATCAAAGCTGGAGTTGGTTTCACAGTCAGGACTGTGATGGATCCCTTGCCACGCTTCTCGTGATAGCCAACTTTGTACTTTTTTCCAAAAATAAACTGGCGTAAAGCACGATTTTCCTCAAAATCGGTATCTAATATTGCTTCCGTATCCACCCGTTCGCCGTAAATGGGTTCGCCCGGAGTCTCACAGCGATAATAAAGGAGAGGATCTCTCACCAATGTTTTATTGCCGTCAAGATCAATCTGTACTTCCGACGCAAGATGATCCAGGAAGGGCACATTGGTTGAGGCATCTGCACTTACCAGACCTAATTTATTGATTTTTGTTTTATCATCTTCGGCATACACCGGCAGTGTCTCGAATAAAACAAGATTCCCGCCGCTTTGGACATAATCCAACAGGTGCTGCTGGTCTTCGGCTGGCAACCACCGCATCCCTGGATAAAACAGAACGGGTTTGGTTGTTTTCCCGGTCGTGGGATTATAAAAACTGTAATCTATCCCTGCTTTATACATTGTAGATAGAACCGGATCATCCAGAATAGCCCTTGTGCATTGATGCTTAAGATTGAAGAAGGCGGAGGTGTTCGTGACGCGCTCCAGACCGGAGACATCCATGTGATTGAATAAACCGATCATTTCAGAGAAAGCGCTGAACAGTTCGCCCTGCTTTCTTCCGAATTCATTAATCGGGCACATCATCCAGTTATCATGATTGACAATCATGAACCAATTCCACCCCTGAATTCCTCCCTGAATGGCCGCCAGGCTGGTCATGACATAATGATTGGGCTCTAAAACGCCGACCCAATAGTGCATGCCATAGGCGGTACCCGCCTGGTATTCAGCGAGATAGGCACAATTTGAAAAGGTCCGCAGATACCGGAAGACTTCGCCAAGCCTTCTGTGACTGTAATCTTCTCCCTTGGGTGAAAACTTCCCGGTAAATTCTTTCGCGGGATAGGAATCGAGACCGACCAGGGAAACAACGGATTCCAGATCTTTAAAGTCCTGAACATTTACGATATCGTAGGCGTTAGCATACATGGGAATGTCGATCCCGCACTTCTTGAATTCTCGGGCATAATAATCCACACACTTCGTGATGTAATCTGCACGGAAAGCGACGAAATCCAGATAACGTGCCGTGTATTCGGAATCCAGCTCCATATCATCCGTTACAGCATGGGCATTGTCAAAAGAAGCCAGATGTGAGCCCCATTTTTTATTCAGTTCTTCAATGCTGCCGTTATATCGCTCTTTGAGAAAGGCTTGAAACGGCCCGGGTTCTTCGCCCAATCCCAGTTGAGCTTCATACAACTGCTCGAATGTATCCACTTCGTTCTCGGGTTCTAAAAGGATAATGTTCCCACCCTGAGTGATCTGGTAGGGTGCTATGACCTCTGAAACGGATTGGATGTAAGCGGCTGCACGATTCTTGAAATAGGGGTGCATCCGGTGGTAGGGCAAAACATCATCCGGAACACCCATATTTACCCATTCGGAATAAATATATGGGCCGGGACGGATGATCAACCAGAGGCCCATGTCTTTGGTCATTTTTAAAAAGCTGGCCAGATCTCTTCGAGAGTCTGTTCGTCCTTCAAAATCAAATTCATCCTGACTGATCTCATGAAATTCCCAGGGGATATAGGTTTCCACAACCTTCAGTCCCATCTCTTTGATAGAAAGGAGTACCTGATTCCAGCTCTCCGGGTGTACGCGCCAGTAATGGAAGGTTCCACTCAAAAGTGATATATCCTGGTCATTAAACTTTAATTTGCCATTTTCGATTCGAATGTCCATTTTATTTTTGATTTTCTCCATAAATTGCTGAATTCCATATTTCCCAGGCCAGAAATACGTCTGAAGCGCCATCATTGGCACTGTTGCAGATCAATTTCCTTGATTTTATTGCTTGATAAAACACCTCCCATTCCAGTTTGAATGTGTCTGAAATTAATGTGACACTTTCTTTACCGGAACAATTTATTTGAGTTTTTCCACCGTGCTTTTCGTTTGAATCGCCAAACAATACTTCCGCGAAGCCTTTTTCTCCTATCAGGCGTATACTGACGTCGAAAATCTCCGCCCGAACCACAGCGAATTCGGTTGCTCCAAATATGCAGGGAATATTTCCCGGTAAGATGAGTTTCCCCGTGAGAGACCATCCATCATCCATGGTACCGGCTTCCTGGCATGATATGGGACCTCCGAACACGCCGCGCAAAATTGAAATGACGTGAATAAATTCCAAGAGCAAGCACTGCAATGCGTTTCGTGATTTACCCTCAGGTACCGGAAGGCCCGCCTGGAAGTTTGACGCAACCAGATCGTCTGAAGCATCGACTGCCAGACTCTGCCCGCAGCAATCTCTCACTTCGACCCAACGCAGCGGCCCGAGCTCGGAAACTAAATCCTGAAGGTGCTTTATGGCAGGGTCAAACAGGCGCATTGACCCTACCATGACGATGTTTTGACTTTTTTGGGACAGGGCGGAGAGCTGCTTTGCCTCTTCCGGTGTTTCGCAAAAAGGCTTTTCAACAAATACATCCAGGTTCGTCCGGAGGGCCTGTTCCACGAATTTCGCGTGGAGCGGCGTTAAAATGGCCACAGCTTCTAAATCCATTTCATCGGACATTGCTGCAAAGTCGGGATAGATGCGGACTCCGCCCAGCAGGTCAGATGCTTGTTGTGCCGAAGTTTCATCGATATCGCAAACGGCAACGACCTCAAACCGGTCTTTCATTTGTGACAGCCGGGGGATATGGATCCGGCGGGCTGCGAAACCACAGCCGATGATCCCTAATCGAACGGGTCGGTTATTGTTTATCTTCTTGTCCATTCTTTATTGTGCCCATTCCATTGGTTCCGGAGGAGTGAATGAAGTGTGGAGTTCTACCGGTTTTTCTGTCAGCATGGATTGATCCATCGCATTCAATATTTCCACGACATGTACCGCCTGTTCAGCGGATGAACGGTGAGGGCGGTCTTGCTGGATGGCCTCCAGGGTTTCCGTCAGCGCCCGGGCCCATTCAATTCCTTCGAAAGGTTTTTTGATATAGGGTAAAGGGGTGTATTCTTCGCCAAATCTGGCATATTCGATATCCGCATCAAAGCGTTCCCAACTACTTAAATACAACGAACCTTCATCACCATGAAATTCAATGCCTCTTTGTTTGGTATCCCAACTGATATAAAAATTACTGCTCAACCGGACGATGGGTCCGTTATTAAATTCAATCAGGGCTACGGTGAAATCCGGCGTGGTAACCCGGAATTTTTGTCCGTCTATCTTTGTCCGTTCCGGATAAAGAACTTTTCCATAAGCCATCACCTTTTGGGCAGGCCCAAAAATGGAAGTGATGATCGTAAGCGGGTAAACTGCGCAGTCATAGTGGGCACCGACCTCATAGAAGGGTTCGGGGTTGGGATGCCAGTTCTCCAGTCGGTCCCAATTGACTTCGGCATAGACTGCCCGGATTTTCCCGATTTTTCCATCCCGAATATGCTTCCAGATAGTTTGCTCTGCTTCTCCCATAAAGGTTATTGGAGAGCAGCTTAACCGAAGACCTTTCGCCCGGGCCAGCTCTGCCAGAGATTGTGCTTCCTGATAAGTCATGGCTAATGGTTTTTCGGTATGGACATGCTTTCCGGCTTGCAAGCATTTGCGGATAATTTCGGCATGGGCTTTTTGCGTGGTCAGGTTAACAATCAAATCGATCTGATCATCGGCAAGCAGGCTCTCCAAAGAAGGATATGTTTTCCCTCCAAACAATGCCGTAAATTGTTCTGCGCGCGACCTGGTTGGATTAAAAGCACCGCGAATTTCTATGAAATCATACGCGCCGATTGTTTTGGCATAGGGATGAGAAATATCCCCGCAACCGACTATTGCTACCCGTAACTTTTCCATACAGCCGCAGCTCCTTTTTTTGCATTCACATTTTGGGAAGAGGAATTATCCTTTTACAGAACCAAAAAGTGCACCTTTGACAAAGTATCTTTGTAAGGCGAAAAACACGATGATGATCGGCAAAGAAGCTAAAAAGGCTCCTGCTGTGATGCTGGCGTAATCTGCAAAATATCCGGATTTGAATAAGGCCAGGGCTACCGGCACAGTCAACATTTTATTTTCGGTGAGAATGATCAACGGCCAAACATAGTCATTCCAGGAAGCCAAAAATTGTAGGGTAGCCAAAGCTCCAAGGGCAGGTTTTGCAACGGGAACAATTAGTTTGTAATAAATCTGAAACTCGCTTGCTCCATCAATGCGAGCGGCATCAATCAGATCATCCGGGACATCCAACAATGCCTGGCGCATTAGAAACACACCCCATGCGCTTGCCGCGAAGGGGATGATTACTCCCCAATAGGTGTTCACCCATCCAATCTTTGCCATAGTGTTGAATAATGGAACTAAAGTGACTTCAAAAGGTAAAGACATGGTCGCGATTACAACTCCGAATAGAAACCCCTTTCCGGGGAATCGGAGTTTAGCAAAAGCATAGCCGCACAAGGAACATAGAAACACGCTTAATAAGGTGTAGGCAACTGCAACAACAACACTGTTAAGTAAATTTCGGGAGAAATCCGTCGTTGTTAATAAGTCCACAAAACTATTGATGCTGAACCGGCTGGGAAACAAATCGGGAGGAAATTTGAACATATCCTCTCTGGGCTTGAAGCTGGATATGACCATCCAATAAAAGGGGAATAAAGAAACAAAAGCACCTATTCCTAAAACGATATAGAGGAAGATTTTGTCCGTAAATTTTTTTGACATACTAAGAACTCCTGTTGTCCCGTCCGGTGATCCACCAGGAAATTGTTGAAACCAAAACAATGATGATGAAAGTGATCACAGCAACTGTGGAGGCATATCCATAATTGAAATACGCAAAAGCCTGATTGTAGAGATACATCATGACCGTTTCTGTGGTTTTGGCCGGCCCACCCCGTGTCAGAACGGAAGGCTCAGCAAAGATGCGGAGTCCATCAATGATTCCTAACATAACCAAATAAACAATGGTTGGTTTCAGCAGCGGCACAGTGATCCTTTGGAAAATCTGTATCTCATTTGCACCATCCACGGCTGCCGCATCGTACAGGTCCTGAGAAATTCCCTGGAGTGCTGCTAATAAAACTACGATGTTCCAACCTGTCCAACGCCAGATGACCAGCACACAGACAGAGAACCTGGCCCAGGAGGCTGAACTTAACCATCCTACAGGTCCTAAATGAACGAACCCAAGAACATAATTTAAGAAGCCATAATTTTCATCAAATATCAGGGTAAAGATGACGGCAACAATAACCGGTGAGAGGGTAATGGGTAGAAAATATATGGTCCGCCATATTTTTTTGCCTTTTACCAATTTTGAATGAATGAGAACAGCAAATATTACAGAGAAAATGATCTGGGGTACCATCGTCCCCAGCATCAGGATACTGGAGTTTTTTAAGGATTGAATAAAAAGATTATCGTGAAAAAGTTTTACGTAATTATTGAATCCTACAAATGAATAAATCCCAAAGCCTTCCCATTTGAACATGCTCAGGTAAAAGGAACGAATGGTAGGTATCAGAAAGAAAATGATAAATAAAATAAAAAAAGGAGCAATGAATATGTAAGGGTAACGATATTTATAAAGTGTGCGAAAGAAACGCCGAATACGGCTGATTAAACCGGGTTGGGGGACTTCAGATGTAACACTCATATAAGCTATTCCTGTGATAACTGTAAAGTATGCTATCAAAGGGCTCTTATACTCCAGAGCCCCTTGACAGCATACGAAAATATTAAAGCGCGCGAACTTCTTCTGCCGCTGCTTTCATACCATCTGCGACACCCTCTTCGTCATTGAAGATTTTATAGAGGTGAGGACGGACAATGTTCTGATCGACTTCGGCAAAGTTGCGGGTATAAACCACGCCGGAAACCGATCCGGTGAGATCGCCGTAAAGACGGCTGACTTTTTGCCCGCCAAAGTAATCATCGGCTTCATCAAATATGGGGTCTTCAAAGCTGGGCAGGTAGCTTGGCCAAATACCGCCGGCCTGATATTGTGTAATACAGCCTTCTTTGGTCAACATGGCATATTCCGCAAACAGCCATGCCAACTCCTGATTTTTGGATGTGGAGGGGATCACACAGGAAGCGCCACCCAACAACGCGGATTTTGGATTGCTTGAATCAAAGACGGGCATTGGGGCGAGCCGCCATAATCCGGCCTGTTCGGGCACTTCTTGTTTCAGCATGCTGATCATCCAGGGAGCTGCAACGGCTGAGACAACTTTGTTGTCTTTTAATGCCGACCACCAAGCCGGGCTTTCCCAATAATTCACGCCTTTCAGAGCGTATTTGTAAGTGTTCTGGACATCGTGCATGAATTGGGTAACCCGGATAGCTCCCTCACCGTCCAAAGCAACGCTTCCGTCTTTGTTGAAGTAGCCGGAACCAAGCTGTGCGGCCAGAGGTCGCCACCAGTAGAATGTCGGGCTGTTCTCTCCATCCATTCCGAAGAGGTACCTTTCACCTTCTTTAAAGACCGCGGCGCCAACTACCGATACATACTCGTCCCAGGTTTCGGGAATTTCAGTAATGCCTGCTTCTTCCAGAACATCGGCCCGATACAGTAATGCTCCTGGAGGAGGATCGGATGGAATGCCCCATAATTTGCCATCCACTTCGATTTCGTTAAATTTACCCGGGGCAATTTGAGAACGGTAAGGCTCCAGTTTTTGAGTCAGATCCATCACGCCTGGTCCGGCATAATTGGGCATCAAATAACCTTCAACAGAACAAAGATCCGGTCCACCATTGCCCGATTCAATTGCTGTGGACAATTTCGTGTGGATGTTATCCCAGGGGACGGTTACGACTTCAACTTCAATTTTGGGGTATTTTGATTGAAAACCCGGAAGTAATGCATTAAATGCTTCATTGAGTGGTTCCCAGGCCCAGGCCGTAATCTTTCCCTCGGCTTCACCAGCAACCGTCTCTGCTGCGGGAGCACTCTGGGGTTTACAACCGGACAGAGCCAACGCGCCCAACCCCAGGCCTGTTGCTTTAATAAAATCCCTACGTGTAATTCTCTTTTGGTACATCGTCTGTTCTCCTCATATAATTAATATTCACAACAAAATTAGTACAATTATTGAATGAGTTGTTCCTGACCTCCTCTCTCAGTTAAAAAACACTGTATATGATTTCTTTCTCTTCAGAAGGACACCACTCAGATGGATTGTTTAATATTGCATTGATAATTAAAGCGGTTGTCCCAATCAGAACAGAGTCCTGCCCATAGGTTGCGTATAGAATTTCCAGATTTTCCTTTATTACAGGCATTAATCGTTTCTCAACATCTTTCCGGATGATCGGCAATAATTTCTCCCCGCAGATGGTTATTTGTCCGCCTAAAACAATCGATTTGGGGTTGAAGATGTTCGCAAGACTCGAAATGCCAATGCCAAAATATTGGGCGATATCTTTTAATACCTCCAGGGCCGCCGGGTCGTCTTCAGCAATGGCTTTAGAAAACATGGTCATTATCTCTTCCGAGTTCTTTTGCAACATGGTCTGGGCATCCAGTTGAGATTCCGGATGAAGAATCCATTTACTCAATATGGCTTGAGGGGAAACATAATTTTCCCAACAGCCTTTGTTTCCACATTGACATTTCTCTCCATCCGGGTTGATGGTGATATGACCGAATTCTCCGGCGAAACCATCATTTCCTCCATACAATTTTCCATTGATGACCACGCCACCGCCTAACCCTTCACCGGAAGCAATGTAGATAAAATTCTCATCCGGAAGGACATTGTCGCCCAACAGTTGTTCACCAATGGTTGCTGCGTTGGCGTCGTTGGCCACCAACACCGGCAGGTCAAACTTTTCCTGCCATAGTTTGGATAAATTTTTGTTAATGGTCTTTAGATCAGGCGGGAATAATAAAGTCTCCAGATCTTTTCCGACCAATGCGGATATTCCAATTCCAATCCCTAACAATGGGGAGGGATTGCTATGGGATTTTTGAATTGCTTTGGCAATCAGTTCTTCTGCCTGATTAAAAATCAGATCGGGGGTCTTGACGGATAATTTATAGGTTTTCCGCCATAATGGATTTGCTTTGAAATCGGTAAGAATGACAGAAATCTCACTTATCCCAATTTCTACCCCAATAATCTGACCGGTGTTTTCATTAATGTCAAAAACCTCGCCAGGACGTCCTACCGAAGGCTCGGACGTCCCTCTCTCAACAATGAAGTTCCATTCACGCAGTTGAAACAGAAGATTCCCTACTGTGCTTTTGTTCAACCCGCTTGTTTTTGTCAATTCCGAACGTGCGATAGGGCCTCTGGCTCCCCAAAGGTAACGCAGTAAAATTGATAGATTGTGTTCACGCACCCAAATTTGATTTGCGGTTCGATATCTTTGCTTCACAATTTTCAGCTTTCTTGAAGGACCGGTTGGAATTTAATGATTGTTCTAATAAAAGATTTCTTATAAACGAAAACGTTTTTTAAGAAATCTAGAACAAAAAAATAATCCACGTACATTAAATTATCTGAATAACTTTCAGAATTGTCTTCCGATAAATGCCTTGATGAATCGAATTTGTAAGTTAAGGGTCAAGGATTTAAAAATTCTATGGGGTGTTCTGGTTAAAAACGAGAGATTGGTTTTCTATGTAATATTCAAGAAATGTAAAGCATTGTACTTTCTTTTGAACATTACTATAATAAGTTTGTCGATTGGATAAACTTATTATAGTGTTTTTTTCTCTGATTTCAATAATCAATTTTGAAAATATCTTAAAATATATAAAATCCTGGAATAAATTGTTTTAAATCGGGTCCCGATTTAAAACAATTTATTCTTTCAAAAAGGACATTCCATTGATGGATTATCAGGTTTTTGTCTACGGGGAAATTGGTCTGGATAATTTGATTCGAATTCCCCAGCTTCCCGATGCCGAACGTGCGGCAGAGGTGGCTTCGGATACCTATCACATTGGAGGAGCCGGTTCAAATGTAGCGGTTTTGTTGGCGAGCTGGGGAATCCGGGTGGGTATCAGTGGGAATGTTCTGGGCGATGACCTTTATGGCGTACAAATGTTAAATTGGCTGAAGGAATATCCTTCCCTGGATATTCAGCATATCGAAATTGTTGCAGGTGAAAAATCCCCGTTCTGCAGGATCATGATTTTGCCTAACGGAGACCGGGCGGTTCTGTTTTATAATGCGGCGACAATCCCCATGACAAAACTTACATCCGGCATGTTGGGGAATGTAAAATTTGCTGCGCTTGACCTGAATGGTCGAGAAGAACGCATAGAAGCTGCCCGGACTATTCACCAGGCCGGAGCGAAATTAATCGTTGGAGATTTATGGGAACTGGGCCATCCTGTTTTGCCACTAGCCGGTGTCATCACAAATTCAGCCGGGCTGACAAGACTAAAATTGGGCGATGTTGATGTGGTACAACATGCGTATGCTCTCCATCAAATTTCGCATGGCATCGTGATCACCACCAATGGCCCGCATCCTGTTCACGTTATTGACCAAGAGGGAGAAGAATTCTGGGTACACCCCCTGAAAGTGCCGGTGATTGATGCGACGGGGGCGGGGGATTCGCTAAAGTCCGGTGTGATCTTTGGGTTGGTTCAAGGTTGGACGCTTGAGGAATGTGTCAAGTGGGGGGTGGCAGCCAGTGCTCTGACCGTTCAGGAAAACGGCGCAGTAACCCATCCCCCGGCAATCAGGAAAATTAACTCACTGTTCGAACAAATCAGAGTTACCAAAACCTATGGAGTAAATCATGAATAAAATGGATCGGTTTAAAGGTTGTTTGCTTGGTTTAGCCGTCGGGGATGCGTTGGGGGCTCCTGTTGAGTTCATGGCCCCGGGGACGTTTGAGCCCATTCGGGATATGAGGAGCGGCGGTGAATTCAAGCTGGAAGCAGGTCAATGGACGGATGACACCTCTTTGGCTTTATGCATTGCTGCGAGCCTCGTTGAAACCCGGTCTTTTGATCCTGTGGACCAACTTAACCGATATATTAAGTGGTATCGAAGCGGGTATATGAGCAGTACCGGAGAATGTTTTGATATCGGCATCACCACCAAACGCTCACTCCTGGATTTTGAGGAAACAGGAAAGCCTTACCGCAATGAAAATTTAACTTCCAGGGCCAGCAATGGGGCGCTGATGCGACTTGCGCCGGTGCCAATGGCTTTCTGTAATCAACCGGAAGCAGGAGTGGAAAATTCGGGAAACAGTGCCCGGACCACGCATAATATGATTGAATGCGTTGATACCTGCCGTTATCTGGGTGCTTTGATCATCGGTGCCTTAAATGGGGAGGATAAGGAGACTTTGTTATCCCCCCTGTATGCCCCCGAGCCCAATCTGTGGATTAAAAACCCCCTCACGGACACGGTTAAAGAAGTTGCTTCGGGTTCATTTACTAAAAAACAACCCCCTGAAATTGTGGCTTCCTCAGGAGCGGTTAACTGTCTTGAAGCTGCACTGTGGGCTTTTTATAACAGCACGTCTTTTGAAGAAGGGTGCCTGATGTCTGCGAATTTAGGGGACGATTCGGATACCACCGCCGCGATATATGGGCAGCTGGCCGGCGCTTACTATGGGATGGATCCGATTCCTGGGAAATGGCTGGATGTGCTTGCAGAAAAGGATCTGCTGGTCTCTATGTCCGAAGACCTGTTTGCTCTTTCCGAAAGCGTTTTTTTTGTATGATCTGATGAGCATCCTTCCAGCCCGAAATTCCGCACAGAGAGGGTTGGAAGGATGCTTTTTAGCAGGTGTTGATCTTTCAGTATTGAATCTCAAGAGGGACATCCTTTGCGGCTTCTACACACAGTTTCATGTCGTGCAAGCCAATGTGGCCTTTATAGAATCCCTTTTCTTCGTTCAGCTTATTTACTTTTTCGTGCAGCACAGCGGGGTCTGCTCCCGCGACACTTTCAGCCGAATCATATCCGGCCTGGAGTAAAACGTAAGCGAAAGTGTGGTTTACCCATCTGATCCGGGAAAGATCGGTCAGCCTGGTGAGCTTCATAATCTCATCCGTATCAATACCGGTCCGGCGGGACAACTCTTCTCTGCTTTGCGGCGTCAGGATTTTATCAAATAATTGGAGCGTGTTTTTTAATCCCAATTTCTCCAATCTTATGACTATCTCTTCGGAAATGTAAGGGAAATCTTTTATCTGATTGGGCTTTTGGCGATAGCTGTTCACTTCTCGAACCAGGATCTTTAAATAATCTTCCGGCAACCCGGTCGCCTTTGAAAAATCCTGGAGTTTCTTTTTATTTTTCAAGGTACTCTGAATGTCATCCACCGTTTCAATCTTATGCGCTTTGAGAATACTGAAAATTTCGTCAATATTTTCTTTTAAAATCATCCGGCTTGGAAGCAGGTCGGCCGCTCTTAAGATCTCTTTGTATTCATCAAGGTAGAGCGCTTTCAAATCGATATAATATCCCATGAGTTCGCCTCGATTTTTTATCCCGGTTTGTCGATCTTATCCTATACAGATTATATAAAAAATTCTGATTGCAAGGGGATAAACCGAGCGTCGTCTTCAGATATTTTAATATGTGCCAGAAATCATCTGTTTTTATTACTAAAATGACTGGTTATTACCGTACAAATCGTCTAATATGTTAGAATAGAATTGAAGTTCTTGCGAGAGGGGGTGATCAACTGCAAACAATCCGGATAATCCGCAGCAATTGAAATACAACGAACAAAATCTTTATCAATTCCTTGGAGGGGTACATGGTCTTTAAGAAGAAAGTTCTGTCTCTTTTTATTCTGTTATGTCTGGTCGGCTGTACCACTGCGCCGGCTGCGGTAGAAGTGAATTCGGATAATGCACAGGACACGCAGTCCGAATCAGCGATCGCGACAATTGAACCCACTGAGGCTGCTACGCCGACGGCAACGCTGCCGCCAACAGAAACTCCCACCACTGCTCCCAGCCCTACTCCCACCCCAAAACCTGAACCCATCTCTTCAACAAGCGCCGATAACTTGAGGATGGTGAGAAGGATTGGAAACGGATTTTTAGAAGAATTAACCTGGTCTCACGACAGTAAAGAACTGGCCGTCCTCACTTCCAATCAGCTCCGAATGATTGATGCGGAAGCCGGTGAATTGGAGTGGACCCAGGATACCGGGGTTGTGCTCACGGACATTGCTTTCTTGAGAGCCGGGAAAAAACTTTTGTCAACAACTTCGAGTGGTGTTGTGAGAACCTGGGGAACTGCCACCGGGAAGATGATTTCTGACCCTTACGATGCTTTAACCTACATACGGTCTGCTCAACTTTCTGACGATGGCCTGTACATGGCACTGCTCGTGGACGATCAAACAGTTATTATTATGGATCCGGACGAAATTAAAATAAAACAAATGATTTCAAGGGATGCGATTCCATACAGGGTTACTTCTATGGTGTTTTCCCCGGACCATTCAACTCTGCTGGTCGCCGGATATAACTACAGTTATCAGTTCCTGATCAATAAGTGGGATGTTAAAACCGGAGAATTTCTGGGTGGTCTCAGCAGCATCAACCGAGGAATGGATGATGTTCAGTACTCGCCGGATGGAAAAAAGATTGGTGCTATTGCCCGGTACAACATCGGTACGGATATCACGACCTATATCACCATTTGGAATGCGGAAAACGGGCAGAAGATCACAAATTTTGATCTTACCAAAGAAGCGACTCTTTTTGCTTTCGCGCCCGATGGTGAATCCATCTTGATCTGTTACCGGAATGGTGACGTTGAAAGATTGGACCTGATGTCGGGGGATTCTCTTGAGCAAACGATTTCCTTTGATTCCCCCATTACTGCAATATCCTTTTCCCCGAACGGTCAAAAAGTTGCTCTTGGCGCAACCGATGGCACAATTGAAATTCATGATGCTGTCAGTCTGGAACTGCTGAATGAATTTCAGTATGATATGTCTCTGGCTACACTGGGAATCATGGATAAATTCTATATTTTTTATTACACAGAGCTTATTAATCCAGGGGTCGCTTTATCTCCGGATGGCGAAAAAGTGGCCATAGCTTCTCCCTATCGACGATGGATCGATGTGGTGGACTTAAAAACCGGTGTGATTGAACGGTCGTTTGGCGAAGTGGATGATGTACTCTCTGAATTTGCGTTTTCTCCGGATGGTAAAACACTGGCAACGGTTGTGGGAGAAAGGGAAGTTATCCTCTGGGATTTTGAAACGGGCGACCAAAAGCTGGCCTTCAACACCGGGCATACCTGGGAGATTGATAAAGCCGCTTTTTCGCCTGATGGGAAACATCTGGCTACGCTTTGTGAGGGTGAGATCTCCATATGGAATGCTGAAACGGGAGAGAAAGAACATCTGGTTTCAGGGTATCGCACGATGGAATTTGCGCCGGAAGGAAATATCCTAGCGTCGGATAACCTGGACTACGGTCTGTATTTATGGGATTGCGAAACCGGGAAACAGAAAGCCTCGCTTTCAGCGGAATATATCACCGATCTGGATTATTCACCGGACGGCAAGACCATCGTCCTGAGCGGTGTTCAGGTACAGAAGAATATCAATGAGGCCTCCCCAATTATTTATTTCATGGATGCAGAAACGCATGAACGGAATCCGCTGGATATTTCTTCTCTTCCAAACGCTCCCTCGATTGTCCGCTACTCACCGGATGGGTCGGTAGTCGTGTCCGGTGACTCGAACGGGAATATTATGTTCTGGAGTGCAAAAAATGGTACGCTGCTCAACAGTTTTGATAATATTGCAGTTTACCCTTATGAAATTGATTTTACTCCGGACGGAGAATATATGATCCTGGGAAGTGTTGATGGCACGATACTGCATTTTGGAACGTCGGAACTGCCGGTTATTTCAGCGGAAGATCTGACAACATGATATTCTAAAGGGAACAGGCGCTTAACCTTTATCCGGTTACCGGATAAAGTGTTTGGTAAGTGACTTTCTCTACTTACTTAAAATAATACTCATAAAATAGGCCCCATCCGATAAATTCTCCGGATGGGGCCTATCTAAATTAAGACGGCGCTATTTTTGATCGCGATGAGAAAGGAAAGTGTTGGCCTCGGAAACCGGAAGCGGTTTAGAAAGATAATAACCCTGCCCATATTCACAGCCTAATTCACCCAGCCGGGACATCTGCTCGGTTGTCTCGATGCCTTCCGCGACCACATTCAGACCCAGCTCATGTCCCATCAGAACGATGGAGCGAACCAGCCCCATGTTATTCTTGTTTGAAAGCATACTGGATGTGAAAGTCCGGTCAATTTTAATCTGGTCAATTGGGAACTGGTGGAGATGCCCCAGCGAGGAATACCCGGTGCCAAAATCGTCCATGTGCACCTGAATCCCCAGGGATTTGATCTCCCGCAGGGCCTTTTTTGCAGCCTCGATATCACTGATAATCACGCTTTCCGTAACTTCGAGGCTCAAACTTGTTGGGTCCAGACCGACTCTTGCAAGGATATTTTTGATGCGGTCTACCAGATCCGGCTGCATTAACTGTTTCCCCGATAAATTTACACTGATCGACATCGGCGGAACGTGATAATGCTCACGCTGCCAATGATAAAGTTGAGCACAGGCGTTTTCGAGCACCCATTCGCCAATCTCAATAATCAATCCGGTTTCTTCCGCCAGTGAGATGAATTCAATCGGATAAATCAACCCCAACCTCGGGTGACGCCAGCGCACCAATGCCTCAAACCCCATGATATTGCCGTTTCGTAACGATAAAATGGGCTGGTAATGGATCTCGAATTCTTTTTTATCCACCGCAGCTCTTAAATCCATTTCCATTTCCAGCCGGTTCATGATCTTTTGACGCATAATGGTATCGAAAACTTCGTAGCGCGCTTTCCCTAATTCTTTGGCGTGATACATTGCCGTGTCGGCATCTCTCAGGTATTGCTCCGGACGGGTGTAACGTGAATCGCTGATCACAATTCCCAGACTCGCAGTGGTAGTGACTTCATGGTCCTGAAGAATGCACGGAATTTGGATCTTTTGAAGAATCCGTTCTGCGGTATGGATGGCATCAAAACTATCCCGAATATCTTCAATCAAAACAACAAACTCGTCGCCACCGATGCGGGCGATTGTATCCACTGCACGGGAACAAGTTTTTAATCGCTTTGCGACCTCAATTAACAATCGGTCTCCAATATCATGTCCCAGGCTGTCATTGATAATTTTAAAACGATCCAGATCCAGGAAAAGTACAGCGAACTTATGATAATTCCGCCTTTTTTGTCTCAAGATTGCCAGTTCCAGGCGGTCCATAAACAGGGTGCGGTTCGGAAGGTTTGTAAGCGCATCATATAATGCGTCGTGGCGCAGTTGTTCTTCGGATCGCTTCCGCTCGGTGATATCCCTCACTGCAGCAACGTACACTTTGCGCCCCTTGTGAAAATGTTCGTTTGACACAATTTCGATATTGAATTTCGAGTTATTTTTCCGCACCCCTAGTATTTCTATCGCACTGCCCATTTTTGGCTGGCTGCGCAGTAAATGTTGAGACTCCGGGGCTGCAAATTGTACCAACGGCTTTCCAATAACGTCCTTGATTTTATAGCCGAACATATTGGCAAACCCGGAGTTCGCATCCAGAATAATTCCCTGATTATGTACAACCATCCCTTCAAAGGTGGCTTCAAAAAGATTCCTGTATCGTGTTTCGCTTTCTTTTAATTCTTCGCGTCGATAGATTTCCAGAATCCGCTGCTTTTTTTTACCGGCATAAGTCAAAACCGTCCCGATTGCCAAGAAAATCATTGGTCCCGAAAGCATTTCACTGAAAGAAATTTGGGGACTTACCAGAGCGAACAATGTCAGGAAGACCATATCCACCAGAGCAATGATCGTAGTCGTTTTCACTGAAAGCAGGGTTCCGCTCAACATCACCTGTACAATCACAAAAGACAGGATATTTACATTATCATTGACCCATCCCAGTAAGAAAATGCACAATGAAAATACCAGAATGGTTAACCCCGAGGCAAGTTTGTATTCTCCCTTACGGTTGAGAGAATAAGCAAGATATAACAACAGTGCCGCAGGAAACTGTGCGATAAAATCCCATCTTTGAAGGAGACTCCGGTTCGGATCCAGTAAAGAGGATAAAGTAATTGCCAGCATACCTGTTGGCAGCAGGATCAGAATCAGAGAAGCCAGCATTCTGGCGTTATAAAATACTGCGTGATCTTGAGATGAAAACTTTGGCTCTACGAGTTGTTCCCAGAATTGTTTTATTTTTCCCATGATTATCATTTGACCTGTAAGTATGCAAATTTGGACGATGGCAGTTCTGCGCAAAACAGGTCTTTATATCCTCTGTTTCGTCAGTGTTTTCAGGAACAATAAAAATTAACAATGAATCAGTTTCACCCAATTTGGTGTGTTCTGCTGTTCTCCTGATATTTACTTGTAATTTTGAAAAGTCATCCTCTCAGTAGATACATGAATCATGCCAAATCCGGTTCTACAGCATTGTGCGTCCATTTGAATTCTGTAAAGAACGTTTCCCCATAAATTTCAATTTTTATACTTCCACCCCTGAACATATTATAGAGTTAATTTTAAAAAATAATTTCATTTTTCACAATTAAAATCAAACTTTTACAAAAGGAATTTTTCGTTTGTCCGGATATAAATCCAATATTCCCCACCCTCAAAGCTGGGGGGGTGGGGAATATCCAGAATCCCGTTGTTTTTTGATTTAAATTTAAAGCTGTTGTACTTTGATGCTGGCAACAAACATACCGGATTCTACAACCAGCTTTTTCTCTGCTGTGAGGTAGTTTGAGCTGTTGTTTGAATAAGGTACCCAAAAATGATCTATATTTTCTCCCAGTACTTTTGCATCCGTAACGAAAGCATGGGAAGAGATCGCAACACCGATATCTTCCGGGATGAGCAGTTCCACGTTGCCTACAAACCCAAATAAACGGATTCTGGTTTCACCGGGAGGTAAAACCGCACGAGTCAGATCCAAATCGACATCCCCCACCAGAATCCAGAACTCTTCATCCTTTACGATCCATTCCCCATCCCGCCGGATATCCGCCAGCGGGCGAAGGGTCACGGGCACACCTTTGTATGAAAAACCAGGCTTTGCGATCAGCCAGAGCCCCAAGCCGATCAGGACAACCGGCCAAAAGTAGGCCCAGACATTGATATGGGCCACCATACCAATTAATGACAGCGTGCCCCATAAGACTAAGACCGTACCAAAAACCAACCGGTTTTTATTTTTCACAATGATTTCTCCTCAGATAAACTTATTTTCCGATATTTCAAGGTTATTCTTTAATATTTATACGAATATTAACCCTGAAAAGATGCAGTTTTATCCGGAAGAGATTTGATCAACTTGCCATCATTCCGGGAGAAACACGGATTGGATGCAGGTTGTACTGGATAAGATCAGATCGGCGCCAACTCTTCGGAGCTCGCGTTCCCGTCCAAAACCGCATAAAACGCCAATGGTCTGCGCTCCGGCCTGTTTCCCGGCACGGATATCCACAGTGGTGTCACCGATCATGGCACATTCGGCAGGTTCAACCCCCATCTGCTCGGCGGCCCAAAGGATGGGGTGGGGATAAGGTTTGGTGAATTCACAGGTCTGTGAAGTAGCGACCGCCCGGAATAGTCCCGTCAGTTCAAACTGCTCCAGAAAACGGTTTGTACTGTCCGCATCGCGGGCACTGACCACTGCCATGGGATAAGATTGGCTCAACTGCACCAGCACTTCCCGAATACCGGGAACCAGCCAGAATTTTTTAGGTGGTTTGACCGTCTTTTTCCGCGCTCTGTAACTGTAAATTTTTGCAATATCATCGTCCAGATGAAGCCAATCCAGTAAGTTATATACAATATTCCCGGGAGATTCCATTCCCATTATTGCCCATCTTGCCAGCGGGCGAACATCCCGATCCGGGAAAAACAGACTGGCAGGCCGCAATACTTTTGCGATCTTTTCAACCCACTGATCGTCCGTATCACTCAACGTCCCATCCACATCAAAACACAGGGCCTTAATTCGATGAATATCCAATGCCATCCAGCACACTCCCAAAAGTTTGAAGATTCCCCATCTCATTTACAACGGATACGTGATGGGCATCCGGCGAAAAACTCTGGCCGCTGTCGAAATTGGATTGCAGCAGCACAAGCGCTCCGACCGTCACAATGACACTGACGACCATACAGGCAACGATTAAAAGGGTTAACAGCGTTAAAAGTATACGTTTCAGCATTTAAAAATCCCTTTATCCACTCTCAAATATTGTATCCACAAACGCTCTCAACTCTGTGCGATGGGCGCTTTCTCTGATTGGTCCTCAGTTCGCGTTGACAAAATTGATTGCATATTCTGCATCCCCGTACCCGGGACGGGCTTCCAGCGCTTTTTGGAAAGATTCAAGCGCTTTCTGCTTTTCCCCCTGCCGGTAGAGCGCCCAACCCTGCCAGAGCAATGCTTCTTCGGAATTTGCCGTTACTTTCAAGGCGTATTCTGCCAGGGTGTACAACTCGTCAATGCGGCCGCTATGGAAATAAGCCAGAAACGGGCCGAACTGGTAGCGAAGCATGCGCTGCGGCAGTCCAATCTCGCGGGCCTGGTCGTAAGCTTTTGCAGCATCGCTATACTTTTCAAAATAAGTCAGGTTTGAACCCACATTGAACCAGGCAAATGCATCGGATGGGTCCTGGGCAGCTTCTTCCCGGGCTGTTTTTAGGGCATTTAAACGGTTGCTCTCTATATCCCAGTCATCGCCCAGCAGAGATGTTACTGTTTCCAGGCGATCGAGAGGGAACACCATGACATAAACCCTGTTGAAAGACTTCCAGTTTACGTCCAGATCTTTGTAAGAAACGGCCTGGTTAGGACCGCGATAAGTGTCCTGCGCAAAAAATGTTTTAAGATCATTATCGTAACCGGTCAGCAGTAAATAATGCCCCGTCCAGCGGTCGTCACTTGCGCCCATTACTCCCTGGGCACCTTCCTCCAGCACAAAGCTTTCTTCAATCAAAACAGGGACCCCTGCTGCGATCAAATTTTTAAGCAGTTCGACATTGCCGCCAACCCGATATTCTGCCCTCAGCCAGGAGATGTTCTGGGTTACATAAAGAGTGAGATCATCTACATTGACATTCCGGTCTGCACGAATGGGTTTGATTTCATCCGAAATCGTATACTGGTCTCCTTCCCATCCGTAAAACCGCAGGTATAAGGCCAGCGTGGCCGGGCCACAATTATTCCAATCCTGGGCATCTCCCAGTTTGTACTCCGGGGGAGGAAGCAGAAATCGGTCCGCAATTTGGGTTGGAACGAGTGTGGGGCTTGGCGTGGACGTAGGGGGAATCTCTACCGTAGGCTCGGGTTTTTGAACCTGAACCGTTTTTGTGGCCGTTGCCGTTACGGCGGGTGTTGTCCAGGCTACCGGTGTTGCCAGACCGGCCGTATTGTTTTCCGGGGGCGAGGCGGCTGTGGGTAAAGCGCCAACGGGATTAATAACTCGCCGGAAGGCTGTCATTGCTGCATCAACCCGCCAGCTTAATCGTTTATTGATTGGGGGAAAGGCATATCCCGCGATTAGAATACCGGCCACCAGTAATATTGTGAGGATTAATTTTTTTCCTGATCCTAAATTATTCAATTTGTGTTTCATGTCGTGGATTCTACCAGAAACGCTTCCGTTTTTATATGTTGTCTAACCCTTTAAGCCTTGCTGATGCCGCATAATCCGTATAATTTTTCTCCAAATTCCTGATATAATCTTGCGCATGAAGTACTACATATGGACTGAAGGCTGTCAGATGAACGTCGCCGACTCTTACCATGTGGCCTCTTCCCTCGAACAATTGGGTTATGAAGCCACAAAAAGAGCGGAAGACGCAGATGTAATTGTTTTAAATACCTGTGTTGTGCGGCAAAGCGCAGAAGATAAAGCTTATGGCCGGCTGAATTCTTTGAAACCTCTTAAAAAGAAACGACCGGGCATGGTCATTAACGTTATGGGGTGCTTAATTGGCGTACGTGGAAATGAAGGTTTTAAAGAACGTTTCCCCTATGTAGATGTTCTTTCTCCACCGTCCAATCCGGAACCTTTACTGCGATATTTATTGGAGCGGGAAGGGAAAAAAGTAGAACAAAGTCAGACGGAACAGCGTTTTGCCCGGATGGATGAAGAACTCATTTTGCCCTTAAATGAACAGGGGAGTCTGGTTTCTTCTTTTATTCCCATTGTTTTGGGCTGTTCTCATGCCTGTTCCTACTGTGTTATTCCTTACCGGCGGGGCGTAGAAAAAAGCCGTTCTCCTGAAGTTATCCTGGCTGAAGCTCAATCTTTAGCCCGACAAGGGGTTAAAGAAATCACGCTGCTGGGGCAAATTGTGGACCGCTATGGGAAGGATAGCCCGGATTATCCTACACTTGCCAATCTGCTGCGCAGCATCCATGAGATCGAAGGAATTGAAAGACTCCGCTTCCTGACCTCGCATCCTAACTATTTCAGCGATGATTTGCTGGATGCAATTGCGGAATTGCCTAAAGTCATGCCGCATATCGAAGTGCCGGCCCAGGCCGGAGATGATGAAGTGCTTGCGAACATGCGCAGAGGGTATACAGAAAAGCAGTACCGTGATCTTGTCCGGCACATCCGCGATAAAGTTTCCGGCGTTTCAATTGCTACCGATATCATTGTTGGCTTCCCAGGAGAGACTCAGGAGCAGTTTGAGCATACCTATGAACTGCTGGAGGATCTTAAAATGGATGTGGCTCACCTCGCACGCTATTCTCCACGCCCACAAACTCTCTCCAGCCGCAGTATGGTGGATGATGTCCCGGATGAGGAAAAGTGGCGGCGTTTTCGGGCCCTGGAAGATTTGCAAGAGGGAATCGCAGCAGAGATCCACAGTAAATACCTTGGAGAGCAAACCGAGATCCTTTTTGAAGCCAAACAAAAGGGGCGCTGGCGAGGGAGAACTCCCACCAACAAACTTGTTTTTGTGGAATCCGATCAAAACCTGCTGGGCAAAATTTTGCCGGTCGAGATCGTCTGGACGGGGCCGTGGTCCATGCAGGGAAAACTGGTTTGATTATTTCTAAATATCGACAAGAAAAAAATATCACCTCAGGGTGATGTTTTTTTTAAACTATACAAGATCTTTATATGATGAAGGGAGTAAAATTCTAACAGGATTGTTTCTAAGAAAAATTTTGCATTTGATTTTGATGATTAATAAATTTGAAATCGATATCAGAAACATACTATAATTAAAGTGATTTCAAGGAATGCTCATCAAACTATGACCTTTAACTTTTTCGCTTTCCTGCAAAATTTAGTTTCTGCACTTTTTCTGTGGTTCGGATTATTCCTCCTTACGCGTAGAAGGGGTATGAAAATCCCCAATGCTCGATGGAATGATCCTCTTTTCTTGATTTCCATTCTGCTGATCATGATATCCTGGCAATTTCTTGGAGTTTCCCTGCGCAGCGAAGCGTTCACTGCTCAATCCTTTTTGCTGCGGGCAAAAGCAACCTGGTGGGTGTCTCCTATTTGTATGTTCCTGTGGTGCCGATCCAGCTTCCTGATTTTCAAAGCGAATACCAACAAGCCTATTTCACCGAAAAAATTTCAACCTCTTTTGACCCTTTTTGGAATCTTCAGCGTCGTACTGGCGTTTTTGGGTACTTTCACGGAATGGATTTTCCAGTTTTCAAACATTTTACCTACTCCCTCTAACGTGATTGGCCGTTATCATGTCCCTCCCGGCAAGGGCGGAATCGTTTTTGTGGCTTATCTGATGACTCTTGCGTGCATTTCTTTGTTTTTTATCTATTTTGCGAGAAAAGGGGTGGAAAATAATCCATTGCTGGAGCCCATCCTTAATCGGATGTTGATTGGGGATTTTGTGGCAATGTCCGCGATTGCACTGATTATGATCAGCGGGTTTTGGTGGAACATGCTCATTCCGGAACAAATTGGAGATTTTCTGCTGACGATAGGGTTTACCATTATCGCCGTTGCAGTTGTAAAATACCATACTGAAAACTACAAAAGAATTTCTTACACCGATCTTTTGCGTTCATTTGGCAGCGTTACAACCGCTAATTTTTTCTACATTCTTTTTTATGAACTGTTTTCCTGGCATTACCGGATGGACCAGACCTATCATTCTGCTATTGTGCCTTCCATCGTTTTTCTGACTACGCTGATCCACACTCCTTTGGAATGGGGGCAAACGTATTTAGATCGGTTAATACCCAAATCATTAATTCCGGATTGGGAGCGGAAATATCTGGAAAAAATAGATCAAATTCAATATGATGTCCTGACAACTTCCAATCCGCGCGCTGCGCTCGAAAATGCAGAAGAAGAGTTCCAGAAAGTTGTCTTGAGTGTCCGAAAGGATGCTCTGGGGCAGTTGATTTCTACCGAAATTGAAGCTATTTTTCAATATAAAGAATTTGAGAAAGATCAAGTTTTAGCGCAAAGCAAATTATTTGCTTTGCAGATGGTATCGCAGGAAATTTTCGAGTATACAAAAAAGCATACCAGTGCTCTTACTGCGCCAACCTTATTTGAAAGAGCGGAAATCCTGCGTGGATTTTTGGCCAGCATGGTTTCCCAACTCTGTCTTCTTCACGATGAAACCGTTATCCAACCACTCTCCCAGGATTGGATCGGATGTTTCATTCTTCAGGAAAAGTATATCCATGGGAAAAGCCGCAAAGAAATAGACAATATTATCCGGAATCACGGGTATCAACTTTCGGGAGGGGGGTACAGCAGGTACCTGCAAAACGGACGAAAATTGCTCAGCGGGTTTATCCTCCAAAAGGAATTGGAATTTATCGCACAGCATTCAGGGGAAAATGATGCTGGATAACTACATCGTTCATCTCGAGCCAGTCATTTCCAGCTTTTTTCTGTGGGCAGGTCTTTATATTCTGTCGCGTAGTTTTCAAGCAAAGAACTCCTTTAAAGAGTGGTGGCACAGACCTATCGTAACAGTAGGGCTCAGTTTGATATTGGCTTCCTTTTTTTATTTTGGGGCTGCTGTTCATTTCTTCATCTTATCCATTCCAGATTATCTATTTTGGGGAAAGCTAACCTGGTGGGCCGGTTCTTTTAGTATGACCTTCTGGTTTATCACAATCTACAATGTTTATTTTCAAGGTCAAACTGAATCAAAAACGGGATTGAGAATCAAAAGAGCTGTTTTTATCCTTGCTTTTACTTATGCTTTTGTCATCGCGATTGTGGGAACTTTTACGGATCTCATTTTCAACTATTCCCAAATTCAAACACTGATCGCGAGCAATGGAATACATCACTTATACGTCCCCTCAGGCCGATTGTTCTATCTATATTCTTTTCAGGAACCCATTCTGTCATGGATATGTGTGTGGTTATTAGGCTCCCGCTTGATGACAATGAGTCGGAAGGATTCCAGGCATCGAGTGTACCAAACTATTTTGCTGGGATCAGGATTTCTGGCAACAGGAAGTTCCCTTTCGGTCATTGGATATTTTGGTGTCTATTGGCAGAAGGTTGATACGGCCGGTACAATACTCATTTTTATCGGTTTTTTGATTCTTATGAGAGGCTTTTTTCTTCACAATTTATGGATGGAAAATCGGATTTTGCAAATTGATATGATGCACTCCTTTATGACGGTTGTTGTTATTTCCACAATCTATTTAACCGGATTAACGCTGCTGCAATCCACGACCCTGGCCAATTCTTTCAGTCATCCGGGCCTCTTTACCGGTATTCTTTACCTCACAACTTTGCTCCATACACCATCCAGGGTTAATCAAACGCTCACGGATAGAATCCTCCCATCCTCTTTATTTCCCTCATGGGAAAAGCGCTACATAGAACAGATGGCACGTTTAAAACAGGCGATTATCACTGCGACAGCCCCGGACGCTGCTGTGGCAATTGCGAATGTCATTCGCAACGCTCAGGAAGGCGAACTGGGTGGCATGATCGAGAATGAAATAGACCAAATTTTCAGACACAAATCAATTGAGAATAACGAGTTCCTTGCACAAAGCAGATTGCTGGAATTGAAAATCCTGAAAAAAGAAGTTGAAGGCTTCCAAAATGCAAATGGGATATCGATGGACGATCTCACAGAACCCCAGGTCGCTCAGGTACTGCGGCTTTTTTTGAACGAACAAATTCAGAAACTGTCTTCAGAGATACAAGACCTTCCTTCTTCTAAACCTACGAATGAATGGATAGAATTTGTCATTTTAAACCAAAGGTATGTTTTAGGAAAACAGCAGAGCCAGGTGGAAGCCTTTCTGGAACAAATGGGGGTTGTGGCAACCGGAGGGGCGTACGCCCGTCATCTTCGGAATGGCCGGAAAAGACTGGCGGCCCAAATTTTACAGAGTGAGATCGCTCTCAAACAGGAGCATGCCAAATCTGGTTAATGTTGGTTAACTTTGATGTTGAATAAGGTTTTTAGCAGTAGTAAACTAAAACCGGTTCTATTCAGGTTTTTTTAATCGACATTCTCTCTGATGGTCGTGGGTGCAGGGGAACACCCACGACCATGCGGTTTAAAAACCAGGCCCGGTATTCTGGACCGCTTTACAGAATCTGTATCACTTTATCCATGAATATCCCGGGGTTTCAAATTCTGATATTGGGTCTTCAAAGACAGATACCCAGCGTTGTAACCGAACAGCTCTGGTATTGGCCCAAAAGGGAAGGACCTTACTTTTTATTATGGCAAAAGCGGGCTAACCCGTTTCAAGACGCACAACCTGTCCTGTGAAATGTGGGATAATAGGAGCCATCATGAAAAAAACAATCCGATTATTTTTATTCTTTTTTGTTCTTGCAGGAATCATTGTCTCTTATTTTGTTTATCGCTCTATCACTCAATCCCGAAACTCGGGAAGAGAGTCCAAAGTGCTGCAATGGATCCGGAACCCTGAAGCCCATACGGAATGGGCAATTCAGGCAGGTACCCAGTGCCAGGACGCGCCTTTTATTTTGCCAACAGATGGTTTCATCGGGTATCTTTGGGGCGATTCCTTCCGGCCGGGGCACCATCACCAGGGTATCGATATTTTTGGGGGAACATCTGCCGGTGTTGTTCCGGTAATTGCGGCTTACGACGGGTATTTAACCCGGCTCCCCGATTGGAAGTCTACGGTGATCATTCGCGTGCCGAATGACCCTCTCCAACCGGGCCGGCAGATCTGGACTTATTACACCCATCTGGCAGATGAGGATGGGATCTCTTTTATCTCTGAGGATTTTCCTCCTGGGACTTATGAAGAATTTGTGTCTGCGGGAACTTTTCTGGGATATCAGGGAGACTACTCCGGCACACCGGGAAATCCAACAGGGGTTCACCTGCATTTTTCGATTGTGAAAGATGGCGGAGAAGGCGGCTTTTTAAATGAGTTAGATATCAACAATACACTGGATTCCTCTCCCTATTTTGGAATGAATTTAAATGCCCACGAAAATCAGGGGGAAATCCCCGCCTGTCTTCAGGAATAGTTTTTTGCTTTCCAATTGGAACTTCATTCGCTATAATATTTTTAAGGAAGAATAAAGAATTCGAGGGGAATTTCTTTTGTGTGTGGTTTCCCCATCCCAAAGCCTCTGTTTACGTTTAAAGTCAGTTTTGTCCAGGATACCAAAGGATTCTTGTTTATGACGCAAACCTTTCGAACCATCCGAAACAGCCTGAAAGATCTACAAATGGATTCCTCCAAACCGTTTGTGTTTCACGCATCCTTTTCCTCTCTCGGAGAGGTACAGGGCGGCCCGGAAACCTTGCTGGGGGCATTGTTGACCGTTTCGGATGCGGTATTATCCCCTGCCTTTACCTATAAGACTTTGCTGGTTCCAGAAACCGGACCTGAAAACAATGGCCTGGTGTACGGCGGCGATGATGATGCGAATCAAATGGCTGAATTTTTCAGGTTGGATATGCCGGTTGACCCTGCAATTGGTATTCTCGCCGAAACATTGAGGAAGCACCCCAAATCGGACGACCGCTCCTCTCATCCTATCCTATCTTTCACGGGGATGAATGTTGGCCCGGCGCTGGAAAGCCAATCTCTGCAGGAGCCCCTGGCCCCTATTGAGTGGTTGTACCGGCAAAATGGTTATGTCTTGTTGATTGGGGCCGACCATACGGCTAATACCAGTATCCATTATGCGGAAAAACTGGCAGGACGTAAACAATTTACGCGTTGGGCTTTAACCTCTTCGGGGGTTGTGGAATGTCCCGGTTTCCCCGGATGTTCAAAGGGCTTTAATCAGGCCGAACCCGTTTTGCGGGACCTGACACGGGAAGTAGCTATTGGAAAGGCCCGGGTCCGATCCTTGCCTATCAGACCTATGGTGGAAAAGGTGATTGAGGTGCTTCGGGAAGACCCGTTTGCCCTGCTCTGCGAGGACCGTGAATGTGAACAGTGCAACGCAGTTCGGAATGCTGTTACAGCTTCCTTAAATTCCACTGCTCTGGAGCTGTAAAATAATCAGTCAAAATAGATAGTGTGCTATACTCGTTAATTACATCGGCTTTTTTTAAAGTACCCAAGACTTAAAAGAGATCGTGATAATGCCGCACAATTCAACAAAAGCATCCCTGGAACTTCTATACAGCGTTAGCCGTGAATTGGCTAATTCAATTGACCTCCATCAAGTTTTGAATCAGGTCCTTTTTTTATCGATCGACAATATTGGGGCTGAACGGGGCAGTTTAATCGTTCTTGATGATCATCAAAAGCCGGTGGATGCTGCCATTGTTTACAAAAAACAATTGATCCCTCATACCACCCAACAACTTCAAGCCACGTTGGACCAGGGGTTGGCGGGGTGGGTGGTCCGGCACCGTGAAGCTACCCTGATCCCCGACACCAGTGTGGATGAACGTTGGCTGCGCCGACCGGACGACCGGGTGGATCAAACCGGAGCGAAGTCCGCTATCTGTATTCCTCTCATGTCAAGAGAGAGGCTGGTTGGTGTGTTGACCACTGTCAACCCGGCTCCTAACAACTTGAATGAAGATGACCTGGCTTTGCTGCAAGCCATTGCAGATCAGGCCGGGATTGCCATTTATAACGCGAGGCTGTATGATGCGCTCCAGGCCACCCACCGGCGTTACCGGGAGCTCTTTGAAGACAGCATCGTACCGATCATTATCACAACGATGGACGGACATATTATTGAAGCGAACCGCCAGGCAATCCAGATCTTAAATTATTCCCTTGCGGAATTGGTGCAGCACACTATTTTTGAACTTCACCAACCTCAGAAGCAAGCTCTTGGGAAAAACCTAGAGAAACTGGCCCGGACGCCGATCATATCTTATGAATCCCAACTTAATACGCGGGATATGAAAAACACTCCGGTTGAAGTCTACGTACGGAAAGTCAATATTGAGGATGAAGAATTCCTGCAGTGGACATTGCAGGATATTTCGGAAAGGAAAGAACTAGATGCGCTGCGGGAAAACCTGATTGCCATGATCTATCACGATTTGCGTTCTCCCCTTTCCAATATTATTTCCAGTGTGGATATGATCACGGTGATGGCGCCCGCAACAATTGCTCCAACGCTTCAACCTGTTCTGGAAATTATGAAGCGATCTACCGATCGCTTAGGACGGCTTATCAGTTCGCTGCTGGATATTCACCGTCTGGAAGCAGGGCAATCGATTGTCCAGTGGCAGGAGGTTGATCTTGAAGAGTTGATTCCCGAAGCGGTGCAGGCCATTCAACCCGTGATTGAACACAAAAATCAAGCTTTATCCGTGAGTCTGCCGCGGGATATCCCCCACTTGAAGGGCGATGTGGATATGATCCGCCGTGTTATTATCAACTTATTGGAAAATGCGGTAAAATTTACGCCCAACGAAGGTCGAATTGAAATTGGGGCTAAACCGGTTGATCAAGGGGTTGAAGTCTGGATACAGGATAATGGGCCGGGAATTCCCAAAGAAGCCCAGGCTGAAATTTTTAATAAATTCACCCGGCTTCGCGCAAAGGAAATCCCCAAAGGTATGGGCCTTGGATTGGCTTTCTGTAAGCTGGCGGTTCAGGCGCACAAGGGTAAAATTTGGGTTGAAAGTGAGCCTGGAGTGGGTAGTAAATTCTTGTTTCAACTACCTCTTGATTAGCTTGCTTCAAAGATTTTTGTAATTCGGACCAAAATTATTTTCTCAAACTTTAACGAGGAGATCTGATGCAAGAAATTGCACCACATGTATATATTGAAACTGGTTATATCGGAGTAACTCTGGGCGCAATCAATTGGTCGCATGGTTTAATTCTGATTGATTGTCCTTTTCGTCTTGAGGATGCACGTTCCTGGCGCTCCGCTTTGCTCAATTTGGGAGGTGGGGTGGATCGCATGATGGTTAACCTGGATGGACATCACGATCGTACGATTGGAGGACGAGCAATGGAATGTACCGTGGTTGCCCATCAGGATGTTACAAATTTATTCCGCGCCAGATCTTCCACTTTTAAGACGAACCCTTCCGGAAGCGGTGCTGAATGGGAACTTTACAGCAGCCTGGGAACCATCCGGTGGGCTTTGCCCGAAATCAGTTTTTCGGAAAAACTGCTTGTTTATTGGGATGATTCACCCATGTCATTGGAATACCATCCGGGCTCTGCGGATGGAGCGGTCTGGGCAGTTTTGCCGGAACAAAGCACGATTTTTCTGGGCGATTCGGTGATGCCGTCCCAGCCCCCATTTCTGGAAACTGCGAATATCCCGCTCTGGATTGAATCTTTGCAGGAACTGCTGACGGATAAATATCAGAATTATTTGCTGATCAGCGGGAGGGATGGGCTGGTAACCCATAATGATGTCCGTAACCAGATCAGCCAGTTGGCAAAAATTGATCGATTATTAGACTCATTGGCTGCCGAAAACGTTGTGCCGGAAGAGACAAATTCTCTGGTGCCTAAATTGCTGGAGGACTATGAATTCCCTATTAATCGGGAAATTATTTACCAGCAAAGGCTTTCTTATGGCCTGAAATCTTACTATTCCCGAATCTCCGGCCTGTCCAACAGTGAAGCTGAAGAAATTTAGTTTTTACAACAGGCTATCTTTACATCCAGTCTGTCCGAAACTACCTTTGAGCGAAAAAGCTTGAAGGTAGTTTTATAGCCTCTGGTATGGGAACAGAAAAATTTTATACCTGAATTTGCATATAATTATAGTGTTCCGGAATAATTTTGGTGCCTTATGCATTTGGAATTAATTCAACCTACCGCAGACTTCAGCGCAGAATTTATTCTGTTTATGGAAGAATTTCAAGCCCATGGTGAATCGCGTTTTGACCATGAGCTGACCATTGCCAGAAGAAATTTTGATCATTATCTGGACGGCTTGGTGGAGAACGCAAAAGGTGTTCATCTGCCGCCCGGTTACGTGCCACAAACCTCTTTCTGGACGGTGATGGATGGCTGCACGATCGTAGGGACTCTCCGCATTCGCCATGAACTCACGCCCCATCTTGAAATCGAGGGCGGGCACATCGGTTACAACATTCGCCCCACTTTTCGGCGCAGAGGGTTCGGCACGGCACAACTTGCTCTGGGACTGGAGAAAGCGAAAGCTCTGGGGCTGGCAGGCGTATTGATTACCTGTGACACCGATAATATCGGTTCCGCAAAAATTATTGTGAAAAATGGCGGGAGATTTATCAATGGGGTGGTGTCTCCCAATACTTATAAACCCATCTCCCGATATTGGATACAATTGATGGAAGATACCGAAAGGAAGGGGAATGATGAAATATAGGCAACTGGGAAAGAGTGGCGTTCTGGTATCCGATCTTTGCCTTGGTACAATGATCTTCGGAGAAGAAAGCAGCCGTGGAACCTCTAAAAAAGAAGCTGTAAAAATCATCCATCGATATCTGGACGCAGGGGGAAACCATATTGATACTGCCAATGTTTATGCCGGGGGGCGCTCCGAAGAGATTGTTGGAGAGGCTCTCAAGGGGCACCGGCAAAATATCATTTTAGCGACCAAAGTCCGCTTTTCGATGGGGGATGGCCTCAATGACCAGGGGCTATCGCGGTATCACATCGCCGCACAGGTGGAAGCTAGTTTGAAACGATTGCAGACGGATACCATTGACTTATATTACATGCATTGCTGGGATTCCCTGACGCCTCTGGAAGAATCGCTGCGGGCTTTTGACGACCTGGTGAAAGCGGGCAAAGTACGCTATATGGGCGTTTCAAATTTCAAAGCCTGGCAGATCATGAAGGCTCTGGCAACCAGTGATGCGAACCACCTCAACCGGTTTGTCGCCGGACAATACCAATACAGCCTGGTGAAGCGGGATATTGAATATGAGTTTGTCGACCTGTGTGTTTCCGAGGGCATTGGGATCGTCCCCTGGGGGCCGCTGGGCGGTGGGTTCCTCACCGGAAAGTACCAGCCGGGGGAAAAGCCGGAAGATGCAAATGCGGGCCGGCTGGCAGTTATGGCAGAGGACACCGAGGAATATTGGGAACGACGCAGCACACAGCGTAACTGGAAGATCGTTGAAGCCGTTGGGAAAATTGCCAGGGACCGTAAACACTCTTATGCGCAGATCGCTTTAGCGTGGCTTCGTGCAAAGCCGTTTGTCAGCAGTATTGTCATTGGCGCCCGGACCTTATCCCAACTGGAGGATAACCTGAAATCCGCCGAGATTGAGCTTTCTTCTGAAGAAATGGAAACATTGGACCGGGCCAGTAAGATGCCCGAACTTTATCCTTACCGGTTTATTGAAAATTACGACAATCGAAAACCAAGCCTTTAGAATTGCAGGAAACTGTTCAAGTGTGGAAAGGAAACTTTATAATATGACCAGCACGCAATACCAACCTCTTGTTGAATTAACGCGTGGAAAGATAACCGAATCTATTCATTTTGGCGCCGTTGCTGTGGTTGACGCCAAGAATCGACTTCTGGCGAGCTGTGGAGACCCAAAAATGGTGACTTTCCTGCGCTCCAGCGCGAAGCCTTTTCAGGCTTTGCCCGTATTTGAATATGGAGCGATTGATCGCTATGGGTTCACCGAAAAAGAAATTGCGATTATCTGTTCTTCTCATTCCGGTACCGATGAGCATTTTGCTACGATCACCGAGCTGCAAGAAAAAATCGGAATCCGGGAGGATGATCTGATGTGCGGAACGCACCCGCCTCTGGATAAGTACTCCGCGATGAATCTGCTGCTGCGCGGAGAACAACCTACCCAGCGCCGCCATAACTGTTCCGGGAAACATACGGGGATGCTGGCCCAGGCGCTTATCCGTGGGATCACCATAGAAAATTATATTGATCTTGAACACCCCGTCCAGCAGGCTGACCTTAAAGCATTTGCGGAAATGTGCGGTGTTGAAGTAGACGAGATTGAGATTGGAATCGATGGTTGTTCTGTCCCGGTGTATGCAGTCCCGCTGTACAATGCGGCTCTGGGCTTTGCCCGCCTGGCCGACCCGGAAGGCTTGCCGGAAAAACGAGCGGCGGCCTGCCGGAGGATCACACAGGCGATGACGACTTATCCCTTTATGGTGGCAGGACCCTACCGGTTTGATACGGCGCTGATGGAAGCTTTTGAGGGGAAGATTGTCACAAAAACCGGCGCGGAAGGGTTCCAGGCGATTGGGATTCTGCCGGATGTGATCCATCCCGGCAGCCCGGGTGTGGGGATTGCCATCAAGATTGCAGATGGGGATTTATATGATCGGGCCCGCCCGACGACCTCGCTGGAAGTTTTACGCCAGCTGGGCATTCAATTTACAACCAGACAAAAAGAAATCCTGGAAAGTTTTGACCGTCCCCCTGTCAGGAACTGGCGCAAGGTTTCCGTAGGCGAAAACCGGCCCTGTTTCACTTTACAGAAAGCATCCGGGGTGTAGAACATGGCAAACCAAAAATCTGCAACTCCACCTGCCGAACGCATTGAACAGGCAAAAACGATCTATCAAAGGCTGCTGGATTATTATGGGCTGCCGGAATGGCGCGATCCTCTGCCCGCACTGGACGAATTGATTTCTACGATCCTTTCTCAAAACACCAATGATGTCAATCGGGATATCGCTTTCGACCGTCTGCGCGAAAAATTTTCAACCTGGGAAGAAGTGCGCGATGCAGAGCAAAGTGAAGTCATTGAAGCCATCCGGATTGCCGGTCTGGCCAACCAGAAAGGTCCCCGGATGCAAAATGTGCTCCGCCAGATCACGGAAGAACGCGGAGAGCTGGATATTAATTTCCTGCGGGATTGGCCGGATCAGGAGGCTTATGATTGGCTGGTGCGCTTCAAGGGGGTGGGCCCTAAAACGACCTCGATTGTCCTGCAATTTTCGCTTGGCAAGCCCGCTTTCCCGGTAGATACCCACGTATACCGCGTGACGGGACGCCTGGGGCTGCGCCCCATGAAGATGCCGGTGGAGCAGGCCCATCATTACCTGGCACAGATGTTCGCGCCGGAGACTTATGGCCCCGCCCATTTGAATATTATCCGCCTGGGTAGAGAAATTTGTCACGCCAGAAAGCCGGATTGCGCCAATTGTCCTTTGAACGATATCTGCGATTTTGTCAAAGGACAGTCCAATGCCTGAAAAGGAACAATTTTTAGATTTAGCACAGCGCGGTAAAAATGAATGGTGGAGATACTTTATCTCCTGGATGCTGATCCTCTTTGTGGTCGTCGTCAGCAACATTCTAGTTTTTCTCCTGCTCTTCCTCCCGCAGATGCTGCGTTCCGGCGGTATGCTCGCACTGGATGATCTGGAGCCGGTCTCTGTGCTGGTTGCTTCTCTGCTCCCCTTTGTTTTTTTATTTGGTCTGATGTGGGGTATTGCCCGATGGATCCACAAACGTCCTTTTCTGACCCTGATCACACCGGAGCAGAAATTCAACTGGAAGCGCTTCTTTCAGGGTGCTTTGATCTGGGGTTTCCTGATTGCAATGACCTCTCTGGTTGAAGCGCTGCTCTATCCGGGGCGCTACCGGATCGACTTCAACCTGATCCCGTTTCTTAAGTTCCTGCCGATTGTGATTTTATTGATTCCTTTCCAAACCTCTGCTGAAGAGTTGGTATTCAGAGGATACCTGCCCCAGAGCCTGGCTTTGCTGACCAGGAAGACGTTTATCCCGATCATAATTTCCAATGTCTTCTTCATGCTGCTGCACCTTGCCAACCCCGAAGTTTCTTCCGGGCCTGTGTTGACCACCGCTTATTATTTTGGAATTGGCCTCTTTCTGGCGATCATCACAATCCGGGATAACCGGATGGAACTCGCGATAGGGGTTCACATGGCAACCAATCTGTTTGTGAGCCTGTTTGTCAACACCGAAAATTCCGCACTTCAGACACCGGCAGTCTTTATGGTCAGTGAAATGGATGCGCTTTATAATCTGCTCTCTTTTTTGATAGCGGCGGGGGTCTTCTACTGGGTCGTTTTTAAATTCCTCCAGCGCGAAGATCAAGCGGATGGACAATCTCCGTCTGTAATATCGCAGGATGCGTGATCTTAAGACCACGCATCCTGTTTGATACTGTATCCCTAAGCCGATTTACAAAACCCAACCGGTATCACGATGGCAGAATCCCTTTTATTCGGCAGATGTGCGCCAGGAGATCTGATTGATTTGATCATTCAGGGCCAGGCCGGGGATTTGCAGCAAACTGCGGCTGCCATCTTCGATCGAGACCAGGAAAAGCTGTCCCAGTTCCTCGCGGCTGCTGATTAAAAGATACTGGTTGTCAGGGCTGAACAGCAGACTTTCCAGGGGCTGCTCAAAAGAAGCGACTTGCCGGAGCCCCGTGCCATCCGGATGCACGAGAAAAACGTCGCTGCTGAAATCCATTTTTTCGATGCCGGGGGTCAGGGTAAATGCGATCCAGCTTCCATCCGCTGAGCCGGTGAAGAAGTTGTAACTTTTCTTGAACTGGATCAATTGTTCCAGATTCGCACCGTTCAAATCCACCAGATTCAGGTAGCGGAAATGGTCATCGTAACCCATGCTTAAAAAGCGCCCACCGGCCGCCATCGCAATCGACTCGCTGACCTGTGAACGCGGATACTCCCGCACCAGCTCCGACCCTTCTTCCCCCGGGCGGGTCCGGAAGATTTTGTTGGCTGTACCATCCGGCAAAATCGTCTCCAAATAATACAGATTTTCCCCTTCCCAGCCTGCCAGCCGTAAAATCTCCGTGTTGATGTTGTCACCGGAAATGGGCTCTCCGGCGACCAGTACCTGCCATTCGCTGCCATCGGCGCGGATGGCACAGATCTGATACCCATTCATATTGATCTGGAAAGCAATCCATTGTCCATCCGGGCTCCAAGAGACCTCATCGATCAAATCATATTCACCCAACTGCGTCCAACTGCCATCTGACGGCTGGTAAAGATAGAGCCTTGTCGCCATTTTATCTTCCAGGGTCACGATCTGCGTGGCCGCGGCACGGCTGCCATCCGGCGACCAGGTTAGAGTCAGCGGGTAATATTCATTGCCGCTGCCGCTTTGCGGCGCACCGGCAACCGCTTCGGCTGTGGAGCAGGTGTGATCCAGCAAACAGGAAACAGGTACCCGCATCAACCGGGGTGAAGGGATTTCCTCTCCTTCCGTAAGGGGTGTCCAGTTGAAATAAAGCTCTCCAGGTTGTAGACCGGCCGGGGACTGCACGCTGGCTGCCGTTTTGTGCGGCACTGTGAAAACACTGCTCCAATCTTCCGTGAAGACCGGCAGGTCCGAGGGCGGAAGACGGAACAGATCCTGCGCTAACTCCAGATTGTAAAAAATCTGAGTCAGTTGGATGTCCGATGACAGAACATCGCCGCCTGCTTTGCTGAAATGCTGCATCCGCAGGAAAACACCCGTTTGCGTATCCACCCAGAAGCGGTCTACCGGCAGTTGGGTTTCATCCGAATACCAATCCACGACCAATGCCGGACGTCCGGCAATTTTCTCGACCGCAGTGGGTACATAATTCCCGCCGCGCTGTCCCAGCGACCCGGAAAAGAGCAGTTCGCTCAAGGGAGAACCGACAATCCCGGCCAGGTTGATGCCTTCTTGTGCAAATGTCGGCATGGTGGTGCTGTTGCCGCTGCCGCTTTGCGGATCCACTTCATAAATATTCTGCCCGTCGCTGATCTTGGCGGATGAGGGATCTTCTCCCGGCATCCCGGTCAGCGAGCGGAACTTCATGCCGTTCTGGTCAAACCAGATCTGGCCGCGGTAAACCTGGGGCGGGGTCTGCTGCCCATCCGGAGCATACCAGGTAATCATTCCATCCAGCCAGACGGTATGCCACAGGGATTGGCTTTGTGCAATGCGGGCCTGAATATCCTCTGAGGTGGACTGCATATCCAGCGCCGCAAGATCGAGCTCGATGTCCGAATCGACCGGCTGCGGTGGTTGGTAGCTCTGCGCTGCTTCAGCTGTGGGTTCTTGAGCTGCCGAGAGGGTTTCGCTATCTACGTTCTCTGTAGAAGCCGGTGTGGTCTGAGCGGTTTCCGTCTCTGTTGATTCAGGAATTGAGCCAGCCGGTGCTGCGGCCTGCTCCGTTCCTACCCTATTTTCATTCCCCTCATTCGATGGCTGTGCGGCACATCCTGCCAGTGCCAGACAAACAATTCCCATAATCAGAGTGAACTTTCGTATTGCATTGGTTTCCATTACATTCTCCTTTCGGATTTTGCCTTGTTAAACCGGATAAATAGAAAGTATTCCTGTTTATAAGAAAGAAAAAATTATTTTGATACGCAGGCCATACTATTTCCTTTTGCGAATTAAAAAATTAATGCAATTTTTTGGTAAAGCCAAATATTGAATACCCTGCCGCAACTGCCAACGAAGAGCATTGTAACTTAAAAACATCAAGACTGCCAAATTGCAGTCTTGATGTTTATTTCTTGTGATTTAGATTCTGGTAAATCTGCACTTGCAAATCTTTCCAGCCACCGGCACTATAAGACCTTATTTATGGTTTAATCCGGCTGCTTTGCGAAGGGCTTCCGCTTTTTGTGTGCGTTCCCAGGTCAGATCGAGGTCATCCCGGCCAAAGTGACCATAGGCTGCCACCTGGCGGTAGATCGGCTTGCGCAGGTCCAGGTCGCGGATAATCGCGCCGGGGCGAAGGTCGAAGTTCTCTTCAACCAGTTTGGCAATCTTATCGTCGTCGATTTTTCCGGTGCCGAAGGTTTCCACATTGATGCTCAGGGGGTGGGCAACACCGATGGCGTAAGCTACCTGAATTTCGCAGCGGTCGGCCAGATCAGCCGCAACGATATTTTTGGCGACCCAGCGGGCTGCGTAAGCTGCGGAGCGGTCCACTTTCGTCGGGTCTTTTCCGCTGAACGCACCGCCGCCGTGCCGGCCCATGCCGCCGTAGGTATCAACAATAATTTTCCGTCCGGTAACGCCGGAGTCGCCTTTCGGACCACCAATGTGGAAACGGCCGGTCGGATTGACGTAGATCAGAATGTCATCATCCACCAATTCGGCGGGGAGAACCGGTTTGATTACGTGTTCAATTACATCCTCGCGGATCTGTTCCTGCGAGACATCTGCATCGTGCTGGGTGCTGATCAGAACCGTGTGCACCCGGGCAGGTTTGCCATAATGGTATTCAATCGTGACCTGGGATTTGCCATCCGGGTACATCCAGGGCAATGTGCCGTTCTTGCGGACTTCCGCCATCCGGCGGGTGAGTTTTTGGGCCAGATAAATTGGCATGGGCATGAGGGTGTCCGTCTCGTTGCAGGCATATCCAAACATCATGCCCTGATCGCCCGCGCCCACTTTTTCGATGTCTGCTTCGGACATCTTGCCTTCTTTGGCTTCCAGGGCATTGTTGACACCCATTGCGATGTCGCCTGACTGCTGAGAAATGGCCGATTGGACGGCACAGGTAGCGGCATCAAAAGATTTCTTCCCGCGGTCATAACCGATCTCGGTAACGACCTGACGGACCAATTCGTCGAAGTTGACAAAAGCCTGGGTGGTGATTTCGCCCATAATCATCACAAAACCGGTCTTGGTGGCCGTTTCACAGGCGACCCGAGAATAGGGGTCCTGTTCCAGACAGGCATCCAGAATAGCATCGCTGATCTGGTCGCACATTTTGTCGGGATGGCCTTCCGTCACCGATTCTGAGGTGAAGAGGTATTTTTTGGAACGCATAAAAGTCGTATCCATGTTAGCTCCTTAATATAAAATTGCCCCGGCGAGTACAGGGGGCAATCATACATTGTACGTACTGGCTGCCCTCCTATCTTCCAGAAATTCTTTCCTGTCGGAATTCGCACCTTAGTTCAAAGAAATTTCTTTCCTGAACCAGGTTGCCGAGGCTTCACAGGGCCGGTCCCTCCGCCTCTCTGGATAGAAGTGCCAATGGGGCTTATTCTGTTTTATTGGATACATCCTATCATGAATCCGTACCACTGTCAATCACAGTGTCACAGCATGATTCGTGTTTTTTTGCAAAATAGGGGCGGACTTTTACAGTTTACCCACGAGCATAAAAATCATTCCGAAATGCTGCAAACAGCAGCTTCTTGGGAGGGTTATTCTTAAAATAACCCCGTATTGGTGCCAGCCAATACGGGGTTTATCACCTCGTCAACCTGCCGCGGGGGCCGGATCAGGCCATGTTAAATTCCTCATAGTGTACATTCTCAACAGGTACTTCCATCTCCGTCAGGATCTTGCGCATGGCCGACATCATCGGCAGCGGCCCGCACACAAAATAGGCCAGCCTTTGATAATCCGAGGGCAGTTCTTTCGCCAGAATATCTTTGGTGATGAACCCGTGATAATCATGCCATTCAGCGGGAGGGTCTTCCAGCACCACAAATTTCTTGAAATGCACCATCTTCTTTTCCAACATTTTAAGCTCTTCGTTGAAAACCAGATGGTCAAGATGGTTGTTGCCGTAGAACAGAAAAACTTCACGGGGATCTTTGCCATCCGCCATGCTGCGCAGGACACTCATGACCGGCGCAATGCCAATTCCGCCGGCAATCAACACAATGCCCTTATTGTTGGAATGAATGATGTTATGGTATCCAAAGGGACCGTCTACATAGACGGTTTCCCCTGGTTTAAGATCGCGGATGGTGTGGGTGAAATCTCCCAGATCTTTGATGGTAAATTCTAAATATTTATGGTTGTACATACTCGACGAAATGGAAAATGGATGCCGGCGCAAAGAAAAGGGCGAGCGGCGCACCGTCAGCCAGGCGATTTGCCCGGGATGGAATTTGGGCATGTTGAACCCCTGGGGTTCGAGGAAAAGCGAAAACGCGTTTTCCACTTCTTCGCGCACTGCGGCAATGCGGTAAGGATGGCGCAGCTGCTGAATGGGTTTGATCACGCGAATATAAAGTGCTGCCAAAACCCATAGAGCGGTTTCGGACCATAACAAAGTATTCATTGCGGGGGCGGCGGAATACTTTCCAACCAGCAGGACGTGTGTCACCCCTCCACCGACCAGAGCCAGGGTGAACAGGTCGTGCAGCACACGCCACATATCATAATCCAGGCGAAGCGATTTGCGATAAACCGAGGTCAGGGTGATCAGCAAGTACGCCAGCAGACTGAGTACCCCCATTTTGGCCCGCAATGGGGCCGTAAAGATATTCAGAAGTGCCAATGCCCAGCCGTTGATCCCGATGCCGGCTTCGAAATTCACCAACAGCAGTAAATAGTGCATGGTAACAAACAAGGCGGAGAGCAAAGACAACAGGTGGTGGAAACGGTACAGGCGGTCAAGATTGAATAACTTTTGCGCGGGGGTAAAGCGAGAGACCGGGGCTAACTGCCAGCCGGCCAGGGTCAGGCCGACAAAGCCCAACATTACGGATAACTCGCGCTGCCAACCACGACTTAATCCGGGTTCAACAAAAGGCATTACAAACAGGGGGGAGAAAATCAACAGGAAGAATAGAAACACTAGCAGAGGGCGTAAATATTCTTTTTTCATATTATGCGTCCTTTGTTAAATAAAATTGTTAAATATTGTGGTTCAACGGACCACTTTTGCAATATCGGGCAGGTGTTTATTTATCATAGCATATTTTTATAAGAATTTCATTGTAAAGCACAAGGAATCCATCCTCATCCACTGCACGGATTCAAAATGCTATCCCCGTGTTTTGAACAGATGAGGTATAAATTCGCGGACAGGATGACAGAGAAAATTGCCTCAGATTGCGGGGACAATTGTGCCTACCCCTGTAGAGGCATATGGGTAATTGCCCATTAAGCAAATATTGAATTATGCTATCATTAATTATTATTGTTAAAAATCCAGAGCTAAATTATCCATTTATGGGAGGGATATTGTTATGGCGCGTTTATATACAAAAGGCGGTTCTCTACATCGCGTCAATGTAGTCATTTTTTGCTTCCTGATTTCTGCAAGCCTGATCACATCCAATGTGCACCCGGTGCAGGCGGCTGTGGTTGTGGCAGGCCAGGCCACCCAGGTGGCCGATATTAATGAAGGTGTGAAAAGTTCGGATCCCCAAAGCCTGCTGGCAGTTGGAGAAGCTTTGTTTTTCGGTGCGGACAGCACGGATTACGGGCAGGAATTGTGGATCAGCATTCCTCCTTACGATGAGGCGAACACCCGCCGTGTTACCGATATTAATCCCGGAGAAGGAAACGCTTTTCCCACTGAGATGACCTCGTTAGGGGACACTGTGTTCTTCAGCGCAACAGACGGCTCCAGCGGTTTTGAATTATGGTATACCCAACCCCCTTATAATTCTGCAAACCGTGTTGCCGATCTTAACCCTTTCGGCGACTCTAACCCGAGCCTGATGAGCACGATCGGCGATGCGGTCTTTTTTGTTGCGACCGACGGCAGCACCGGACGAGAATTGTGGAAAACCCTACCCCCTTACAGCAGCGCAACCCGGGTTGTGGACCTGTTCCCCGGCGGAGCAGGCTCTGACCCCAAACGATTCAAGACTCAGGGCTGGACGCTGTTCTTCGTAGCTCACGACAGTCAGGGGGAAGAGCTCTGGAAATGCGGCCCTCCTTACAACAGCAGTTCAACCACCCGTGTGACCGATATCAACCCGGGGGGCAGGGCCTCACCGGATTATCTGACCTTCATTGACGATACGCTGTTCTTCTCCGCAGAAGACCCGGATGGAATGGTGGAGCTCTGGAAATCAACCTCTCCTTATGAGGTGCACAACACTACCGAAGTGGATGATATTGATGAACGGGAATACAGTTCGGCCCCGCATGATCTGTATGCCGTTGGCGAGACGCTGTTCTTCACCAGCTACCGCATCACCAGCGGAATGGAGCTGCGCAAAACAGAACCGCCTTATACCGCCACCACTACCGCCCGCGTAGCAGACCTTTACGAAGGTTTCGCCGGTTCCAACCCGAACCATAAAATTGCCATTGGGTCAACGCTGTTTTTCACGGCCAATAACGGCCTCAGCGGCGTAGAACTATGGAAAGCAACCCCGCCGTATGTGGACGAGAATGTGCTGGAAGTGATTGATATTATGCCCGGCGGTGCCAGCTCCAATCCGTCTCAATTCACCGTGGTCGGAAGTACATTGTTTTTCAGAGCGGATGACGGGGAGTTCGGCACCGAGTTGTGGCGGTCTGATCCGCCTTATGATGAAAAAAGCACAGAAATGGTCGGGGATATCTTCCGGGGGAGCACCGGATCTTTCCCGCTGGATATTACACCCATCAACCGCACCGTTCTGTTCTCGGCAGACAGCTCAACAGAGGGCCGGGAACTGTGGAAAATTGACCGCGATTTTTCTCTCCCGGATACGGGCTTTGCTCCTGGCGTCATCACCAAGCTGCCGGTCCAGCCTGCCGAAAAAATGTATGCCGCGCAGGATGGCATGGAATTGGAAATTCCGAAATTGGATATGAAGACCACCATTGTTGGGGTCCCGGTTCTTGGCGATGGATGGGACCTTACCTGGCTGGGAAACCAGATTGGGTATCTGGAAAGCACCGCATTCCCCACCTGGGCCGGAAACACGGCACTGACGGGACATGCCACCCTGCCCGACGGGAAGCCGGGGCCGTTTTATGCCCTCGATACTTTGCGTTGGGGCGATCCGGTATACATCCATGCCTGGGGGGAGCGTTATACCTACGAGGTCCGATCCATTGAATCGGTGTCTCCATCCGATGCACAGGCGCTGCAACATGAAGACCTGGATTGGATCACTCTGATCACCTGCCAGGATTTTGACGAGAAATCCAACACTTATCGGGCCCGGAAGGTCGTGAAAGCTGTTCTTATAAGCGTTGAAGCAGATCAATAAGGAGCTATCTTGCCCACGGGAAATCGTATCCGCCTGGTATCCGCACTAGAGGTTGGTATGATTTCCTGTGGGGATGTTGTACAAAATTGAGAAAATATTCTCTAAAAACTATACATTTTTTAAAATATTAATGGGATTTAACAGCCACAAAGTTTCAATCATTGTATAATTATTTTGTATGGGGTATTTCAAAGTTGTTAGATATAAAAAGGTAAAAGAAGAAAAGAATGGATATGAAAAATTACATCAGTGATATGGATGGCGTCCTGGTAAAAGGACAAACAATTGTGCCCGGAGCAGACGATTTCATTGATCGATTGAAAGCAAAAAAAGCAAAATTTTTGGTTCTGACCAACAACTCTCTCTACACGCCCCGGGACCTGGCCCACAGCCTGAAATCAAAGGGCCTGGATATTGACGAGAAAATTATTTTCACTTCTGCTATTGCAACCGCGCAGTTCCTGCATTCTCAACGTCCGAATGGGACCGCGTTTGTAATTGGTGAAATTGGGTTAACAACAGCCGTCCATGAAATTGGGTATGTCATCACGGACGACCATCCCGATTATGTTGTACTTGGAGAAACCAATACTTACAACCAGGAACAAATTACGAAAGCGATCCGGCTTATCTCCAGAGGCTCTCGCTTTATTGCCACCAACCCCGATACTTCGGGGCCCACGGAAGAAGGGATTGCGCCGGGGTGCGGGGCGATGGCTTCTCTGATTGAAAGCGCGACGGAAATCAGTCCGCTGTTCATTGGAAAGCCCAACCCGCTGATGATGCGTTCCGCATTGAATTATCTGGGCGTGCACTCCGAGAACACGGTTATGATTGGCGACCGCATGGATACGGATATTATTACGGGGGTACAGAGCGGGATGGAAACTATCCTGGTTCTGAGTGGAATCACCAAGATTGAAGACGTTACCAAGTATCCCTATCTGCCTGCCAGAATTGTAGAATCTGTCGCGGATATTATCCCTTAAAACAAACTTGTGGCCAATCTTTCCGGCCGCAAGTTTTCCTCATACATTTCTTTATTAATTTGGCGAGTTGATCTCGCCGTTGTATTTAATTTTCCCTTTTAATGATAAAAGAATCCAGATCGCGAGCCACTATTGAATTGGGGAAGACTTCCTGGGCTTCTTTCACCACGTCTTTATACCGGTAGCGCCGGGAAATGTGGGTCAGGAACAGTTGCCTGGCATTGACCTGAGCGGCAAACTCGGCTGCGCTTCGCGCGGTCATGTGGGAAAACTTTTTGGCCATGTCGGCATCTTCCTGAAGATAGGTGGCTTCCATGACCAGCCCATCCGCATTCCGGCAGACCTCTTCCAATTCCTTTAAATCGCCCACATCTCCGATGTGAACCAGACGAGTCCCGGGTTTGTAATCTCCCAGCACAGACTCGGGGTCAATCACGCGCCCGTCGGGTAATGTCACGGGTTTCCCTTCCACCAACTGGCGGCGCCAGGGCCCGGGCGGCACATTCAAGGCTTCCGCTTTCTCCGGAAGGAAGGGCCGGTGCCCTTTTTCCTGAAAGACAAAACCGAATGAATCCGTTCCGCGGTGGAAGACCGGAAAAGCGGAAATGGAAAAGTTTTCCGTCTCAAAAAATGTCCCCGGTTCCAGTTCGCGTAAATGGATGGAGGCCGGCGGTTTCGTCCCCCGCAGGACAACCCCATAGATCAGGTCATGGATCCGGCTTAATGCGTATTTCCCGCCGATGATTTCCAGATCTTCCATGGTCTCCCAGCGGAGAAGCGTGGAGATTAACCCCGCCAACCCCAGGATATGATCCAGGTGCCCATGGGTAATCAGAATGCGATTAAGACGCTTGAAACCAATCCCAGCTTTTAAGATCTGCCGCTGGGTGCCTTCTCCACAGTCGATCAAAAAACGGTATTCGTCATGTTTTATCATCTGCGCAGGCAGGCCCCGTTTTGCGGATGGCGCTGAAGCAGAGGTACCCAAAAAAATTAACTCAAACAATGATCAAACGATTCCTTTCCACCCCGTTTAAAATAGAAATGGGTTGAATATGGTGCAATTTTACCAAACTTAATCCCTGCAGCCCGGAGTGGAATCATTTTGGTTCAATGTTTGCAAAAAAAGGTCTGGCGCGGACCTTGTTCCGCCGCGCCAGACCTTTGCTCACTGCAATTCATTCTTATTTTTCAATACGAGGATTGATCCACACCGCCCAATCCTGATCGGACGGTCCATTTGCCTGAACCGCGAGCACAAACTCTACCGAAGAGCCAGCCAGTGAAGATAAATCGATGTTCAGGGATTGGATTGCTCCATCGTAGCTTTCCGTCCAACTGCCGAGAGTCTGCAATGGACCGCCATCCGCGCGGTAGTTGAATTGGAATTTAACGTCGCAGCTCGCGCCGCCATTGAGACAGCCGATTTCGGATTTAAAACGATATCCATCCTTTACATTGATGGCCGGGAATTTTCCGGTGATGACACCGTTATCCACCCATTCGGGATGGGTCTCCAGACCGGGCGTCCCCGCGAACACGCCATTTTCCAGCTTGGGATTGTCCAGTTTAACGACAAACCCTTCCGCATCTCCGGTCCCGCCCGGACAGGGCAGTGTCCCTGCCCCGCTTACCCATTCAGCCGAACAATAATTTGCGATGAAATCATATCTTACGGTCGGGCCCGAGGTAGGCGTGGGTGTGGGCGTCCCGACGACCTTGATAATGACATAAAAAGGTTCACTGGCATCCCAACCGAGTCCAAACTTTGCGTTGGAGGCATTCCTCAGCTTCCAGTTGCCCCGGTAAGTGCCGTTGCTGTCCGGCGCTTCCATCTCCGCAGAGAGATCAATGGTTTGTCCGGGTGCCACGCTGCCGGTCAGGTTGATCGAAGCCGGGCCGTTCATCGCATCGCCGCTGTCAAACACCAGCGCATAAGAGGTGGTCCAGGTGCAGGATCCGGTATTCTTTAACCGCCAGGTTTTGACAAAGTCGTCTCCGGGGGCAAACTTTGTTCCATCGGGGACCGTCACATCTGTCACAAACTGTGCCCGGTCGCAGGGGATGGGAATATCCGTTGCAGTCGGCGGAACCCGGGTGCTGGTTGGCGGCACCGATGTCTCGGTCGGCGAAACGGTTACCGTCTGAGGTGTTTCGGTGGCTTCCTCCGTTTGCGCAAGTTCAGTCAAATCTGCCTCAACCGTTTGCGCTACCTCCGTAAGAGCGTTTGGAGTGGGTGTTTTTTCTCCACGCGATGGCAGGTTGCATGCCAGGGACATCAACACCAGCAACAACGCAAGGAATAGAATGGGATATTTCTTTACCATAATTTAAGACTCCTCTCTATGGAGATTTGACCTCTGAATATTCATCTCATTTATGATTATATACTTTTTAGGTTCTTTCTTCAGCCGAATTTTGGGCAAGATTATATTCAGCCTGCAAGAATGATGACCGGCAGGCTTCCATACTTACTTTGTTTAACGCTTAAAATGTCCTTTGGGTTCCCGTATATCCGGAAAATGGATTCCCGGGGCTGCATCGTGAGCCGGCCCATATTATGTATAAACTGTTTTGTGGACGCGGGAATGAAAAACCTGTTAAAATGAGAAGCATAAATAACTCTTTAGCAATGCATTCAGCGAAGGAGAGACCAGCAGGCCCTGTACCGGACTTGAAGCTGCTCAAAAGATTTGATTTGGAGGTAAGTAACTTATGAAAGCAATCCGCATCCATCAGTTTGGAGGCCCGGAAGTATTAACTCCGGAAGAAATTTCCACCCCAAAGCCGGGACCATCTGAAGTGCTGGTGCAGGTGTATGCAGCCGGGATCAACCCGGTGGACGCTAAAACCCGCGCCGGTAAGGCTCTGTACCAGGACACTCGTCCCTTCCCCTTTATCCCCGGGTGGGATGTTTCCGGTGTGGTTGTCGAAAAAGGAGAAAAAGTTGACCGGTTTGACATTGGGGATGAGGTCTTTGGAATGGTGCGTTTCCCCGAAATTGGAGCGGCCTATGCCGAGTTCGTGGCGGCTCCTCAGGAAGACCTGGCCCGCAAACCCGCCAACCTGGACCACATTGAAACCGCTGCCCTCCCACTGGTTTCGCTGACCGCATGGCAGGCTCTCTTTGACGCCGCGAATCTCTCCCGGGGACAAACCGTACTAATCCACGCGGCAGCAGGCGGTGTGGGGCATATTGCGGTCCAGCTTGCCAAAAGCGTTGGGGCCTCCGTCTGCGGGACGGCTTCGGAACTTCACCGTGATTTCCTGCTGGAGCTGGGGGTAGATACTTTTATTGATTACCGGAAAACTCGTTTTGAAGAAGTTGTTAAAGATGCGGATATGGTCCTGGATACTATGGGGGGCAAAATCCGTGACCGCTCGTGGCAAGTGTTGAAACCGGGCGGAATCCTGGTCTCGCTCAGAAGTGCGTCGTTTGGCAACGAACCGGAAACTTACAAAGTCCGGGCAAAATCCATTCTGGCCCATCCGGATGCCGAACAACTTACCCAGTTGTCGAACCTGGTTGAAAGCCATGTCGTTTACCCGCATATTTTTCAGATATTCCCTCTGGATGAGGCAGCAGCAGCCCACCGCCTGCTGGAACAAGGACATTCCGAGGGGAAGATCGTTCTTTCTGTTTGAAGCCAGAATTTATCACAGTGAAAACTCACCGGGATGGTCCAGAGGATTCTGGGCCATCTTTTTTACCTTACAATCCCCATTCAATTTGACCGTGCCGCTTCTCTCCATCCCGAACTTCCTTATAATCGTAAGAAAAAAGGATGCCAATATGAAACATTACGTAAAAAGAATCTTCACGGTCTTCTTTATTTTTTCGCTGATCCTAGTCAGCGGATGTGGCGGCACGGTCAGCCAGGAGGCTGCACCCACCCCGGACGTTGACGCGACGGTCAGTGCGGCCATTGAAGCCACTCAGGCCGCCGAAGCCAACCTCCAGGCCACGGTGGAAAGCGCCGTGAGCGCCACCGTCACGGCCATGCCGAACCCCACACCGGTTGTGGTTGAATCGCTGTCGGAAGAAGAATTTGCCGCGGCAGTGGATGAATCGGTCCAGCAGGCCACTGCCGCCAGCGATCAGGCTGCGCAGATGACCACGACTGCGGCGGAGGACGGCACACTGACCGCGGATGAACTGGAAGAGATTTACGCACTATATGGCCTGGCCGATGAGGAAATTGAACAGGCCCTGGAACTGGCCGAACTTTATCTGGAGCTGTATTACACCCTGGGGGAGGAAACGGTTGAGCTGATGACGATTCTGGTGGAAGATCTGGAATCACTGGCTCAATATGCCAATACTTCTTTGGGAAACCTTGAAGAGCTTGAGGAAATCCTGGCGGGTGGAGGCGAGATTGCGCAGGAAAAGATCGAAGAACTGCTGACCAATTCCGAAGCTTTGCAAGATTGGGCGGAAACGGCCCAATCGCAGTCCGGCAGCCTGGAAGCAGCGGTGACGGCCCGGATTGAAGCGCTGGCTTCGGAAATTGCCAATCTCCAGCCGGACCAAATCGCCTCGAACCGTCTGGAGGCGGTATCCTTTGCGCGGGATTACATCGACGAAGCACGGGCCGCCTTGGCCGATGGGGTGGTCAACGCAGAGGAACTGCTCAACCTGGCCCAACGGGGAGCCAACGCCAGCGCCAGCCTGGATCAGTTTGGCCTGGGAGAACTGGGAGACTTGTCTTCCGGCATACAGGGACTCACCGGACAACTGGCGTCGGGAGAGGTTGAGAATGCGCTGAATGCTTTGAACAGTCTGGAAAGCATGCTGCCGAGGCGATAGGAACCGTTTTTCCCCCATTTTAAGATCCAAAGCCCTTTAAATGATGAGCGCCTGAGTGAGGGGGGCACCCAGACGTTCATCTGCACTTATAATACCAAACATCTCTTTTTTTTGCAAGGGGTATTTTTACCTTTCAATACTGAAAGGTAATACAGCGCATACGGGCAGCGCCAGTATCCGTTCCATCATTTTCTTCCATTTTCTTCTCACCGTAGACGCCTTTCCCTTTTCCGAACAGGATGAAGTACTGCAAGCAACCCGGTAACGAAAAGACCCTCTCAACGCACTCTCCCATAGATTAGAGTTTATTAACCTGACCCGGATTAATTGGCTAATATTGGTAAAATTAATCCACTATGTTTTGTGCCCTGACTTTGTGAGGTGTCATCATGAAAACGAGAGAAAAATGGATCTTCCCCGGCCTGTTGATTGGCTTGCTGGCCCTTCTGGGCCTTTCGGGCTGCCAGTCTTCTACCAAGGAGCAAACGATGAACAGCAACCTTGAGCCTACCCAATCCGTATCTGCTATACCGGAGCTTGACCGCGCCCAACCGGAGAATTTTGCCACGGCAACCTTCTCAATGGGCTGATTCTGGGGCCCCGACTCCCAGTTTGGGAGCACCCCCGGAGTGATCCGCACCCGTGTCGGTTACGCGGGCGGCACCAGCGATTCCCCTACTTACCACAACATCGGCGACCAATCGGAAACCATCCAGATAGATTATGACCCTTCGGTGATTTCTTACGCGGAGCTGTTAGAACTGTTCTGGAATAACCATACGCCCACGTATCGTTCCGCTTCGCGCCAGTATGCTTCAATTATTCATTACAATACCGAAGAAGAGCGCCTGCTGGCGGAAAAGTCCCTGAAAGAACAGGAAGAAACCCTGGGGACAAAGGTTTATACCGAAATTGTCCCGCTGGGTACCTTCACTCTGGCGGAAAACTACCACCAGAAATACTACCTGCAGAACCGGAAAGAACTGATGTCGGAATTTACCGCGATGTATCCCGATTTTGAAGATTTCCTCCAGTCCACCGCCGCGGCGCGGGTGAATGGATATCTCGGGTATAATGGCACGGTAGAAACGCTGAATGCAGAGATCGACCAGATGGGATTATCCCCCGAGGCACAGGAGATCCTGCTCCAGTTTTTCCGGAAATAAACACATTAAAAAAGAGAGCCATTGATTATGGAAGAAGAAGTCAAAAGCATCCTTGAGTTTCCCTGTAAGTTCCCCATCAAAGTGATCGGGGTGGATGAGCCCGGATTCAGGGCCTTTGTAACTGCAAACCTGCTGGTGCACGTGCCGGAGTTGGACCCGGAGGATATTCACGAGCGCCCCAGCAGCGGCGGGAAGTATATCTCGATTTCGGCCACCTTCACCGCGCAGAGCCGGGAGCAGGTGGATGCCCTGTACGAAGCGCTCGGCGAGAACAAACAGGTGTTGATGGTGCTGTAAAACCGGCGTCCTGTAAAGGCTATGCGGCCTGCACCGGGAAGTTCCCGGTGCAGGTTGTTGTTTAAAGCGAGTTGGTTTGCGCGCAGACTTTGCTTTTCGGTTGTTGTCTGTTCCCTTGTCGGATAAGGGTGATCCGGTATTCTTATTGTCATTTATCGGCGCTTTATCGGATGTTTAACAGCGGTTTATCGGCGGTTGTGATTCGGTCCGGTTCTGCTGCCAATTTGTTGGTTGATACTTATACTGGATGGAAGATACAAATTGGATGAGAAGCACGTCGATTGAAGAAACAGTAATAATGGGGCAGGCGGATGTTCTGTATGAGGTTCTTGGGTAACACAAACAGATTGCTGATGATACTGTAGCCAGCTTCATGGATAACCACCAATGTAACGTCTGCCGGAAAATTTCCTGGTGAGGTGATTATTAGTTTTATCTTGATTTTGCTGACAAGGAAAGATTTTAAGTTAAATAGATAATATAGCTTTATGATATACACCTTATTCTTCCATATATATTCTAGTAAATTCAATATATTGAAAACTTATTGTTGCCGGATCATATTGATGAAAAGAATATTCTTTACTAATTGATGATAAGCCGATGATTTTTCTATCAATTAAATGAAGATCAATATCTTTATAAGGATCTGCATCTTTACCATATCCTTCCCGAATGATTTTTAGTCTTTCTGTCTCTTCATTAATAGATTTTTTTGGATACAATTGTGCATAATACCAACCCCAGTTTATCTCGTTGCGATATTTTAGGTCTCCCAATTTTTCTTCTATAAGTTCAAAAGCTTCAATATCCTGTTTATGAATCTTTTCATAAAGGCTGATATCTAAGGTTTTGAGAAGAAGCACAAAAGTAATTAATCCGGGTTCTGACCTTATATTTTGACCTTTTCTCATTATTCTTAACACTAAATTTATTTCGGCTACACACTGTTCAATTTTCCTTAAACTGAAAGAAAAATAGGTAGACATAAGATTTATCATTTCTAGATATATTTCTGGATTGCTATTAGCTTTTTGGAATACTGAAGATATTCTAAACCTATTAAAAAGAATTTCAATATATTGTTTGGAAGAAACATTTTCTAATCGCAAGAAGATTGATTGATCAATAAAACGACGCAAATAACCATTTGCATCCAAACCTTCACCATAAATTGCTTTCACAGAATTTTCGAGCTGGTCCCTGTCGACAGATAACACAAAGAAGACACCATCTACATTAAAAAGATGTTTCATACGTTCCAATAAGGACAGTGCAAAATCAGGACGACAACGATCAAGCTCATCTACAAAAATTACGAGAGGTAACTTTGCTTCCTTTTCTAACAAATTTGTTATTTCTTGTAACACCTTTTTAAAATCTTCAATTGCTTTCTTCTGTTTTTCAAATAAAGCGATTTGTTTTTCTGCCACTTCTTCTACTAATGCAGCAATATCTCCATCAGACAGAAATTTTTCAACGCCCTCATAAGTCTCTGATGAAAGGGCTCCACGTGTAAGTGCAGCCAAAGTAATAGGTATTGTTTTCTTGATAATTTTCCCACCGAGTTTTTTCAACTCATTTATTTTGGCGTAATTGCCCAATTTATTGTTTACATCACTGATCTGCGTTGTTAGAGAGGAAATAAAGGCACTGAGCGGATCATCAACAAAATCATTTTCCCAAGCGTTGAAATAAAGCGCTACAAATTTATTGTTAATCAGATATTGTTGCCACATTCGCACAAATGTCGTCTTTCCAAAACCCCAGGAAGCTTCAACACTTAATACAAAAGGTTGAGGCGTCGATTCTAATAAATTAGTCAAGTTTTCAATTGTTGGCTTGCGTTTTAGACAATCAAATTTAAAAGGATCGTCAGGTGGAATTTCACATTGAGATGTTTTCTGAAATGAGGGATTAGTCATTTTTAGCCCGCCTTTGATAAAAATATTTTCTGAACTCTTAATTTATTTAACTCTTGCTCTTTATAATTTCAACATCAAACCCATCTCATCATCATTTACTGACTCTTGACTTTATTAGTATATAACTTTTAAGTCATTTGACTGAACCTGTAAAAAACCATCTCATAATGGTGGAGACGTGTATCTATTGATTTTGTAAATCTCGATTGAGATAATTAAAAAACAGTTCATTGCTAAGCCGATTCTTTATTCCACAAAAGAGGTCTGTTTTGAGAACTACACTCTTCCTCACCCTCTAACCCAAGAAGCGGGTTGGGCAGCATAAAATGGGGCAGCGGGCGTTTTTCTATGCGGGGGGAGGGTATAATAAGGCGCCGGAGTAACTTTTTAAAGCGCAACATTTTTGTCAACATTATGACCCTTCGCAACAACTCTGCTTCATTGTCTCTTCCGAGTGAGAAACTATCCTTCTGGGAAAAAACAGCTTATGCCATTGGCGGGCTGGGGAACGCTATCGGGCCAGGCACCATCATCCCGTTCTGGTACACCTTCTTTCTAACAGACATTGCCCGGTTAGATTTGGGGCTGGTGAGCGTTTTCTGGATGATTGTCACGACGTGGGATGCGCTAAACAATCCCCTGGTGGGGTATTTATCCGACCGCACCCGCACCCGCTGGGGACGGCGGCGGCCCTACATTTTGTTCGGGGCAATCCCTTTCAGCCTGTTTTTTGTCCTGCTATGGTGGATTCCCCCAACCCAGAGGCAGGGGCTGCTGTTCGCCTATTATCTGGGAACGTATATCGTTTATGAAACCTCTTCCACGCTGGTTTTCTGCCCTTATGCCGCATTGTCTCCAGAACTGACCCGCGACCATGATGAACGCACCTCGCTGACTCTGTTTCAAATGGTGGTGACGATCCTTGCGGGTGTATTGGTGCCGGTGTTGTTCAGCTTTCTGGTTCTGCCCCTGTTCCCGGAACGTGATCCCCGCGCTTATCAACTGCTGGCACTGGTCTGCGGAATCGGCTTTGCGGTGTCCTCTCTGATCGTTTTCTTTTCTACCCGGGAACGAGCGGATTACGACCATAAGAGTACGTTATCCGTTAAAGAGAGCACCCGCTTCATTTTGATGAATGTCCCATACCGGTATGCTCTGGCTGTTTACATGTTGAGCTGGATGGCTGTAACGGTTGTCATCGCGTTATTTGCCTATTATTTCACCTATTGGATCGGGATGGGGCTGGGAGAGGTCTCGCTGGTTCAGGGGGGGATCATGCTGATGACCTGGCTGTTTTTGCCGGCGGTGTTCTGGCTTTCGCGTCGTTTTGAGAAGAAAATGGCCTATATCCTGGCGGCAGGGAGTTGGGCTATCCTGATGTTATCGACATTCCTGGTTCCTCAGGGGGAGAAATTCATGGCCTATCTGATCTGCGCGCTTTCGGGATTTGGGGTTTCGGCCATCCATTTGCTGCCATCCTCCATGCTGCCGGATGTGATTGAAGTGGATGAGCTTGTCAGCGGGCACCGGCAGGAAGGGGCGTATGTCGGGGTGACAACTTTATTCAGCAAATTTGGACAGATGCTGATCCTTGCGCTGCTGCCGGTGCTCCTGCGCTGGGCCGGATATGTCCAGCCCCAGGCCGGATCGGCTGCTGCGATCCAGCCAACCTCGGCGCTGCTCGCGATCCGGATGATGCTTGCGCTGCTTCCGGCATTACTGCTGGGATTTTCGATAGCTGCGGCCCGGTTATATCCGCTGACGCGCGAGAAGCACGCTCAGATCCGCCGGGAAATTGAGGACAGGGCATTCTCAAACAGCGGTTAAATGCCGTTTCTTTACCCGATTGGATGTGCTTTAAAAATTGCAAAAATCTTCGCGGTCACTGTGTTCAGGTCCTGTCCCTGTCCGCGTTCCCGGGCCGCTTTTACCGTGTTTTGCGGCATTTCACCGGCAAGGCTTTCAATTTGCCGGCCGATCAAATCCTTACAAAAAACGGAGTTCCTGATCAATGGCAGTTGGTGGAGGGCTGCATACAGCTCAATCACCTGGCCGGTTTCCCCCAGATCTGCAATCCACGGCAGGCAGAAAGTGGCCGCGAAGGCCTTGCTGATGAATCCTTCAATTTCTACAGCGTTTTCGAGTGCGGTTTGCAGGGTCTGCGGGGCAGTTGATACGTTCCCCAAACGATATTCGGCGTAGCCCCGGAAGGCCAGCGCCGACAGCGTTTCCACAGAGTCGTCTCCGGAAGCAATTAGGTCTTCCAACAGGGACAGACTCTGGCGCAAAGGGGCTTCGGCCCGGGTCAGGACGATTTCGCACGATTTCTGAACGCCGGCTTCTTACAATGGTATCAGCGTAAGTGTGTTGGGTTGAAAGTGAAAGGGACCGCAAATGATTACAAATGTAGAGAACGATCCTCTGTTTTTACCAGAGCGCCCGCCACGTCAGTACTCTTTTTTGCTGCGCTGTGTGGAAGCTCGCAGTGAAAAATCTGCACATCCGGAACGGCGTTCTGAATGGCGTTTCAGCCTGCAAGACCCCAAAAACAATGCGGTTTATAACTTTGGAGATTTTGAAGGATTGACAGCATTTTTAAAAAACCTGTTGGCGTAACAGAAGAACATCGAGATTGAGGTTATTTAATGCAACACAAGCTGATCTTTTCTTTACCACAAATGATATGGATTGTCCTGTTTACCGTGCTGTTAACCACGCAGCCGATACTGACCTGATTGCCGGGAATATCAGCGTGAGAGAGACGATCTTTGGGTTTACCGGAACCCAGCTTAGACACTTTTTGGATAATTTTGATGTACTGTAAGCGACAGGGATCAAAATGCGTAAAAAGCAGGAAATTCAGGAAAGATCATATGTCTGATGAATGGAGAATTCTTATGTGGAAAAAAATACTATGGATCGTGATTGTGCTTTACCCTGTGAGTGTTGTGTTCATTATGATGGCTAATGCAGGGCCCGATCAAACCATCCTGAGCGCGATTCCAGGTTTTCTTGTTTTTCTCGTCCCGCTCGGTACTCTGGTTTTTGAACTGCGAGACGGGAAGACGCCGAAAATCTGGGGAAAGATCTTGTTGATCCTTACTTACCTAGCAAGTTTTATCTTGTTAGGCATTGGAACTGCCGGCTATTATTCATTCAATACCCCGACATTATTTAACCTTATCAAAGGGCTTCCCCTGCTCATCACGCTTTTTGCCCTGTTCTACTTTGCCTTTAAGCGGGTATTCAGGAGAAGAGCATAGGACAGAAACATTAAACAGGTCATATCGTCAACAGGCACAGACGGCCGTTGGGTAGACCATGATTTTTTACACCTCGGAGAATATGATTACAACAAAGAAACGCCGCGTATTTTGCATCTCACTCCTCCTCAGTCTGCTGATAGGATTCTTCAACCCCCAACCCGGGCATGCTGCCACATTGACGGTGACCAACCTGAACGACAGCGGCCCCGGCTCGCTGCGCCAGGCAATCACGGATGCTGCATCCGGTGATGCGATCACTTTCAGTGTCACCGGCACCATTCTCCTCACCAGCGGCGAATTGGTTCTCGATAAATCTCTCACCATCACCGGTCCTGCTGAGGGGCAGTTGATCATCAGCGGCAATCCTATATTCCGGATATTTTATCTTCCCAGCTCCGCAATGACATTCGACATCCGTAACTTAACAATCGCCAATGGCAGGACAGGCGACAAAGGTGGAGGGATACTTAACTTCAGCAGCAATCTCAGTCCATACGGGTTGATCCAATAAGAGCTGGAACTTCATCGAGCGTGTCACTTATACTCGAGAATTCCGGAGCTGCGGCTTTGTACGATCTGCGATCCACGATTACATTACCACCAGGTTTGTTGTATGTTTGGGGCTCAACACGCTGGGCAATAACTGGGGCCACCCCTTTTGGTGATGGCGACTGGTTTGGGGGGATAATATCGGCTACCTGGAGGGCACTGCCTTTCCCACATGGAATGGAAATTCTGTATTAGCAGGACATGTCGCAAATGCCAATGGCATGCCCGGACCATTTGCTAATCTGAGTGGATTAAAATGGGGGAATCCGTTAATTATCCTTGCCTGGGGGCAATAATATATTTATGAAGTGCGTTCTGTTGATCTTTGGGTGTCCCCTGAAGCTACTGCCGTTCTCAATAAACATGAGGAATATCCCTGGTTAACGCTTATCACCTGCCATGGCTACAATGAAAAGGCTGATTCCTACCGCTGGCGAACAATAGTACGGGCAGTGCTGGTAGAAGTCCGGTAATTTGGGTTAGTGCCGGATTCTTGAGATTCTTACTTAAAACAGTCCCGCGGCTGCTTGCTGCCACGGGACTGTTTTTAACGGTGATCTATTTCTATTCTTTCCCCTCGTAGGATTCGTAGTACCATTGTTTTTGGAACCCTGCTTTGACTTCCGGATTGTCTGCAATTTTGTGCACAAAGCCATCCACGGCCTCTGCACTGGCGAATGCATTCTCCATTGCTTTTATGGACTGATATTTCGGCCCGTATATCTTATCGCGGCGCTCGGGATAACGTGAGAGTACATTGAGAGAGAAGTCGTTCTCGTCAAACGCCTCGCGGGTAACCTCGGAGGCAAGCTTTCCCGTAACCATGGCCGGTCCGATGCCTTCACCGGTCAGCGGCATAACCATGCTGCCCGCGTCGCCGATCAGGATGCAGCCCGGCACGACATTTGCCATCGCCTGGGAACCGCTGGGGATGCGCCAACCACGGAATTCGCCGATGCGGCGTTTTCCTCTGAGCTTTTCGCCAAATGGACTTGTCTCGATCCAACTGTCAAGGTATTCTTCCAGTGTCTTGCCTTCTTTATACAGATCGCGATTGAAGCCAAGGCCCACATTACACAGTTTGTCCTTTTCGGGGAAAAGCCACACGTAACCGGGCAACACGTCCTTGTCGAAATGGATCTCGTTAAAGGGTTCCATATCTACGTCCGCATAATAGCAGCGCCCAACGACGGCGACATCATTGTCATTGTCGGGAAACATCTTGATTTTCTTTGCGATGATGGAATGGGAGCCATCTGCGCCGATTACCATCCTGGAGCGGATCTGTACATATTCACCGTCCACCTTGGCCTTTACACCGCAAACCTTCCCGTCTTCCCAGATTACGTCATATACCCATACATTTTCCCTGAACTCAACTCCTTCAGCAACTGCGCGTTTCACGCAATAATGATCGTAGATTCTACGCGGCGTATCATAGCGCGTACCTCTGTTCGGGGCCTCGACAACCAATTTCGTATAGTCTGGCGAGGTCATTGTGATGCCGTAGTTCTCAAAACCGATTTCCCGCAAGCCTTCGAGCCAACCTAACTCGGCCAGGAGCTTTGTTGTAACACCTGACTGGCAATCTCCACAAGGCTTTTCACGAGGGAAAACATCTTTATCCAGCAATAGTGGATCAAATCCCTGCCGCTTCATGTAGGCGGAGCAGCTGGAACCACCGGGACCTGCACCGACAATGATTACATCTCGTTCGATTGTTTTCATATTTGCACTCTCCTTACTCTTTCACCATTGTCATTGTAATGGCCTGGGCGGGACAGAGTTTGGCACAGACACCACAGCCGATACAATTTTCGGTATCCACATCGGAGTATCCGCACTTCATGCACCGCTTTGCTTCCAGGACGGCTGTTTCCGCATCGTACACTCCCTCGACCTGTTCGAACGTATCGCGGTAACGCGTCCTGGGAACCGGTTGAGGATTGAGTCTTTCAAGGCGAACGGCAGGATAAATCTTCTCGTGCATGGGTGCAAGCCTGGGCTCGACAGGCGCTGCCCTGTCCGTAAGGCTGCGCCCCTGGATCAGGTTGTCAATGGAGAGCGCTGCTTTGCGGCCTGAAGCCATTGCAGTGATGACCGAGCCACGCGCTTCGACCGCGTCACCTGCTACAAATACATTGGGAATGCTTGTTGCAAGCGTATTCTCATCGAATATGATGCGTTCCGCTGCGTCGGTCTCAAGCCCGCTGCCTTCCACAAGCGCGCGAACATTTGCTTTTTGACCGGTGGCAAATACCACGGTGTCACAGTCGATTACAAATTCGGTGCCGTCCACAGTGATCGGATTGAAACAACCGTTCTTGTCCTTCCCGATACTGGACACCTTCTTAAATTCCACACCTTTTACAGTGAAGAAATCGGTTATGATGCGGGTCGGGGAAACGCTTTCTATCAGCTCAATGCCCTCCTCGTTCAGCTCCTTTATTTCCCATTCGGGCGCAGGAACTTCGCATCCGCATTCAAGGCAAGCGCATTTCACATCGAGTCCCAGGCGCTTGAGTGAGCGGGCGGTATCCAGGGCCACACTTCCTCCGCCGATGACAACGGCCTTTTCACCGACCTTGAAACGTCTGCCCGGTTCGTTTGTTGCCCTGGTAACCATATTGCTGTTGATCTGTTTCATGAAGTTGAGCGCATCATAAACCTGCTCTGCATCAGAGCCGGGAATCGGAAGCACACACCCCTGTGAAGCGCCTACAGCGATGAGAACCGCAGCATACTTATCCTCCAGCAGGTCCTGAATAGAAGGATCTTTCCCAAATGTGACGCCATATTCGACCTCAATGCCTGCATCGATAAGGCGTTGTACTTCTGCCGTTAGTTCTTCTTTATTGATGCGAAAATCGGGAATTGCACGTTTTGCCATGCCGCCCAATTCGCTGCCAGCTTCAAAAATCTTTACTTTGTAGCCTTTCGCTGCAAGATCCGCTGCGGCAGTTAAACCAGCGGGGCCGCCACCGATGACGGCAATCTTTTTGTCATATTTCTGCTCAAAGTGAAGGGGCGGGGGGGTAACGTTTTCTACTACAAATCGTTTCAGAGCCCGGATTGCAATGGGTTCGTCCACGAGCAGGCTGCGCTTGCAGTCCGCTTCGCATGGATGATGGCATATCATGGCGCAGATTACAGGCAGCGGGTTTAGTTCGGCAATGAGATCATACGCAAGGTCAAATTTACCCTGGGCGATCATATTGACATAACCTTCCGGTATCGTTCCCAATGGGCACTGCAGGCTGCAAGCATGTTTCGATGCATACCGTTTGGATTCCTCAGGGAACATGGTTGGCTTGGGCGCACAGTCCGGACAGAGGCGGCAGATGTCGCGTTGATACTCGAATATCGTTTCTGTGGGGCAGGAACGACGGCATATACCGCAGTTTACACAGAGTTCGCTGTCGATACTTGCAACCGCTGTTCTTATCTGTTCGTGCGTGTTGCCACCCTCAAAAGAAATAATCAACTTTTCCATAAAAATTTTTCTCCTTTTTTTGTAAATTGTTTGCCGAGAATAATAATTTTTTGGTAAGCTTCCTCCTTGAAACTAGAATATGATTCTAGTAACAGTTTATACACGAACAAAAAAAATGTCAATAGAATTAGAATAATGTTCTAGAATAAAACACTAGAACACTATTCTTTTTTGCTCTTTGACATTCTTTGCTTTGGTATATAAAATTAGGTTGCAAAAGGAGATACGTTTATGAAGACTAAAGCTACCAAAAGAGCCCAGCGCTCCGCAGCAAATAAAATGCTTCTTTACGAAACTGCCAAGAAGTTGTTTATTCTTAATGGTTATGAGGCAACAACGGTTAATGATATTTGTAAGGCGTCGGGAATATCTGTCGGATCGTTCTATCATTACTATAAAAGTAAAGATGGAATCCTGCTTGCGATCTGTCAACACATTGCGGATTTTGATATTGGCTTAACAAACAATCTGTCGGAAAAAGTGCTGGAACCACAAAAGTATCTCAGAGAGTATTTCTCCGAATATGGGCGCCTTTGGGAAGGGATTGGTGTTGATTTAGCAACCCAGATCTACCGTGTTTTTGATAAAGCTTTCTTAAATGATGATATGACCTTCAAACCTTTGAAATGTTATTGTGACCTTGAAACTTTTATTTCTGCAGCGCAAGATGCCGGTACATTTTCAAAAATCCTTCCCGCGCATGAAGCAATGCACATCTTGTTTACCTTCACAAGAGGTATTTTGTATGAATGGTGCTTAAGAAAGGGGCTGCATTCACTTCGAGAAGTAAGTGATGCGAATGTAGCCGTACTGTGCCGGCTTTTTGAACCGTAAACCGACCTGTTTGCCCGGTGTTCTTTGTCCCTCCGTGACTGTCAAATTTGGTGTGTGGACAGGATTGCCAAAGTATAAAAACGGCCCTACACGGAGAGAGGTTTCAAGCGATGTCCAGGGGGAAATGGAATGATCGAATCACTGAACCGCTGAGGGCGCTGTGGGTCTGGTGGAAAATGCTTTCAACAGTATCCGCTATTTTTTGATGATCAAACAAAGCATTTATTGGTTTATCGTTGTTCCTTATTTCCTCTTTGCATCAAGCTTATTAAATACAAAAACCGTTCAAGATGGTCTTGAACGGTTTTAAGTGTTCCTATTTCCGGAGAAAATACGATTCAATCGCGTTGTTTGCTCAGAATCTCAGCCCGCAGCCTGGAAATCTTCGAGGAATACGGATGTTATCTATTCGCACGAAGAGAATATTCCTAACAGCATCATTTATCCCCTTGACTTGGAGTTAACTCCAGGGTGTATACTGTAAATAACCCCTTGACCTGGAGTTAACTCCAAGGTGTATACTACTTGAGAGGTGAATAAATGAGAATTTCAGAAGTAAGTAAACATTTTGACATATCGCCTGATACGCTGCGCTACTATGAACGGGTTGGTTTGATTCCAGCAGTCAACCGGACTGAAAGTGGAATCCGTAACTTTAACCAAACCGACATCGAGTGGGTTGAATTTATCAAATGTATGCGAAGTGCAGGGTTGACAATAGAAGTGCTGACAGAATATGTCGAACTGGTTCAACAAGGTGATCCTACCAATGAGGCCAGAAAACAGATTTTGATCAACCAGCGGGATGAGCTTGTCCGCAAAATGGAAGAAATGCAAAAGACCCTTGACCTGTTGAATTATAAGATCGAGGTTTATGAGAAGGCATTATTGGAAAAAGAAAAAGAACTAAAAAGAGAATAAAAGGAATTCAAAATGGAGATTAAAAGAAACGGTGCACAGCCATCCGTAACCGGCCCCGTTGAATGGTTTACCGGTACAGTACGAATCGATCCGCTGTTTGATGCAAAGGAACCTTCCCGCACAGGCGGCGCCTCCGTCACCTTCGAGCCGGGTGCCCGAACAGCCTGGCACACTCACCCGCTGGGACAGACGCTGGTTGTCACGGCCGGCTGCGGCCGGGTACAACGCTGGGACGGTCCCAGCGAAGAGATCCGTCCCGGTGATGTGGTCCAGTTTGCTCCAGGCGAGAAGCACTGGCATGGCGCTGCACCAACCACGCCGGTTACTCACATTGCCATCCAGGAAGCTCTGGACGGCAATGCCGTTACGTGGCTCGAACATGTTAGCAACGAGCAATATTTAAAGTAAATCCATCTAGAGGAGAATTATTATGATTTTGGAAGAAAAATATACCCTATCGAATGGGATCGGGATTCCGAAACTGGGGCTTGGAACATGGTTTATCAGCGACACAGATGTCGTACAGGCAGTGAAAGATGCTGCAAAAATTGGCTATCGTCATTTTGATACAGCACAGGCGTATCAAAATGAGCGCGGCGTTGGTGAGGGGATCAGAGCCTGTGGTGTAAAAAGAGAAGACCTGTTCGTAACCACAAAACTTGCTGCAGAAGTAAAGTCTTATAAAGAAGCTGCTGCATCCATTGATGGTTCACTTAAAACATTAGGGCTTGATTATATTGACATGATGATTATTCACAGCCCAAAACCCTGGATGGAATTCCACAAAGATGATCCTTTCTTTGAAGGAAACCGTGAAGCATGGCGAGCGCTTGAGGAAGCGTATAAAGCTGGAAAACTTCGTGCTATTGGTCTTTCGAACTTCGAAAAATCAGATATTGATAACATCCTTGAATCTTGTACTGTAAAGCCAATGGTCAACCAGATTCTGGCGCATATCAGCAATACACCCAAAGAATTGATCCAATATACGCAAGACAAAGGTATCCTGGTAGAAGCGTATTCACCGGTAGCACATGGAGAATTGATGAAAAATCAGGAAGTCCTAAAAATCGGAGAAAAATATGGTGTTACTGTGCCACAGTTAGGTATTCGCTATATTCTGCAGCTTGGTCTTCTTCCATTACCTAAAACGGCAAATCCGGCACATATGAAAAACAATGCGGATGTGGATTTTGTAATTTCAGATGAAGATATGGAATTCTTGAAAAATATGGAACAAATCAAAGATTATGGAAGTGCCAGTATGTTCCCTGTGTACGGAGGAAAGCTGGAATAATTAATAGGTTCAATGGCGGTTTTCGTTTGAATTGCATCCGGAAAGCGGTTACCTGTATTCCCCTGCTGTATGAACAACATGACATCTTAGTATATTGAGTAACCAATGTTATGGCATTTGCGATCGGCCAGGGTGAAAACATTGCGTAGTGCTTATCAGATTAGTGATGAGCACTACGCGTCTAACTCAATACATCTAAAGGAGAAAGATGATGATTTTAGAAGAGAAATATACGCTATCGAATGGGGTTGAGATTCCAAAATTGGGTCTTGGAACATGGTTCATCCGTGATAAAGATGTTACACAAGCCGTGGTCGATGCTGCAAAAATTGGTTATCGTCATATTGATACAGCGCAGGCATATCGAAATGAACGCGGCGTTGGTGAGGGGATCAGAGCGTGTGGTGTAAAAAGAGAAGACCTGTTCGTGACCACAAAACTTGCTGCGGAAGCGAAGTCATACAAAAGGGCTGTTTCAGCGATTGACAATTCCCTTCGGACTATGGGGCTTGATCATATTGATTTAATGATCATTCACAGCCCACAACCATGGAGTAAATTTGGCGAAGAAGAACGATATTTCGAGGGAAATCGTGAAGCATGGCGAGGGCTTGAGGAAGCATATACTGCAGGAAAACTTCGTGCCATCGGATTATCTAACTTTCAGGGGCCCGATATCGACAACATTCTTGCCTCCTGCTCCGTTAAACCGATGGTGAATCAGATTCTGGCGCATATCAGCAATACACCCAGGGAGCTGATCCAATATACGCAAGACAAAGGGATCCTGGTAGAAGCCTATTCGCCGATTGCACATGGTGAATTATTGAAGAATCAGGAGGTGTCAGGAATTGCAGAAAAATACGGCGTTTCAATCCCGCAATTGTGTATTCGATATACGCTGCAGCTTGGTCTGCTTCCATTACCGAAGACCGCAAATCCTGCGCATATGAAGGAAAATGCAGATGTGGAATTTGTTATCTCTGATGCAGATATGGATATTTTGAAAAATGTCGACCCAATCGAGGACTATGGCAGTGCCAGTGTGATGCCGGTTTATGGCGGAAAACTAAACCTGAGATCCATACTTTCAATAGCATTCCGTTCGATATCCGGTTCGGGCCGCGATTAGAAAATCCTATTTCGTCAGTCGATGTATATGAGAAAAATTCTGTTTCCTATAATGGGCGAGACGGTATAACAACAAATAAAACAAAGTAAGGTGAAAAACAATGAAATATATGAATAAAAATGAATTCGATAAAGCAAATATGTTCGGGCTTGGCATGCCTAACGAGATGTTTGCAAAATATTTTATAGGAGATTCCTATCTTAATCCATTGATGGAACCGGGACAGAGTTCTGTATTTTTGATCAACGTAACTTTTGAACCAGGATGCCGCAATAACTGGCATATCCATCATGCTAAAAGTGGTGGTGGACAGATGCTGATCTGCACAGCAGGAGAAGGCTGGTATCAGGAAGAAGGAAAAGAGGCCATTAGCCTGCATGAAGGTTCTGTTGTGTATATTCCTGCAGAAGTAAAACACTGGCATGGAGCCAAAGCGGACAGTTGGTTTTCTCACATTGCCTTTGCAATCCCGGGGGATGATTCCAAAAACGAATGGTTAGAGGCCGTTAGCGATGAGGAGTACAAAAAATTATAAACGCGGCAAATTTAACAACAGAAAACGAGGAGAAATGGCTAAACGTTATCGTCAAATAATCGGGTTTGTTCTCGCAGTTATCTTTGTTACCGCCTGCACGTCCGTGCCGCCGTCTACATCACCTCCGACCACTATGCCGCCGACGCCTACCGCTCAGTCTGCTACAAGTACAGACTTACCGCCAACCATAGTGCCACCGACGGAGGAAGTTGAGACCGATGCTAATCAGGATAATTCAAATGCGATGGAGGCCAATCGTATGAATATTGAAATTGGAAATACTGTACTTACAGCCACACTTGTTGAAAACTCTTCTGTAGATGCCCTGAAAGAGACGCTTTCAAAAGGCCCGATCACTGTAAATATGCGTGACTACGGCAGCATGGAGAAAGTAGGTTCACTGGGTATGGATTTGCCGAGAAACGACGAACAGATAACCACAGAGGCGGGAGACATCATCCTGTATCAGGGAAGCGAGTTCGTAATTTACTACGCTCCTAATTCCTGGAACTTTACAAGACTTGGAAAGATTAATAATGTCAGCCCAGAAGAACTGAGAGGAATTCTTGGTGATGGAAATGTGATCATCACACTCTCTTTATCTCAGGAATAAGTTTTGCATCAGGTGACTTTTAAGAATATGGAGGTATTCTATGACTTCCTGGACAAATGATGAACTGAAAAAGATAGAAACAACTGAAGAGCTGCAAATAGCCCCGCTCCGGCGTGATGGAACCCTGGGAAAGCAGGTTACGATCTGGGTTGTCCGTGTGAACGACGATCTTTATGTCCGATCTTACAGGGGAAACGACGGCGCCTGGTACCGCAGTGCCCGGGTATATCACCAAGGCCGCATCCGGGCGGGTGGTGTGGAGAAGGCTGTTACATTCATAGAAGAGTCCGACCCTGACATTAACAACCAGATTGACGCTGCCTACCGCAGCAAGTATCGCCGCTATCCCCAGTTTGTTGCCCCTATGGTAACTGCCGAAGTGCGTAGGACAACTCTTAAATTAGAGCCGCATGGGGCAGATGCTTTGTCCTGATGAGAGCAGGAAGAAAAGGTCTGTTTCCCCGAGATGGAAATGGAGTTCAGATCACAACGTCCATTTTTGGTGATTCTATGTTTATTTCCCCTGATCTGATTTTATGTCAACCGCATGGAGGTAAAAGTTTTCAGATGGTTTGAAATCCAACGGTGGATTGAAGTTTTTTGGAATTCAGTAGAAAATTTATTAAATCTTTTGGTTGTATTTTTCCCTTAAGCCTCATCCTGGATAAAAAGACCGTTCAAGATGGCTTGAACGGTTTCAGGTGCCCCAGGAGGGACTCGAACCCCCAACCTAGGCGTTAGGAGTGCCTTGCTCTATCCATTTGAGCTACTGGAGCATCTGCCGCAATTATAGCATCTTCCCATAGGCGGGACAAGGGAAGGAGTTGCTTATAGCATGGCTTTCTCAAGTTGTCGCCTCACAGTGAGTATTTTCTCAGGGAAAGAATTCTGGCGGGAAAGGTTGGTGATTGCCATATTCTGCTTCGTAACAGATTTTATAAACTTGTCCCAGTCCAGGGCTGGGCAATCGATTTGGCGATTTCGATATATATGTTAAATCTACATAAATTTGTATATAATATAGGAACAGCAGATTATAGTTAGTTGATAATCCATCCAATAAAATATACAGGGGAGTAATTTATATGAAGCTAATAAGCCTTAAATATTCTGAATTTGAAAATGTGCCAATGAGAGAATGGTATTTAGAAAGTTGTGATTTTGAAAATTTTAATTTAATCGTTGGTGAAAATGCAACAGGGAAAACCCGTTTAGTAAGGATAATTAGAAGCCTTGCCAATATGCTTTCGAAAAATACTGTTAATAAAATTTCGGACTTGAATATAATTGCCGAATTTATTGGTTCGGATAACTTAAATTACATTTATGAATTAAAAATTAGGGATACAAATATAGAATTTGAAAAATTAACCAAATCTAAAACTATTCTTTTGACAAGAAATTCATCTGGTGAAGGAAGTATTTTCACCGAGCAAATCCAAGGAGACCTTAATTTTCAAATTGACCCCAAAAAGATCGCAGTATGCTGGAAAAGAGATAAGAAACTTCATCCCTTTTTAGAAGAGTTAATAGAATGGGGAGAGAGTACATTCGCATATTTTTTTGGTGAAAAATTAGGACAAGATCACTTATTATCCGATCCTGAAACATATAAAAATACGCTTGTCGAACCTGACTTAAAAGACAACAACTCTGTTATTGCGGTTTTTTCCAAAGGAATTAATTCATATCCTGATTTTGAAAAAACAATAGTTCAACAAATGAATCATCTTCAATTTGATATTGACCATATTGAGATTGGACACCCAGCAACATTTAATATAATTCCCCAGAATTTAGAAGCTTACGCACTATTAGTTTCAGACAAAAATAAGACATACAAAACAGAGCACATGAATTTATCCCAGGGAATGTTTCGGTGTCTTGCAACGTTAATATATGTAAATTATCTTATTTTTTCTGAGCGATCTGGATTGATTGTCATTGATGATATTGGTGAAGGCTTAGATTTTAAACGGTCGTCAAAGCTCATATGTTTACTAATAGAAAGATGTAAACAAAATAGTAAAATTCAATTAGTATTAACTAGCAATGACAAATTTGTAATGAATAAAGTGCCAATGGAACATTGGATAGTTCTTGTTAGGGAAAAGAATGTTGTTAAAAATTTAAATTATAAAAATTCAAAAAAAATTTTTCAAGATTTTGAGTTTACTGGATTGAGCAATTTTGATTTTTTCTCTTCAGCGTACTATAGAAGAAAACCAAAATTTACAGATTAATTAAAAACACTAGTGGGGATTTTCGTGGATGAAAAAAATTGCATTCTTTACAGAAGGACAGTCGGAACTGATTTTTGTATGTAGGCTCATAGAAATCATTTTTATCGATCGAGAAATAAACGTCGAATGTGTGGATTTAAACAATGAAAATTCAGATTCTAATTCTAACTTTGATTGTTTAACTAATATAAATTTCCCTAATCCCGAAATACATTTTTTAATAATCAATTGTGGTAGTGACGACGGGGTAATTTCAAACATTAAATCTCAAGCAAACAAAATGTTTGAAAAGAATTTTGATTACATTCTTGGTCTGCGAGATGTTGGATACAAGCAATTTATAAAATTATGCTACAACAATCAAAGGCCAAACAAGATCAACAATGTAGTTGTTGCGGATTACATAAACCAAAAATTAGATTTGATTAGACGGATAAATGGATCAGGTAGAATACATCTTCATTTTGAAGTTATGGAGTTTGAAGCATGGTTACTATCAATGCACAGCTTGTTTCCAAAAATAGATGAAACTTTGACGATAGAAAACATTCAGCAAGCTATAGATTGTGATCTATCGAATATTCATCCAGAAGAAATTTTTCTTAAACCAGCAAGTGTTTTTAGAAATATCCTAGCTTTAGCTAATATACCCTATGGTAAACATTGGGATGAATTGAGGGGTATTATGAGTTACATTGAGCAAACTGATATTATTGAATGCCTCAACAGACAAAATTGTCAATATTTCAATCTTTTCTACAACGATCTTAATAACATTTCAAGAACTGGTTAAATTCCCGCGACTAATTGAAATATAAGTTAAAAGGTAGTCACTTTACATGCAATTCAAAAGTGGTATAATTACGCTCTGGTAAGGTATCAGTCGTTAAGAAATTTTGTTCTTTGATTGATCGCAAACGCCATATATAGGGATTATTTTAAAATTCAACCCTCATATATGCGGGAGTCGCCAAGTGGTAAGGCATCAGCCTTCCAAGCTGACATTCGCGGGTTCGAGTCCCGTCTCCCGCTCAAAAAACCCCCACCGATACGCCGGTGGGGTGGTTTTTTTAAAGCCTGATGCTAGAGCTGCCCGTCCGCAGACTCCTCTTCAGCGGGGGGCGGCGGCGCCATCCGGTCGCGCTGGAGCATTTCCAGACCCTGCATGAGCAGACCGGCCTGGGCGATCACCAGCCACACAAAGAAGATGGTCAGGCCCCATACCGTGACGTTCATCCAGAAGGGCAGTTTGTCGCGGAAGTTGGCGATCTTCTGCTGGGTCTCTTCCAGGACTTCCTGATAAGACTGGACGATCCCGCGCGCGTCCTGCAAGTTTTTTTGAGTGCCGAGAATGCTCTCCTGAAGCCCGGAGATGTTTTTATCCATGCTGCCCAGGTTTTCCGAGGTGTTTTCCATGTCGCCCTGCACCGCGGTCAGGTTTTCGGGGAGGGGGTCCAGGCTGTCGGAGATATCGGCGACGGAAGCGGCCAGGGGCATATTGGGATCATAATCGATCCGCATGAAGGGGATGGCGGAAATAAACCCGAGGGTATCATCGACCAGTTTCGCGCTGGCTTCCATGGTCCCCAGAGCCTGCTGGGTCTTGGATACCACGCTCCCCAGTGAATCGCCAAAGATGCCGGCAATCGAGGCGGTCATCTCGGAGGTGGTTTGCAGGGTGTCCGCCACATCGTCGATGGTGGCTCCCAGCAGGGTGACACTTTTTTCGGCCTGTTCCAGGCTGGTGTCGGCGACCCCCAGCATGTCATTCGAGATGGCCAGGCTGCGGTCCAGAAGGTCCACGCTGGAGAGCAGGGCGGATTCAGCCGCCGGTTTGACCTTCCAGGCCAACACCGCACCGCCCACACTGACGCCCCAGCCCAAGACAGCGGCAATGATGAGGAAAATTCCCGTCATTCGATAAATAAATTTCTTCATTTCAACACCTGTTCATTTCAGTAGGATATGGAAAGAATTTGCGATAGGATCATTTTAACCGATAACATAACGGGAGAAGGCGTTGAAAATCGCTTTCTCCCGTTGAAATTTTTAAAAATCCTGAATGTAAGCCGGTTCAGCCCCGTTCCAGGGATGGAATCAAACGGCCTCTGCGCTGCGCGCCAGTCTGCGCCTGACGTTGCGGTGAACCACCCGGCTGTGAATGACCGCAGCCTGCCGTTTTACGGCTTTGCGGCGCGTGAAAAACACCGGGGAGACCCGTTTCTTCCGGTTCAGTTTTCGGATCTGGCGGCGCTTCTTCCCGGCCTTTGAGAACCAGAAACGGTTGATGATGACGCTGAATTCTTTTGCAACTCTGGCCCGGGTCAGCCCCATCTCTTCCAGAGGATAGGAACTCTTTTTCCCGGAGCGGTTTGCCCGCCGGGTTTCTTTGCGCAATTTCCGGGCATAAGCGGGGCGGATCGGGAATTTAAAATGCTGGTAAATCTGGCGGATGATCCGTTCGGGTTCTTCTACCAGCTCATCAAAGCGGATAATCCGGTAGCTATCCTGGGGGGCCCGGCTCAGGCGTTCCAGCGGATGCTCGTACCAGTATTTCATCATCTCCAGGACTTCATCCCGGTAAGGGTATTTTTCGGTGGGGGAGCAGGTGACGTGCCATTTGAAGGACCACATATTCAGCGCGGAAGGCACCACGTCCAGAGGGTTGCGCACCAGATAGATGATCTTGGCATCCGGAAAAGTTTTGTAAATTGAATCGACGCTTGCGGAAAAGGAAGGGCTTTTTGAAAGGTAAATCTTTTTGCCGCCGTAAGCGTACACGTGACGCTGCAGGCAGCTCTTGTAGAAATTCATCACGTGCTGTTTCTCTTTTTCGGAAACCATGGTGTCAAATTTCGCGTATTTTGGGCTGCCGTTCTCCATGATGGGGAACATGTTCCAGGGGATGATGCCCGACCAGATATGGGCCAGCAGGCCTTCATCCTCTTCCGGTTCCCGGACGCCCATTCTGTGGAAGTTAACCTGCGACTGCACGTTGCCCTCCCAGAGATGTTCCAGCAGCCTGAGAATGTGCCCACCCAGCAGACGGTCCACAGAGACCCCAAAGCTCAGGATTTTGCGCTGGGTGATGGAAGGCGCGAGGAAAATCTCCCAGCCCTCCATGGCGGTAAAGGATTTCCGGTCTTTCGCCAGCAGCCGGTGCAGGAATGTGGTCCCGCTGCGGTAATTCCCCACTACAAAAACGGGGTTCTTCAATTTTTGCTCGCGGTAGCGCGGGAAGAAAATATCATCCAGCCAAAACCCCAGCCAGTTTGAGATTTCTACAATGGGGAAAAAAACATAAAAAATGATCAATACCAGAATTCTGCGGGGGGAGAGTTGGAAATGCGTGCCTCTGGAGCGGAACAGAGCAAAATAGGTCTGCTTCAAAGATAATTTGAAATTAAACGTGGACATTCATCCTTCCATTGGTCTATAGAGATTGTTGTTAATAAACAGCCCAAAGCGTCCCCTCATACAAACCTATTGTACCTAAAAATTGTCAACTCTTCCAAAACGTAAACAAATTCTTAACAATAAGCGTTTACAGAATCAAAAAAAACGCTGCGCCCCAGCGTTTTTTTTGAGAAGCTACCAATAATATGTTACGACAGATCGAGGATAGAGTTTTCTACAGGTTCAGCGATGACAAAGATCCGCCCCCAGGAATCGATGCCATCTTTTTCCAAACAGGTCTGGAAGATCAATGCGCCTTCCAACGCGTAGGTTTGCATGAATAAGTCCGTGGAGGAGAGGACTTCCTGGCTGTCAACATCCTTGAAGTCCGAGTAAGGGCTGTAAGGGCTGGTCGCCTGGAAGATCCGGATTTCGGTGATCCGGTAGTTCTGAATGCTTCCATCTCCAAACACCAACTCTACCGCCTGCGATTCTTTGAGCTGACCAAAATTTGCTCCCGCCAGATAGTTGTGCGCCAGCAGGCCGGTGGAGCCGTATTGCTCGGCCATGCTGAATTGGGTGACAACATCTTCCGTGGTGGAGACAAAGGCAGGGCTGCCTGCCGGCTGTTGGACTACCGGGTAAGCAAAAGCTTCATCCACATACACGCCCACCAGTTCACCGGCGTCACCCGTTGTGAGGGCACCCATAAAATCCTGGAGGGACGGGATCGCGGCCTCTTCCTTCATGGCCGGCAGTTCGTATCCGGTGACCGGAATGAGAACGGCCGCGGCATTTTGGGACATTCCCAAAACGATCGCGAAGGATATTACCAGACCCAGAAGTGTGCGGAAAACAAATTTTTGTTTGATCATCTCTGAATAATTTTTTCTTAACCTATAAGTAATAGTTTAGTATTTTATTGGTTATATATTAATAACTAATAGCTGTCCGGGCAAGGTGTACAAACCCTACCTTGCAGGTCTGTAAGGTGGGAGAAAGGTGTGGGTCTTTTCCGGACCGGCTTTTGTGGAAAACTACGGTCTTGCCTGCTATGAATTCCCCAAATTGATCCGGATAATGTTCAGAAGCGTATTTACTTTTTGGTTTTTATGGTTATAATAAATACAATCCGAAAGCAATCGAAAGAATTTGAAATTAATCAAAAATGACAGAAAATACGGATCTGTTTCTGGAAGAAAGAAGACAAGCCATCCTGGCACGCGTCCGGGCTGCGGGGCGGATCTCCGTCAGCGAATTGAGCGAGGCGTTTGGCGTATCACCGGTTACCATCCGCACCGATTTGAACATCCTGGCGGAAGAAAAGCTGATCACACGGACGCACGGCGGGGCAGTGCCCTTCAGCTCCCTTCCCCGAGAGGTTTCCCTGGCCTACCGCATGCAAAGACAGACCGCGGCGAAGGAAGAAATCGGGAAGAAAGCTGCCGAACTGATCCACGACGGCGATTCGGTCTTTGTGGACAGCTCCAGCACCGCGCTGGCGATTGTGCGGCACCTGCGGGAACGAATCGGGCTGACCCTGATCACGAACGGGATCGCGGCGGCCAGCGAGCTGACGGATACCCGCGATATCCATATCGTCATGCCGGGGGGGCAGTTCCGCCATGAAATGGCTTCCCTGGTGGGTGTTGACGGCCTGGACATTTTGAAGGCTTACAACATCTCAAAAGGCTTTTTTGGCGCTTACGGCATCTCCCTTGAAGCCGGGCTGACCGATATCAGCCCGGAGGAAGCCAGAATCAAAAAGGCCATTGCGGGTATGTGCCGGGAAGTGATCTGCGTTCTGGACTCGACCAAATGGGAAAAAATTGGGGCCGCTTCGTTTGCCTCTATTGAGCAGATCGACCAGGTGATCACCTGCGCCGCTGCGGGGCAATCTTCCTCTCCATTTATCGATGAAATTAAAAACAAGGGTGTAAAAGTTACCCTTTTAAAACTATAAATTCTTTACTGTAAGGAGGAAGCAATCAATGCCGGAGGCTGCGCAAAAGACTGTTGCTGAAATCTCAGCAATCATTGAGGAACAAGAGTTAACCAAAGAACAATTGATTAACTATTTACGCCAGGTCATGGAAATCCGTGCCCTGGAGATGAACATTTCAAAATTACTCGGAAAAGCCGTTCTTAAAGGTGCCTCTCACCTGTATGCGGGGGAAGAAGCCGTGGCGGTAGGAGCCATTTCTGCGCTGCAGGACAATGACCTAGTTACCAGCACGCACCGCGGTCACGGCCATGCGCACGCCCACGGCGATTCTGCGGCAAAAACTCCGGCAGAGAAACAGGCCCACTTTAATAAGATGATGGCCGAAGTGCTGGGGAAATCCGGCGGGTACTGCAAGGGCAAAGGCGGCTCGATGCACATCGCCGATGTGGACCACGGCAACCTGGGCGCCACCGGCATTGTCGGCGGGAACCTGCCCGTGGCGGTGGGCGCGGCCCTGGCGCAAAAGCTGAAAGGCACGGACCGGGTGGTGCTGTGCTTCTTTGGCGATGGCGCTTCCAATACCGGAAACTTCCATGAGGCCCTGAACATGGCGAGTGTCTGGGGCCTGCCCGTGGTCTTTGTAGCCGAAAACAACCTGTACGGCATGTCGGTCCCCTTTGCCAAAGCCAGTAAACTGCCCAATATTGCAGACCGGGCCTGTGCTTACGGCATCCCCGGAGAAGTTGTGGACGGGATGGATGTGCTGGAAGTCCGGGGGGCGGTTGCTAAAGCCGTCGAACGCGCCCGCAAAGGCGAAGGCCCAACCCTGATCGAAGCCAAAACTTACCGCTATTTCGGACATTCTCATTCCGACCCCCGGGCCTACCGCACCAAAGAGGAAGAGGCCTTCTGGAAGGACCGCGACCCGATCCAGGTGCTCAGCGACCAACTGATGAAAATCAAATATCTGAACGAAGACGAATTCGACACGCTGGATGAAACCGTCCAGAAGAAGCTGGACACCGCGATGGAATACAGCGAAGCCTCCGCGCCTGCCGACCCCAAAGAACTGGCGACGGACGTCTTCGCGCCCTCAAAATTTACCCAGGGCGACTATGAGAAAGACGAAGCTTTCCGGAAAGCAATCCGCGAGGGCAAGGTGGAGCGGGAGATCGCCTACAGCCAGGCCCTGGTCGAAGCCATGCGCGAGGAAATGCAGCGCGATCCTAACGTTTTCATCATGGGCGAGGATGTAGGCTTATACGGCGGAGCATACGGCGCGACCCGCGGTCTGATGGACGAGTTTGGAGCGCAGCGGGTGCTGGATACGCCCATCTCCGAAGCCACGATCAGCGGCGCGGCGGTGGGAGCCGCGATGGCCGGGATGCGGCCGATCGCCGAGATCATGTATGTGGACTTCACCCCGCTGGCCATGGACCAGATCGCCAACCAGGGTGCCAAGAACCGTTATATGTTCGGCGGGAAGACTTCCGTCCCGATGGTGCTGCGCACGGAAGGCGGCGCCGGACGGGCCATTGCCGCCCACCACTCCCAGAGCCTTGAATCCCTATGGACCCATTTCCCCGGGATTTACGTGGTGATGCCTTCCACCCCTTACGATGCCAAAGGGCTGCTGAAAGCGGCCATCCGGGATGACAACCCGGTGATGTTTATCGAGCACAAAATGCTCTATAAGGAAAAGGGCCCTGTCCCTGAAGAAGATTACATCATCCCCTTTGGGGTGGCGGATATCAAACGCACCGGCAAGGATATCACCCTGGTGACCTATTCGCGGATGGTGCTGCGCGCGCTGGAAGCGGCGGAAATCCTGGCGAAAGAAGGGATTGACGTGGAAGTGGTTGACCTGCGGACGCTGAATCCGCTGGATATCGACACCGTGGTGGGCTCCATCCAGAAGACGCACCGCTTTGTCGGCGTCACCGAAGCTTACGAGAACACCAGCTTCATCAACGAGGTGATGGTGCAGATTAACGAAAAAGCTTTTGACTGGCTGGATGGAGAAATGATCCGGGTCGCGGCGGCCAACGTGCCGGTCCCGCGGGCGGAGGTGCTGGAAGACCTCGCCATCCCGAACGTTTCCCGGATCGTTGAGGCCTGCAGGAAGGCGGTGAGCTGATGGCTGAAGAACTGTTCATCCCCAAACTCGGCCAGACCGTTGAAGAAGTGACCCTGATCGAATGGAGCGCACAGGACGGCGAAAAAGTCCGGGCCGGGCAGGAAGTATTGAAAGTTGAAACCGACAAGGCGGTCTTTGACGTGGAAGCCACCGCCAACGGGTATCTTCACATGGGCCCTTACAAAGCCGGAGAAGTCGTCCCGGTGCTGACCGTTGTCGCGGTGATTGGAAAGAAAGAGGATACCTTCCAGGCGGGCGGAAGCCCGGAGCCCCAACCGCAAGCCGTTGAGGCGGCAGCCCCCGCACCGGAGGCAGAACCACAGCAGCCTGCCCAGAGCAGCGGGGATTGGATCTTTGCTTCCCCGATCGCCCGGAAAATGGCGCAGGAACATGGCATCGACCTCTCCAAAGTGACCCCGACCGGGCGGCATGGGAAACGGATTGTGGCAGCGGATATTGAAGCTTATCTTGAGAGCCAGCCTTCGGCAGCGCCCGCACCGGCCGCTGCGGCTGCTCCTGCCCTGCCGTCCGCAAGCGTCCCGATGTATCCCCATCCGGTCACGGAGACCGTCCCGCTGAGCGGCGTGCGCGGCGTGATCGCCAGCCGGATGTCGCTCAGCTCGAACACCACCGCGCCGGTCACCCTGATGATGGAAACCGACGCCACGGAGCTGGTCAAAATGCGGACCGCAGTGAAGGAGAAATTCGGCGCCGCATGGGGCTTTTCGCCCAGCTACAACGACATCCTGGCGAAAATCACCGCGCTGGCATTGACCGAGTTCCCCTATATGAACGCCCGCATCAACGGCAATATGGTGGAATATCTGGGCGCGGTGAACCTGGGCATGGCCGTGGACACCGAAAGAGGGCTGATCGTTCCGGTGATCCGGGATGTGGACCGGAAAACCCTGTTCGAGTTCGGGAAGGACTTCCGGGATGCGGTGGAACGGGTGCGCTCCGGAAAAGCCAGCCCCGACGATCTCTCGGGCGGGACGTTCACCATCACCAACCTGGGCATGTATGAAGTAGATGCCTTCACCCCGATCATCAACCTGCCGGAAGCGGCCATCCTGGGCGTGGGCCAGATCGTGCAGAAAATGGTGGTAAAATCCGGCGAGCCATTGATCCGGGATATGGTAACTTTGAGCCTGGTGTTTGACCACCGTCTGGTGGACGGGGCCCCCGCCGCACGCTTCCTGCAGGCGATCAAGCATCTGGTGGAGAACCCTTACCTGCTGATGGCGAAACTGAAATAACTTATTTATCCAAAATACGGCTTCTCCTGTGCAAAAAGAATTTGCGTGGGAGGGATAAAACAATCACACACTAATTTTATATTTTTGAAAGGTTAAGGAGACAAAACACATGACCGAAAACAAGAAAGTGCGGGTCGCAATTATCGGATTGGGAAACTGCGCGTCCTCCCTCATCCAGGGTGTCCATTTCTATCGAAATGCTGCGGATGACGACCGGGTCCCCGGGTTGATGCATGTTAACCTGGGTGGTTATCACATCCACGATATCGAGTTCACAGCCGCTTTTGATGTGGTCGACACCAAGGTTGGAAAAGATATTTCCGAAGCGATTTACGCCGAACCCAACAACACCATCAAGTTTGCCGACGTGCCCCACATGGGTGTGAAAGTCTACCGCGGCAAAACCATGGACGGTTTGGGAAAATATCTGCGCCAGATCCTGGAAGAAGCCCCCGGCGAACCGGACGATATGGTCAAAATCCTCAAAGAAACCAAAACTGATGTGGTGGTGAACTACCTGCCGGTGGGTTCCGAAGAGGCCACCCGCTGGTACGCCGACCAGATCCTGGAAGCGGGCTGTGCCATGGTGAACGCTATCCCTCTATTCATTTCCAGCTCTGAAGAGTGGGCTTCTAAATTCCGCTCCAAGGGCCTTCCGATCATCGGCGACGACA
>JAHDQE010000118.1 GCA_018433975.1 Ornatilinea sp. | reverse complement strand
CGTCGGGAGAGGAAGTCTGGGCCTGCGCGGGGGCTCCTGGCAGCAGGGCGAAGACCAGAGCCAATGCGATGAAAAGGTTTAGAACACGAGAAAATTTCATAATTTTCCTCCAAAATTTGCGCTGCAGTGTACGCTGTAATGGTTAATAAATAATTTGTGCGGCGAAGGTTTGTCAGGGTGGGAACCTGATCTGTCATCACGAGAAAGATCAATGAGGATTGATCCGGATAGGCCACCGGGATATATGAGCAGAACGCAGCTTCCTGTTGGAGTTTTTTGATTCGGAATGATACGTTCCCGGACAGCTTGTTTTGCGGATGGGGTTTACCGGTGATTTTGACATGCAAAAAAACGGTGCGAACTTTTTCTGCCGTTTGTGCCGGAGAAGCGTTTATTTGAAAACCAACTGCTGAGGAAGGCGGGTTGTTGAATGCTGGACTCTAGGATTTTTTTACCCGGAAAAAGTATCTGAAAATTGTCCGGATTAATTCGGCCATGCAGAACACAGCAGCCCCTGAATTTTGGGGTCCTTTGGAAATGAACCAACCGGAAGCGTTTGGATGGAGTACGCTGTGATCATAATCGGTTGGAAAAATATCTCGGTCAACATATTGATGAACTGATCCTGATCTCACTTCATAATCAACCCGGTTTCATCAATACGGGGATAAGAATGGTGATACGAGATAATTAAAGTCCAGCTGTTTGCCCCCAGGACTATCCCCACAATACGCCGGCCCAGGTGTTTTGCCTGTGTGGAGCGCGCAAGGGATAAGTCAATTGCTTATTTCATAAAATCTCCTTTTAATTGAATTTTTGATAACCTTAGTACAGGTTGGCTTAAGTATACTCTCTAACCTTAAGGCGGGCTGCTGGCCGGGTCAATAACCCAAAGGGGGTATTGACCCAGACCTTACGGAATTGAAAGGTGGTTGGAAAGAAATAAAAGCAGGAGGAGTAACGGGGAGCATTGACCTGCGCCATGACAGATCAATGGAAACAATATTCCAGTGGATGTTCCTAAGGGAGGACGATAGGAATAGCGCGGGTGAAAATGGCCTGGTAAACCTGATGCTGATTGGATGGACCTGACGCCTTACTTCCTCCCAGCACATGCAGGAAATCTTCAAGTGGAATGAGTGCCAGGCGGGCTCCGGTCGTTTCTGGCGGAGAATCAAATTGCCGCCACTGTCCTTCCTGTGGACGATACTGTAAGGGCGCGAGCGGTGTTGGACTGTTGTTTTCTGTGATTCCGCCCACTACGTAAATGGTCCCTGCCAGCACCGCCGTACCCATCTCCGCGCGGCCTTCCGGAAGCGGGGACAAAACTTCCCAGGCGGGTTCATGGTTGAGGTCGCGTTGTGGGTAATAGGCCAGTGAATCTTTAAAGACTTGTTCCCCATCCGTGCCGCCCAGAAGATAGATTTTGCCGCCTTCAGAAACCGCTCTGGCACCGCCGCGGGCAGATGCCAATGGGGTCAGGATCGTCCAGACATCAGTCCCCGGATCGTATTGGTAGGTTTCGCTGCGGTAATTTTCCCCATCCCATCCACCGAACAGGTAAAGCTGTCCTTCAAAAGCGGCCAGGGCGTAATCACTGAGCGGAACGGGCAGCGGAGCGCGGGTTTCCCACCGGTCGGCACGCGGATCATATACTTCCAATTGATCCGTGGGCTGTTGGTTGACCTGTAATCCGCCCGGTACATAAATTTGGTCCCCGATCCGCGCGGATTGGATGTCGGACACCGCTCCAGGCTTATCGGCCCACGTACTCCAGGTCTGGGTCTCGGGAGAAAATGAAATCACCGATGCAGTGATGCCCTGAGGCGTTTTTCCGCCGATCAGATAAACCCGGCCTTCAAATATCGTTGAAGCCATTCCCTGGCGGGGCTCCGGCAGAGAGGGGTTGTTGCGCCAGCGGCGCAGCGGTGTTGTTTCGACAGCCGAGGCGGTAGCCGGGCTGGATGAAAGTTCGTTTTCGAGCGAAGATGTACGGATCAGAACAAAGATTACTGCCAGGATGACCAACAGCGCGCCCGCTATAAATAATGGAGATCGGGCTTTGGAATGCGAGGCTTCGGCGGGATCGGAAGTTTCAATCTCTGGGGATATTTCCGGGAACGCGGTGTCCACCAGGCCGGATTTCACGGCATGTAAAGTGGCTTCTGCCCGGGAAGAAACCTTTATTTTGGAATAGATATTCCGCAGATGAACTTTTACCGTGTTGGGACTGATGTTAAGGCGGGTAGCAATGTCTTTGTTGCTGGCACCGGTTGCCAGTAAGCTTAAAATTTCCTGTTCCCGTTGGCTGAGGTTGGTTTCTTTTTCCATCACAGTATGAATTATATACGAAGAGCCCCTGCGGCTGGGCTGTATGCACGATGTGATCCGGACTGCTGTCACCAGCTACGGATTTCATTTTTAGGAATCCTGTCGAATCCTTGTGAAATTTGATTGACTCCAGGCATCCTTGATCTTTGGGTTTAGTGAATCGAGTAGAGTTTCACTAATCCGGATATACGGTGGGTAAATATGGTTTTCGGCTCAAAGAAATCAATCACATCGGATTTCTATCCATGTAACATAATTTAAACTGGACGTAATTAATTTTTCTTGATAAGATAATAATCATTGATTGATTATTCATAATATAAATAGTTTCTTTTCGTCTTGGCAGGCAAAGTGAGTAATTAATCCCAATGTTAATCTATTATCCACAAAATCTTTTTTTCAACATGGAATCGACTTTGTGACCCAAAACAACAAGTCTCGGCTTTCTCCTTATTTCATAATTATCATTTTATTGATTGTCTTATTAGGAATGATCCTTCTTTCATTCATGTTAGGGCGTTATTCAGTAGGTCTGAAAGAATTATTCGGTATTGTATTTTCTCGAATCATACCTGTGGAAACTTTTTGGAATAAAAAGATGGAGACGGTGGTCTTTAATATCCGTTTACCCCGGATATTAATGGCTTGTCTTGTGGGTTGTTGTTTAGCAGCCGCGGGTGCGGCATATCAGGGGGTATTCCAAAACCCAATGGCTGCACCGGATATTTTAGGTGCTACATCAGGTGCTGCATTTGGCGCAGCTTTAGCGATTCTAATTGGTGCATCGAGCAGAGTCATCATGGTGATGGCTTTTTTCTTCAGCCTCCTTACTGTTGGACTTGTTTATTTACTAAGTCTCCGGGCGAGGGGAAATAAGGTTGTCGGGTTAATCCTTTCCGGTATTATGGTTAGTTCCATCTTTTCTGCCGGGACTTCGTTTATAAAGCTAGTTGCCGATCCAACAAATCAATTGCCTGCCATCACGTATTGGCTAATGGGTAGTTTATCAGGTATAACCAACAAGGATTTAAAAATTGTGTTCCTTCCGATGGTAATCGGATTGATAGCTTTGTATTTGTTTCGTTGGAAAATCAATATCTTAACATTAGGTGATAGCGAAGCTCAGACGATTGGGATCAATACAAATGTAGTCCGCTTATATGTAATTGTGTTCTCAACTTTAATTACTGCGGCAAGCGTTTCGGTTAGTGGCATGATAGGATGGGTAGGCCTTGTAATTCCCCATTTGTCCCGAAAAACCATTGGAAACAACTATAAATATCTAATGCCTGCATCCATGATATTTGGGGCGTTATTTCTGTTAATTGTTGATAATGTATCAAGAAACCTGATGGCTGTAGAAATCCCCTTGGGAATTTTAACAGCCTTTGTTGGTGCACCGTTTTTCATTTATCTGATTACGAGAAGAGGGAATTTATTTTGAGTATTGCCGTAAATGATTTAAATTTTTCGTATGATTTGAAAGCAGTTTTGAAAAGGGTTAACTTCATAATCGATGATTGCCAGCTGCTTTCGGTTCTTGGCCCCAATGGTGTCGGGAAAAGCACTCTTTTCTACTGTATATTAGGGCTGTTGAGAAACTATTCCGGAACAATAACCCTCAACGGAAAGAATATCCGGCAGTTTTCCATCAGGGATTTGGCGAAAAGAATCGCTTACATTCCGCAATCACATTTCCCTTCTTTCAATTATTCCGTCTTTGAAATGGCACTGATGGGTACCACCCAACAGCTATCCACTTTTTCAACACCGGGAAAACCTCAAATAGAGAAAACTGAAAGAGCTTTACAAAGGATGGGAATTGAACATCTATCTGAAAGAGGTTTTAACATGATCAGCGGCGGTGAACGGCAGCTTACATTGATCGCAAGAGCACTTGCCCAAAATACACGCATATTAATTATGGATGAACCGACTGCTAATCTTGACTATGGAAATCAAATCAAGGTTCTAAAACAAATAAAATCATTAACAAATGATGGTTATACAATCATTCAATCCACTCACAATCCAGACCAGACCTTCTTATTTTCGGATAAAGTTCTTGCATTAAAAAACGGAGAAGTGTTCGCTTATGGAGAACCGCATGAGATTATTAGCCAGGAGCTCATTCGAGCACTTTATGATATTGATATCGAATTGCAGAGTTTGTTTAACGATACTATTAGAGTTTGCATCCCTAGCTTTGTAATTCAAGCTAATAAGTAATCATTTTATAAAAAAATTAAGAAGAACCATCGTCAACAAAAAGAGGATTTTTTGCTTATTGGTCAATTTTTTTGATATAATTGTAGTCAATTATTGAATAATCATTTATTAATTATAAATTATCGAGTGATGTTTCTTAGTTTCAGTATTTTTCAAATGTATCTAAATAAGGAGAAAAAAGGATATGAAGAAAATTACTATTGTGTCCCTTGTGTTGATCTTGCTGCTTTCGTCGATAACCGCCTGTCAGCCTCAAGCAGTGCAAACACCTGTTGTTGAAAACTCGCCGAGTGAGGCAATACCAACGACTGCCCCGGAACCAACACTCAGTCCTACTGCGACCGAAGTTGTTGAGGAAGAACAACCGGTTGAAGAATCAACCGTGATCTTCACCGATTCGGTTGGGCGTGAAGTTGAGGTTCCCGCTAATATTGAGCGAATTGCAATTTCCGGCCCATTAGCTCAAATTGTTATTTTTCCTCTGGCTCCAGAGAAACTGGTAGGGATTGCAACCGAGTGGAATGAAGCCGCTGAACCATTTATTCCGGCCCAATACTATAATCTTCCTTTCTTGGGACAACTTTATGGCGGGAAAGGTGAGCTAAATCTTGAAACCTTATTAGCCTCGGATGCCCAGGTTGTCATTGATGTTGGTGAACCAAAAGATACCATTGTCGAAGATTTAGACGCTTTGCAAGATCAGACAGGATTACCCTTTGTCCATATCACTGCATATACGGATGGGATGGGCGATGCTTATCGGATGCTTGGAAAACTTTTGAATATGGAAGAAAGCGCTGAAGTTCTTGCCGCATATTGTGATGATTTTTATGCACGTACACTGAATATCGTAGATCAGGTTGGCGAAGAAAACAAAACTGGTGTGCTCTATCTATTAGGAGATACGGGTTTAAATGTTATTGCCCAAAATTCCTATCATGCAGAGATTATTGATTTACTTGCCAATAACCTTGCTGTTGTTGATTCACCTTCGTCAAAAGGCACTGGGAATGAAACTGATATGGAACAAATTCTTCTTTGGGATCCCGAAGTCATTATTTTTGCTCCGGACAGCATCTATGATACAGTCGGTTCAGATCCTACATGGCAGAATTTAACTGCAATTAAAAATGGAACGTATTATGAAGTGCCGTTTGGTCCTTATAACTGGTTAGGCTTCCCCCCTTCGGTTCAACGATATTTGGGAATGATGTGGATGTCTGAACTACTTTATCCTGATGTGGCTGGATACGATCTTTACCAGGAAGTAGCTAATTATTACAAATTGTTTTATCACGCCGATTTAACAGAAGAACAATATAATGACCTGGTTGCTAATTCAATCCATAAAGTGATTGAACCTGTAAATTAATAATTCTTCTAATAGATAAGGGTAAAAAACCGTTGCGGAATTTCTGCAACGGTTTTTTAAATCTAATTGCAATCAAAAAAAATTGTTTTAAGTGATGATAACGTTAAGTTTGTATTGTTATTAAGTTGAAACAAATCAGAGCAAATGTAATTAAGAAATTCTTATAGTTCCACGCCAAACAGTTAAATTACCGCTTGAATATGTTTTTAACTTCATTTTTTGATTACTCCCATTCATACGGTATTATAATAAATACCCATTCGATGAATATTCGGAGGCTAATATGATGAGTCCGATGGTCCGTCAACCCATGACAATCGAACATGCTCTGTTGGGTTTCTTGAGAGAGAAACCGCTGCACGGCTATGAAATTCACCGCAGGATGTCCGACCCGGAAGGCCTGGGTTTGGTCTGGCGTATCAAACAAAGCCAGCTGTATGCTTTGCTTGGCAAACTGGAAGAAAGTGGTTATGTAACCAGTGAGGTGGAAACGCAAGGCAATCGTCCGCCCCGAAAGATTTATTCCCTGACGGGTTATGGCTCGAGTACATTTTTGGACTGGGTGGAGGACCCCGTCCAGCATGGGCGTGAGATGCGCCTGAATTTTATGGTTAAGCTGTTCTTTGCCCAAATGGAAGGTAAAGCAGTTGTGGGGCGGTTGGTTGGAAAGCAGCGGGCAAGATGTATTCAGTGGTTGGAGATGGCAGAAATTCCTGTTGAGGAAGGAACCAAATCTTTCCGGAGCATGATTGAATTATTCCGGACAGGACAGATTGAAGCGATGCTGGTCTGGTTGGACCAGTGTGAAACACGATTTTCCCAATAACATATGGTTTCAGGAGGTAGAGTAATGGCAAGGAACTTGAATCGTCCACTGCGCGGATTGCTGCTGCTGGTGGTATGCAGCATGATGCTGGCATCCTGTGCACCCACCGTGGCAGCACCTGCGGTTGTGGAACCCACGGACACTGAAGTGGCTGTGGTGGAAGAAACGCCGGTTGAAGCAACTGAAACGAGTGCTGAACCGGTGAAGGAAATGAACGGCTTTTCTATCACGGATGCCCTGGGCAGGACCATTGAATTTGATCAAACGCCACAGCGGATGGCGATGGCCGGGAAGGCAGCGATTATGGTAGTGGATGCCATTTACCTTTTCCCCGACAGTGTGGACCACATGGTAGGTATGCCGGAAGTGATACAGGGCTCCGGTAATTTCGCCGAGGCAATTGATCCCACTTATTCAACAAAAACTATTTTTGCTAAAGATGTAGGACCGGAGCAAATTGCGGCCGTCCAGCCGGATGTGGTAGTGCTGAAAAGTTCTGTACAGGAGAGTCTGGGCAACCCCCTGGAGGAACTCGGTATTCCGGTTGTGTATCTCGATTTCGAAACCCCCGATCAATATCAGCGGGATTTAGCGACTCTGGGTAAGCTGTTTCAGGATCAGGAATCCACCGATAAGCTGGTTGCTTATTATCAGGCGGCTGTAGACCGGGTGGCACAACCACTGGCTGGTCTTGCGGATGCTGATAAACCCAGTGTTCTCGTGCTGTATTACAGCGAGAGCGATGGTGAGGTGGCGTTTAATGTCCCGCCGCTGGGCTGGATGCAGACTATCCTGGTTGAGATGGCCGGGGGGATTCCGGCCTGGCAGGATGCCCAGCTTGGTAATGGCTGGAGCAAGGTAAACTTTGAGCAAATTGCGGCCTGGAACCCCGATCAGGTGTATGTAATTTCTTATTTCTCCAATGCAGATGAGGTCGTGGCCGGGCTGCAGGGAAATTCGGAATGGCAGGCCTTACAGGCTGTGCAGGACGGACAGATTTATTCCTTCCCGGCGGATTATTATAGTTGGGACCAGCCGGATGTGCGCTGGATCCTGGGGCTGAATTGGCTGGCAACTAAGATCCATCCGGAAGTCTTTTCCGATCTGGATGCGATGCAGGTGGCTCGTGATTTCTACAGTGATCTCTACGGCCTGGATGATGCTGCATTTGATACCTATATTGCTCCCAATCTGAGGGGAGACTTGCCCTGATGATGACTTCGGAGGGGAGATTTTGACTTCTTCATACAGTAAAAGTAAGACCCGGACAGGGATCTCCCCTGTCCGAGTGTTACTCTTGTTAACGCTTGGTCTGGTGCTGGTTTTTGCAGTTTCCCTGTTCCTGGGGCGGTATCCAAAGCCGGGATTGATCTCTTTGGAGAGATTGGCCACCGATCAACTCGCCCGGCGGCTGGTCTGGAACCTTCGTCTGCCCCGGCTGTTGGTTGCCCTGCTGTTGGGGATGTCTTTGTCCGCTGCCGGAACGGTCTTTCAGATGATTTTTGCCAATCCTCTGGTGGAACCGGGTTTTCTGGGGGTCTCCCAGGGAGCGGCATTTGGGGCGGCTTTCAGCATCATTTTTTTCAGCAATGCGGCCGGGGTGGTCCAGTTCTCCGCTGCTTTTTTTGCGCTGTTGGGGTTGGGCGTGTCTTATTTCCTGGCGCGGCGGGTGCGCTTTGGCGGCTGGGTGCTGCGCCTGGTGCTGGCCGGGATTGCGGTCTCTGCGATATTTTCTTCCGGTGTGGGCGTTTTAAAATTTATTGCCGATCCACTCAGCCAGCTTCCTGAAATTACTTTCTGGCTGTTGGGCGGGCTGTGGGGGGTGACCTGGCTGGAAGCCAAAACCATTTTTCCGGCCGTGATTTTGAGTCTGCTGGTGATGTACAAAATGCGTTGGCGTTTGAACCTGCTTTCGCTGGATGACGAAATCTCGTTTTCTTTAGGGGTTGCCCCGGGCCGCGAGCG
>JAHDQE010000130.1 GCA_018433975.1 Ornatilinea sp. | reverse complement strand
TTGCGGTGGCCGGAGACGTGAAAGGCAATATCATCACCACGGGCGATATGAATAACAGTACAGGAATACTTATTATATCCAGTATTCTGGATGAAGATAAAAAGCCGTAGTTTTCAAGTAGGGGACATGAAAAACAAAAATATCCTTTTGTTTATTTTTCTTGTACTAATTCTTTTAATCGCAAATTGCCTAGATAATCCTATTTGGCACAAGAGATTTAATCTTTTAAGTTTAGCTGTGTGGGTTACAATTTTAGCAATTTGCATATCAACAGTTATTTTTATTGTTGTTAATCACAAAAGATTTCAAAATGATAAAAAAGAAATCTCGGAGCCTTCTACAGCAGATAAACCTACAAAAAAGGACTTGTTAGGTTTTCCAGATCATGTTAAGTCTCTTGCAAAATTGATAGAAGATATTCCATTTAAGGACACACCTCTAAGCATTGGAATATATGGAGATTGGGGCAGCGGAAAAACCAGTTTTTTAATGATGTTAGAGGAAGAATTATTACCTGAAATTCACCCTATTTGGTTTAATGCATGGAAGTACGAGAAAGAAGAAAATCTTTGGGTTGCTCTTTTACAAACCATCTTGCATGAAGCAGTGATTCAAGGAAATGTCTTTAGAAGAGTATGGATAAAATTTAAAGTGTTTTTAACCAATCTTCAGCTCTTCAATGCCCTTTTCGAAATTACAGTAAAAGTAAGTCCAATTTTCCTCAGATTAATTATTGTTTTGCTGGTTAGCGGCTTAATACTAAATTGGCCTTCTACTGAAATTGAAGAATTTCTCATTAAAATTAGTCCAGAAGAAAACATAGAGGAATTGGAAATACTTATTAAAACAGCACTTTCTTTCGTGGCGATAATTGTAGCTAAACCTGAAGAAATCCTAAAGATTTTTAATTGGAGATTAGGCGTAGATTTTTCAAAGTTCACAAAAAAAGAGCATATTCTGACCAAATTGCAATTTTGGATAGCATTAGTGAGCGCTTTCAAGAGATAATTGATATTCTGGGTGGTTCGAAAAGTGAAAAACCTATTGTGATTTTTATTGATGATGTGGATAGATGCATGCCTGAAAAATCTTTAGATGTGCTTGAAGCAACCAGGAAACTTTTAGATGTAAAAGGATGTATTTTTGTTATATCGATTGATCGGAGTATTGTTGAGAAAATTGTCTCATTAAAATATAAAGATTTACCTTTAGGTCAAAATGAGAAGGAAAATTGTTTGAATTTACTTGGGCAAAATTATTTGGAGAAATTGATTCAATTTCCACTTTCAATTCCAAAATTAAGTGATTCAAGTATTCGTCACCTTATAGAGGGCTTATATGAAGATGAGGATATGAGAAAATGTATCCCTATATTTGTTGCTGGGGTTGCCAAAAATCCGAGAAAAATAAAAAGGCTTTTACTTGTATTCAATTATTTAAATAGATTGGCAAAAGAAAGAATCGATGATTATCAAAGTTCAATCATGGCTAAGTTGATCATTATCGAAAATAGGTATAGAGAACTTTATAATCTGATTTTAAGTGATTACCAAATACTTTCTTTTTTGGAAAAGTATTTCCTTAGACCTGAAGATAAAGACGAATATACTCACGTCGTAGCTGATGAGGATAGGTATCGAAAAATTAGTGAAATTTTATCTTTATATGAAAATTTGGCTGATTTATTCAAAGTGAGATTAAGTGATGGAGATTCATTTATTGAAATAGCGATTCAAGAATATATTTACTTAATAAAATCGGTGTCTGAAGAATCGCTTGAAAAAGAGGGCATGACCATAATTTCCGGTCAAATAGAAAAGCCTTTAATAGGAATTCTTCCCCCGATTGGTCCCTTACCCCCCGGCTCTTACATCCCTCACGTCCGCAACGCTGATTTCGCCGGGCGCGTGGAGGAACTGCTTGCCCTGGCCGATAACTTACTCTACACCCCCGATGCGGGCAGCGTCTACCAGGCAGTCGCTGCCACCGGGATGGGCGGGATTGGCAAGACCCAACTAGCGGTCGAGTTCTGCTACCGTTACGGGCGCTTCTTCCAGGGCGTGCACTGGGTGCAGGCCGACCAGGATATGGAAGCCGGGATCGCGGCCTGCGGGGCGAAAATGGGGCTGACTCCCTGGCCGGGGGAGACCGCCGAGCAGGTTGAGCGCACTCTGGCAGCCTGGCAGGGGCGCGGGCCGCGCCTAGTGGTGCTCGACAACCTGGAGGATGAGGTGCTATTGAAAGCATGGCTGCCCCGCCTGGGCGGGCTGCGCGTCCTGCTGACCTCCCGCCGGGCCGAATGGCCAAATTTTTCTGAATTACGGAAGTACGTGCTGGGGAGTTTGCCCCGTGCGGAGAGCCTGCTCCTGCTGCGCCGATTAGCACCGCGGCTGGAGCAGGTCGCGGACGCGGAGCTGGAGGCCCTGGCCGAGAAAGTTGGCGACCTTCCCCTGGCCCTGGACCTGATGGGGCGCTACCTGCACATCCGCAAAACGCTTTCCCCAGGAGAATACGCGCAGGAAATTGAAAAAGCAGGCGCGGCCCTGGCGCACTCCTCGCTGGTGGACCGCACCACGGAGAACCCCACCGGTCACGAAAACAGTATGCTGAACACCTTCCTGTTGAGCTGGCAAGCCATCGACTTATCGGATGAGACTGACCGCCTGGCGGGGGTGCTGTTCCGCGCCTGTGGCTACTGCGCCCCAAACGTGCCGATTCCTGATAATGTGCTCGCGGCCGCCGCGGGCCAGGATGAGGAGGGCAGCGAGGCTTTTGACTTCGCCCTGCGGCGCCTGGCGAACCTCGGCCTGGCGCTTCAGGGGGAGGACGGGCTGCTGGTCCAACCTTTGCTGGCCGAGTTTGCCCGGGTTCAGGATGAAAACGCGCCGGAAAGCGCCCTGCCCGCCCTGGTGGACGCGCTGGGGACGCTTTCCTACCAGGCCAATGAGACGGGATTGGTTTCGGTTTTTGCCCCGCTGCGCCCCCACCTGCAAGCGGCCGCCGAAGCGGCCCAGACCGCCGGGCTGGAAGCAGCCGGGAAATTGTGGAACAATCTCGGCTATCATCTGCATGAGGTAGCCGAATACCACAACGCGAAAGCGGCCTATGAGCGGGCGCTAGCGATCGATAAGGCAGCCTATGGGTCCGACCATCCCAGTGTGGCGAGAGATGTCAACAACCTGGGTAGTGTGCTGCAGGCCCTGGGGGACTTGCCGGGGGCGCGGGAGGCCTATGAGCGGGCGCTGGCGGTTGATGAGGCGGCTTTTGGGTCCGAGCATCCCAGTGTGGCAATCCGGGTCAACAACCTGGGGAGTGTGCTGAAGGACCTGGGGGACCTGGTGGGGGCGCGGGCGGCCTATGAGCGGGCGCTGGCGATTTTTGAGAAGCATCTGGGATCTGACCACCCGAATGTGGCTACATTGGTCAACAACCTGGGGGGTGTGCTGCAGGGCATGGGGGACCTGGCGGGGGCGCGGGCGGCATATCAGCGGGCGCTGGCGATCGATGAGGCGGCCTATGGGTCCGAGCATCCCAGTGTGGCGCGAGATGTCAAAGATCTGGGGGGTGTGCTGTATGCGTTGGGGGACCTGGTCGGGGCGCGGGAAGCCTTTGAATGGGCACTGGCGATCTTTAAGAAGCATCTGGGGGCAGACCACCCGAATGTGGCCACATTGGTCAACAATCTGGGGGGTGTGCTGCAGGCCCTGGGGGATCTAGCGGGGGCGCGGGTGGCCTATGAGCGGGCGCTGGCGGTTGATGAGGCGGCTTTTGGGTTCGAGCACCCCAGTGTGGCACGGGATGTCAACAACCTGGGGAGTGTTCTGCAAGCCCTGGGGGATCTGTCCGGAGCGCGGGCGGCTTTTGAACGGGCACTGGTGATCTTTGAGAAGCAACTGGGAACAGACCATCCAAATGTTGCTACGTTGGTCAATAATTTGGGGGGTGTGCTGTATGCATTGGGGGACCTGGCGGGGGCGCGGGCGGCCTATGAGCGGGCGCTGGCGATCTTTGAGAGGTTCCTCCCACCGGACCATCCAAATATCCGGATTGTGCGCGGCAACCTGGAGAGGGTGAAGAAGGAAATGGAAGAGCGAGGGGAATAATCTATTTCGATATACCCGTGGGGCTATCAATCTGACACCCATAAGGCCAAAGAATCTCTACGTCCCTTTCCGGTGTACCAGGGCGTAGGATGGGTGCAGCGCAGCGGAACCCATCAGAAAACCATCAACTTGGATCTGTTGGGATACGGGGCGGCGGATGCGGCCGAAGAATCGATATGCACTTTCCCGGTGTACCAGAGATCCTTACCCTGCGGGCACGATGTCGCTCCGCTCAGGATGACAGGCAATGTTGGGTTTCACTGCGTTCAAGCCAACCTACTCACCCCTGGCTGCGGCCACGCTTGCGCTCCAATAACCGCTTGGAGAGCTTTAAGCGGAAATGGTCGCCGCGCTCACGCTCATCCAATGCCATCTGGATGAAGCTGCTCTCGCGCTTCAGACGCGGGATCAGCAGGTTCTCCAGCGCGTTCAGCCGCCGCGAGGTGCGCTGGATCTCATCCACCAGGCGCTTGAGCCGCAGCTCGCTGTCGGCCAGTTCGATGATCGCCTCCACCTCGGCCTCAAAGTGGTCGGCCGCCTCGTCAATCGTCAGCGAGGTGCCGGTCACCGCATAGCCCCGGCTGTGGAACGAGCGCGCCACGCCGCGGTGGGCAAAGGTCGGCACCTTGACCCCCATCACGTTCTTGCTGTCAATCGTCAGCGGCAGGGACTTCATCCCCGCCAGGGCCGCCGACTGCACCGCTTCCGGCCCGGCGGCCGCTTCAGCGCGCGCCAGGGCCGCGGAGGCCTGTCCCGCCAGACTCTGCACCCGCTCCGTATTATCGATCACCGTCCCCGCTACCCGCATGATCTCGTGCATCAAGGCGGTGCGCTTCTCCTCCAGCAGCTCGTGGCCGTGCTCGGCCAGCTCCAGCTGGGCCTTGCGGGTCAGCAGCTCGGTGCGGGTGGTGGAAGGTTTCGAATCCATAGGAATACCCTATTCATCTCCCGAAGAGTGGCCGTAATCCTCCAGCATGGTGCTGGGGATACGTTTGAGCAGAGCGGAAGGCAGCCCGGCGAACAGGTCCCAGGCCAGGTCCAGGGTCTCGGTGATGCTGCGGTTCTGGTTGCCCTGGCCGATGAACTCTCCCTCAAAGCGGCGGGTGAAATCCAGGATGCGCCGGTCCTGCGGAGAGAGGGCCGACTCGCCGACAATCGTCACCAGGCGGCGCAGACTGCGTCCCTCGGCGTACAGGGCGTATAACTGATCCGCCACGGCGCGGTGGTCCTCGCGGGTGTGCCCGGTCCCGATGGCGCTGTTCATCACCCGCGACAGGGAGGGCATCACGTCAATCGGCGGGTAGATGCCCTGGCGGTGCAGCTCGCGGTTGAGGACGATCTGCCCCTCGGTGATGTATCCGGTCAGGTCCGGGATGGGATGGGTAATATCGTCGTCCGGCATGGTCAGCATGATGAGCTGAGTGATCGAGCCGGTGGAGCAGTTCAGGCGCCCGGCGCGTTCAAACAGGCTGGCCAGGTCGGAATACATGTGCCCGGGGTATCCCCGCCGTCCGGGGACTTCCTCGCGGGCGGCCGCCACTTCGCGCAGCGCCTCGCAGTAGTTGGTCATATCCGTCATGATCACCAGCACATGGCGGTTATGGGTAAAAGCCAGGTATTCGGCGGTGGTCAGAGCGGCCTGGGCCGTCAGCAGGCGTTCAATGGTGGGGTCATCGGCGCGGTTCAGGAAGACCACCGTCCGTTCCAGCGCGCCGGAGGAGCGGAACTGGTCCAGGAAGAAAGCCGCCTCGCGCTGGGTGGCGCCGATCGCGGCGAACACCACCGAGAACGGTTCCTCCCCTTCCTTGTTGCTGATCACGCGGGCCTGGTTGACGATCTGGGCCGCCAGCTCGTTCCCGGGCAGTCCGGCCCCGGTGAAGATCGGCAGCTTCTGGCCGCGGGCCACGGTGTTCAACCCGTCCAGCGCGGAGATTCCGGTCTGGATGAATTCGCGCGGCTCCACCCGGGCAGCCGGGTTGATGGGCAGCCCGTAGATATCCATCACCTCTTCCGGGATGATGGGCGGCCCGCCGTCCAGCGGGTTGCCGGAACCGTTCAGGATGCGCCCCAGCATGGAGAGCGACACCCCCAGCTGCCCGACGTGGCCGGTGAAGCGCACCCGGGTGCGGGGCAGGTCCAGCCCGTCGGTGCCCACAAACACCTGCACCAGGCAGGTCTGGCCGTCCACTTCCAGCACGCGCCCCATACGCAGCTCGCCGTTGGGCGCGATGATCTCCACCATTTCGTTATAAGCCACCTTACTGACGCGCTCGATGGTCAACAGCGGCCCATTGATCTGGGTGATGGTGCGGTATTCGCGGGTAAACAGGTTCGGTTGGGTTATGTTTTCGGTCATAGTTCTTCAATCCGGATGCCTAATTCGGAAAAATCTTCCTGGAGTTCGGACAGCAGGTTTTGCAGATAAGCGACGGCTTCGTCAATCGGGATGGACTTCATACGCCCGATGGACTCCACCAACGGGAGCTGCATCACCTGGTTGAGTGGCGTGCCGGAGGCCAGCGCTTCCTGAGTGTGGGTGTGGAATTCCAGGATGAGCTTGAGCATCCAGAACGATTTCTCCAGCGGAGAGAACCGGTCCACGGGGTCAAGGGCGGATTGCTGCAGCAGGTCCTCGCGCAGCATCCGCGCCAGGGCCAGGATTTCCTGCTGGTTCTCGGAGAGGGCATCCTTACCGACCAGCTGCACGATCTGCAGCAGTTCCTCCTCGCTGCTCAACAGGCTCATGGCCTCCTGGGTCAAACGGGGCCAATCTCCGCTGATCCTGTTGGCGTACCAATCCACAAAATCATACAGGGAGTAGCTCTGGATCCAGTTGATGGCCGGGAAATGGCGCTGGCGCGAGAGTTCGTAATCCAGCGCCCAGAAGGACCCGGCGACCCGCATTGAGCTCTGGGTGATCGGCTCGGAGAAATCGCCCCCCGGCGGGGAGACCGCGCCGATCAGCGAAATGGACCCGATCCGCTCCCCTTCCGCGGCATCGCACGGTACTTTCGCCCGCCCGGTGCGTTCGTAGAAACCGGAGATGCGCGAGGCCAGGTAGGCCGGGTAGCCTTCCTCGCCGGGGATCTCCTCCAGCCGGCCGGAAATCTCGCGCAGCGCTTCCCCCCACCGTGAGGTGGAGTCCGCCAGAATGAGCACATCGTAACCCATATCGCGGTAGTATTCGGCGATGGTCATCCCGGTGTAGATGCTCGCCTCACGGGCCGCCACCGGCATGTTGGAGGTATTCGCGATCAGGACGGTGCGGTTCATCAGGTTCTCGCCGCTGCGCGGGTCCTCAAGGTTGGGGAATTCCTCCAGAACCATGGCCATCTCGTTGCCGCGCTCGCCGCATCCCACGTAGATCACAATATCCACGTCCGACCAGCGGGCCAGGGACTGCATGGTAGCGGTCTTTCCGGTGCCGAAGCCGCCGGGGATGATCGCGGAGCCGCCTTTGGCAACCGGGAAGAACAGGTCAATGATCCGCGTGCCGGTCAGCAGGGGCTCGTGCGGGTCGATCCGCTGGCGCACGGGACGGGGTTCCCGCACCGGCCAGCGCTGCATCATCGTCAGTTCTTCAACGCCGTCCGGCGTTTCCAGCAGGGCAACCGGCTCGGTGACGGTAAATTTCCCGCTGTAAATTTCCTTCAAACGACCGTGCTTTCCGGGCGGGACCATCACGCGGTGCTCCACTGTGCCGGATTCGCGCACCCGCCCCAGCAGACTGCCGGGGACAACCTCATCGCCGGGTTTGCGGCAGGGTTCAAAGCGCCAGCGGGCCGTCCGGGAGAGCGGCTCAATCGCGGTACCGCGCTCAAGGAAGGCGCCGTCGCAGGCTTCCAGCGCGTACAGCGGGCGTTGCAAGCCGTCAAAGACCTGGTTGACCAGGCCGGGGCCCAGTTCAACCACCAGCGGGAAGCCCGAGGCCCACACCGGTTCGCCGATTTCCACGCCGGAGGTATCTTCATGCACCTGGATCACGCAGTTTTCACCGGCCAGGCGGATCACTTCGCCGATCAACCGTTCGTGCCCCACATAGACCACATCGTGCAGCCGGATTTGCGCCAGTCCCTGCGCGCTGACCACCGGTCCTGAGATGCGTACAACGGTGCCGTCCGGGGTAGTTTGCTCAGTCATGGTTATTTCCTCTAAAAGTGATATGGATGCCGATGGCGCGCTGCACCATTTCTTCGATCCGCGTCTGGCGTGCGCCGGTCTGGCTGCGGGAAGCCGGACCCAGACGGGCAGGTGGAGGCCCGCCGGGAATGCCGATCAGGAACAGGTTTTCGGATTCGTTTACCCGCCGGATGAAGCCGGGGTCTATTCCCATAAGCAGGTTGTCGTCGATGGCGATCAGAGCGGGTTCGGCATCGAACAGCCAGGATTTGATCAAATCCTGGGCGCGCTCCGGAGTTTCCACACCGTACGCTTCCACGCCGGCCAGATGAAACCCGGCCACCAGGGAGGGATGGGTAACGACCATTAAATGACTCATACGGCAAATTCCAGGTTTTCCTGAATCAATTTGGGGTCCAGCTTGAGGGCTGCGCCCCGTGAGATCCACAGCAGGTTGCTGATTTCATTAATTTTCAAGGCCAGATAGCCCAGAGGAACGCCAATCCCCAGCGCATCCCGCTGGATTTGCCCCGAAAGCCAGCTCAGGCGGTAGTGCCGCAGCTGCACTTCAAACTCGCTCGCCAGACCGCTGCGCTGGTAGGCTTCCAATCCGGTCTGAAGCGCCTTGCCGTATGTGGTTTCCCTCAGCAGGTTAACGGCGTCCGGATAGCTGTCCTGTGCGGAAAATGTCTCCAGCTTCTCCGGCGGCAGGCTGCCCGGCCCAACGAAAAGCTCGCGGATCGGATGAGGAAGATACTCACGTTCCACGGGGTGACTGACGTACCGCAGCGCGGTGATCAGGTTGAGCAGGTCCGCTTCCAGCTCTAGGCTGGCTTTCAGAACGGCTGCGTCCTGCGGCGGTCGCCGGAGGGCCTTCCCGGCCTGCTGGAAGTACCATTTCTCCAGGACCAGTTCCATTTCGGAAACGGGCGCGTTGGGCGATTTACCCTGAAGCTCCAGCAGCGGCTGGGCAAAGGGCAGCCCCAGAGAGACCAGCAGGTTGATCACTTCCCGGGTGCTTTCTGCCCGCACCAGACGCTTGAGGATGCTTTCAGGGATTTCTCCAACGGGCAGCAGCGCCGGAAGGATCTCGTCGGCCAGGAAATTTTGTGAAAGCCCGCGTAAAATCGCCTTCAGGTTGTGGAGATCATAGCGCTGCACCCACAGCCTCAGGTTATCCTGCGCCGGGCCGGTGTAGAACTCTTTCAGCTTGCGGAGAGTCTCCAGCAGGTCCTGCCGCAGCGCTTCCTGAACACAGGCCGCGCCGCTGGTAATCGTCAGGGCCGCTTCCACGGCCGGTTCGTAAGGCGTCTTGGAAAGGGCAGCTATCAGGCTGGGCGGGTCCTCCAGCCTTGCCAGGGCTTCAAGCTCTTCCCGGGACAGCAGGCGGGATTTCATCGCGCGGACGCGTGGATTCCCATAATCATAGCCGGGCATGGTTCAGGCTTCTCCCATCCGGGCCCGGAACAGGGCCGTGATCCGGCGTTGAAGTTCGGGAAGGGCACGCTCCAGACGTACTTCCAGGGTATTGAGGATGTACACTTTCTCATCCCCGCTGGCAGCATTCACGCCGCCCCAGGAATCCAGGTTATAAAGGACTTCTACATCCCCCGGCAGGCTGTCCCCCATCGCTTCGATCAGGCCGCGGTCGCGGGGATCCGCCTGTAAATGAATACCTTCTCCGGGCTGTAAAGATGTTTCCAGCGCGTTGAGAGATTCCTGAATCAGCCGGGAAAGCAAAACCGGGTAGTTGGGATCGGAGCGCGCCTCCGAGAGGCGTTTCCGTGCGCTTTCAATAGCAGCATTGACCTGTTCCAGAGAGGCGTTTTCCGTCGTATGCAGCGCTTCCAACCGGGCATGCTGCAAAATACGGGCCTGTTCTCGGCGGGCGCGGGGGAGTTCTTCGGACTCTGCCTGTCCGGAAGTTTGTTCAACCTCTGCTTTTGCTTCAGCCAGGATGCGCTGGACTTCCGTTTCAGTCTTTTGCTGGATAATTTCGATCTGTGCCTGCCCAGCAGCCCGGATGCCTTCCAGTATGGCATCCAATCCCATTTTATCCGCCTCCGCCGATCAGCATCATGGCGGCTACCGCAAATCCCAGGATGACCATGGTTTCCGGGATGGCAACCAGGATGATGATCGATCCGAGCAGCTCAGGTTTTTCTGCCAGCGCCCCTACGCCCGCCGTTCCAATTCGTGATTGGGCGATGCTGGTAGCAATAGCTGTCAGCCCAACTGCCAATCCGGCACCGATCGCAACTAATCCAACTTCCATAATAATATTCTCCTTACAGCAATAAGATTTAGGGTCTTCAGCACTTTAAACAACCCTCTTTAATCAATGGATGATCCGACATCCGGAGTAGAGTGACTGCGGAAGGGCACATACGGCCGTCCGCCGCCCTCATAGAATTTTCGATAGAATTCCACATAATGCAAACGCATGCTGTGGATGGTAGGGCTGAAAGCGCCCATCACCAGGTTAAGCGCGTGGATCAGCACCGCCACCAGCGCGCCCATCACCAGGTTCCCGATCATGCCCCCCAGGTCATTGGCAACCTTTGCCAGATAGACCGAAGCCAACCCAATAGCCGCAATCCGCATATAAGAAAGGATATTGCCGATCACGCCGATAAACTCAATGGGGGCCACCACGGCACCGGCCTTCCCCATCGATGCGCCCAGCAGCACCACGCCCACGATGATGGCCGCAATAGAAGGGGATGTCAGGCTGGCGGGCAGCAGTTCGGCCAGAGTCGCGGTCAGCAGGAACAGCCCGATCAGGCCCACCAGCATCCCGCCCCGCTCCAGTAAATGGTTGCGGTTGCGGTGAACGGCGGCCTGCCACACGCCCAGGACCAACCCCAGCGTAATGTGAATGGCGCCAACGCCGACAAATGTCAGGATAAAGCCCATCAGGTTTTTCGGGCTGGCACGGTCCATCCAGATCGCGTGCAGGCCAAACCTTTCGCCCAGGGCGCCGAAGGCTTCACCGTATAAGAAGCCGAACACAATCGCCCAGATCGCGCCGACCCGCAGGATTTTCAGGAGATCACTGACAAAACCGCTTTTCATCCGCCGGCCAGCTACCAGACACCCGACCAGCAGCACCAGGCCGTAGCCGATATCCCCCAGCATCATCCCGAAGAAAAGGGGCAGAAAGAACGCCGTCAGCCCGCTGGGGTCGATATCTTCATACAGCGGGACCGCCCGCAGACGCACCAGTCTTTCAAAGGGACGCACCGGTCCGGGATTTTCCATCGCAACAGGTGCCAGCTTCCGGGTCTCCGGAGTCATCTCCAGCGCGCTCACAAAAATCCGGCTGCCAATCTCTTCTTCCAGGGCCTGCTTGAGGGCCTCATAATTGCGTGTGGGGACCCAGCCGTAAATGATAAAAGTATGCTCGGTTTCGCCAAAATGCGAGAGCACTTCCACCTCATCCAGGGTATCCTCCTGCATCAACAGCCAGTTGTTCAGTCTGGGGCACCATTCTTCGCCCAGCGTCCCCAGTTGGTCGTCAATCTCCCAGATCTCAACCGGGATTGCCTCCAGACGTTCATTGAGCGCATCCAGCGATCTCTGGGGTGCAAGGTGACTGAATTCGGTCGGTAAATGAAGCTGGGAGACATCTTTCTGCCCCAGCAAGTTTTCAATTTCGGAGGCATAAGCCCGGGGGCAGACAATCATCATGGCCTGGGTGGATTCGTCCACGCTGGCGGCCACAAACTCTGCCTTGCCCCGTGTGATTTCGAGGACGCGTTTGCTGATCCAATCCAGGGTGTTGATATGAGAGACATCGATCAAAACGCCAATGGTGGCATTGCCCGGCTGGTTGGCCGAAGAGGGCACCATTGGCAGAAGCTTCTTGAGGGTGGTGATATAACGCGGCAGGATTTCCTGCTCCGAAAGCAGTTCGCGGCGCGCCAGATTAAGCTCCTGCACGCGGGGTGTCAGAGAGTTGATCTGGGTGCGGATTTCACGCGGTGAGACAAATCCCATTGATTTGGTGGGCATATTCTCAACTTCACAGCTCAGGGTCTGGATCAGTCCCTGGAGCTGGGTGATCAAATAGCGGGAATCTTCCTGACTTTTCTGGGTCTCTGTGCTGATCGAGAATTCATGGATGGGAGCATCGGGGATGTTGTGAATATCATCAATCTGTAATGTTCCGATTTGATGCAGCTTGTGAACCACTTGCTGCAGGTCACCGCGGATCCCCAGAATTTGTACCCGTGTCATTTCAAGAATCATGACTCCCCCTTTCCGGAGGGTTCTCCCAGGACATAAGCCACCGCGAAATCTACCGCGGCCTCAATATGCTTTTCAGCACTCCGGCGAATTTCTTCCGCACGCAGCTTTGCCTGCTCAATCAAGACCTGCGCCTCTGCCTCGCTGCTGGCAAGGATGTGTTCGTGTTTTAACTGCTTGATTTGTTCCAGATTGGAATGAGCTTCTTTGCGCATCGCCCTGGCCTGTGCTTCAGCCTGACGAATCGCTGCTTCCGATTGGTCCTGGGCCTCGACGATCTGGCGCGCCGCTTCTTCTTCGGCCAGTCGGACGTGACTCAGGGTGGCTGTAGGGTTATTTGAAACTGCTGGTTCCATCATTAGGTAAACCTTCCGTTTGGGTGCAAAAAGGAAGAGTAAGCTGTCCGTTCATTCTTGTGTCCGAATTCAGGGAAAAACGAGGCAGCAACGAAGACCAATAAAAAGTTTACATTAGCATAATAGTACAAATCAGGTCTGAGAACAAGCACTTTTATTAAAATTCAGGAATTAAGGGCTTTTTTCAAGCCTGGGCCCCACAAAACAACTTATACAAACTCACTTTTGTATCCGGCCTGGTGATAAACTTTTTACCAGTTTGAATCCAATAACATGGATATCATCGTAAAATCAAAAATTTGAAATGGATAAACCATTATGGAAAACACGAATCAAATCATGCAAGGCAAGAGTGTACTGGTAACCGGAGCGACGGATGGCATCGGTAAAATCACTGCGCGGGAACTGGCAAAAATGGGCGCAGCAGTGACGATTGTCAGCCGCAATCCGGAGAAAACAGCACGGACGGTAATCGAAATCCGGGAAGCAAGCGGGAATCCCAATGTGGATATGCTGGTGGCTGATCTTTCCTCTCAGGCAGATATCCGCCGGGCAGCAGCCGAATTCAACGCGCGTCATGACCACCTCAATGTCCTCGTCAACAATGCCGGCGCGTATTTTATGAAGCGGACGGAAAGCGTGGACGGGATTGAGATGACCTTCGCTTTGAACCATCTGGGGTATTTCCTGCTGACCCATTTGCTTCTGGATGCTCTTAAAGCCGGCAGCCCGGCCCGCATTGTGAATGTTTCCTCTGCCGCCCATGTGGGCGGGCGGTTGAACCTTGACGATCTTCAAATGAAGAAACGATTTTCCGGTTGGGCTGCGTATTCTCAATCCAAACTGGCAAATTTATATTTCACGTATGAACTTTCCAGACAATTGGAAGGACAGGGGGTCACGGTAAACGCGCTGCATCCCGGGTTTGTGGATACAAATTTCGGCGTGAGCAATGGCGGCCTGGGGGGATGGATGATGAATTTGTTCCAAAAAATCGGCGCCATTTCCCCGGAAGAAGGTGCCAAAACCTCCATTTACCTGGCCTCTTCACCGGAAGTCGAAGGCATCACCGGGAAATACTTTGCCGACAAAAAGCCGGTGAATTCTTCCCGAATTTCATACGCCCCGGACCTCGCCCGGGCGCTGTGGGAACGCAGCCTGGAACTGACCGGATTATCCGAACCGCAGACGGCTGCCTGAAAAGCAGGATTAGCGGACTTTACAACAGTCCTCCGGCGAATTCGCCGGAGGACTGTTCTTTAATCAAAGTGGGTTTTATTCCTGAAATTAAAAGTCACACCATCAGCTCGCCGCGGGTAATGGTGACGGCCTGACCACCGAGGATCACCCGGTCTTCCTGCAGCCGGACGCGCAGTTCGCCACCGCGCTCGGAAGCCTGATAAGCGGCGAAGACGGCTTTTTTCATTTTATGCGCCCAGTAAGGCCCCAGATAGCAGTGGGCTGATCCGGTAACAGGGTCTTCGTCAATGCCGTTGTAGGGCACAAAAACCCGCGAGATAAAATCATAACCGGGATTTTTGGACACAGCAGTTATGATGAACAGGTGAGAAGGGATATCGCGCAGAATGTTAAAATCCGGCTGGAGCCCGCGCACGATGTCTTCATTCTCGACTTCCATCAGGTAATCATGGTCATTCTGCCAGGAAGAATGCGGCCGCACCCCAAGCGCCTTGAGGATCCGTTCGGGAATTTCAGCGGGTTCGACGGTCTTTGCCGGGAAATTAAGCTCAATGCGGTTGCCGACTTTCCGGGCGGTGAGCAGCCCGCTGAGGGTGTGGAACTGTGCAATCACATCCGGCTTCAATCGTCCGGTTTCCCACAGGATGTGGGCACTGGCCAGCGTGGCGTGGCCGCACAGCGGCACTTCCACGGTAGGCGTGAACCAGCGCAGGTGATAGCCCTCTCCTTCAGGCAGGAGGAAGGCTGTTTCGGAGAGGTTCATCTCCCGGGCCACGGCCTGCATCCAGGCCACCGGACGGGGTGCATCCAGCATGCAAACGGCAGCCGGGTTCCCGCGAAAGGCCTCGCCGGTAAACGCATCAACCTGATAAAGTGGAATGGTTGTACCCATGACATTTCCTATCATTGAATGATTTATTTATTTTATTTTAACATGAAGCGGGGCCCAACGTGCAATTTTTTGAAGATTCCGCCCTTAAATGGAACGCTCGTAAACCCGGTAACGGCGCACCGGCTGCACGCCAAGCTTGAGCAAAGCGTTGTTCATGCGGTCATTGGTTTCCAGGACATAGTTAATTTCCACCCGCAGGTTTTCGGAATAGATAGCTTCGTAGGTGGCCCGGTACAGCAAAGTATCAATCGCTTTACCCTGATATTCCGGGATAACGCCCAATGCCCACATACGATATTGGTTCAGGCGGCGCAGACCGGTCAGGAGTTTAAGCCACCCAAAGGGCAGCAATCGCCCGTTCATCCCGCGCAGCAGGCAGTTCACATCCGGCAGCGACATGGCAAAACCAATGGGCCGCCCGCCGGAATCCTCGGCGATCAGCAAAGCGGCCGGGTTGACGATAGCCTTCAAGTCGCGCGCCAGGGCACGGCTTTCCGCTTCGGTGACCGGATAGAACCCCCAGTTGTCCGAAATGGATTGGTTGGCCATATCCAGCATAATCAGCACTTCCTGCTCCAGGTTTTTCATATCAATCGGGCGCACTCGTACGCCGTAGCGTCGCTGGATGATATCGGTCAGGGTCAGGTAGCGTTCCGGAAAAGTATAGCCTTTGCGGACATCGGCTTCATACACCAGCAGGTCCATTACTTTTTCCAGCCCAAAAGCCGCCAGCTGGTCGTTGTAATAAGGCGGGTTGTGCGGGGCCAGGATGACCGGCGGCGGGGTAAAGCCTTCCACCACCAGTCCCCATTCCTGCGAGGCAAAGCTCCACGGGCCGCGCATGGTCTGCATCCCGCGCTGCATAAGCCAGTCACGGGCCGCGTTCAGCAGGAGCCGGGAGGCCTCCGGGGAATCCACGCACTCATAGGATCCGAACAGGCCAATCGGCTGTCCCCAGTGCTCCAGGGCGAGCTGGTCGGTGAAGGCCGAGATTCTCCCAAGCACTTTGCCTTCCTCCTCCACCAGAAACAAAGCGTACTCGCAGCGCTCCAGCATGGGGTTCTTGCTGGGGTCAAACTGCGCCCACTGTTCGCTGCGCAGCGGTGCGATCCAGTTGGGATCATTGCGGTACAGGTCGTAAGGCAGCTGGATAAAAGCTCGCAGATCGGCTTTGGTTTGGACGGGGCGCAGTTTCATAACAGTCTCCTGATTTCGGCAGAATGGATGTTATCAGCATAGCGGAAGCGGATGAAAATTACAAGGACGATCTGCTCACAACGGGCTGCCGGAAAAAGCTTTCTGATTTAAATACAAAACCATCCCCGAGAGGTTGAGTTCTCTGGGATGGTGCGCTGTGCAGATCAGGATTCTTTTTGGAACCGCCACACCGCCAGGCCGAAGCAGCCTGCCGCCCATGCCAGCAGGACAGCCGCCGGAATCAGGACGGAGCCCAAGCCCAGCCCGCGGATGAGGATATTCTGGAAACCGGTCATGGCGTACGCGCTGGGCATCCAGCGGCCGATGGCGGCAAAGGTGCGCCCAACGCTTTCCAGCGGGAACCAGGCCCCGCCCAGCGCGGAGAATAGGAACATTCCCGCCATGGCGTACAGGATAACCTGATCCTCTCCCTTTGCCAGCGTGCCGATCAGCATGCCCAGGCTGGCGGCCCACATTGCCAGGGCCACCATCACGATCAAGGTTGCCAGCGGCTGGCGCAGGTAGTCCGCGCCGAAGGCAAACTGGCCCACCAGCACCAGGATCAACTCCTGAGCAAAACTGACCGTGAACATCGCCAGCAGGTGCCCGGCGATAATCTCTGCCCGGTTCAGCGAAGTGGTCAGCAGACGCAGCAGACAGCCGGTCTGGCGCTCCAGCACCAGCAACATGGCGCTGTTGATCAACCCGAAGATGGCAAACTGTACGATCATCCCCGGTGAGGACTGGTTGAAGGGATTGTCATCCACCGGCGAGTCTGCTGGTGCGTCTCCCTGTGCTTTCTCCACAGTAAACCCCAGCACCGGAGCTTCCCAGGCGCGTCCGGCGGCTTCCGCGGCCCGCTGCACCGCGGCGGCGTCCACGGGCACCCCGCCGGATTGGATCAGGCCCGTGGCTAACCGCGCGGTCTCCGCCGCGCTCAGGGTGCGCACCACGGCGGCGCGGATGGCCTGCTCGGCTGCCGCTCCGCTGGGGGTGGCTTTGTCCGCCAGCAGGTCAAGGTAGACCTCTTCCCCGGCCAGGGTTTTCGCGCTGAAACCGGCCGGTACGGTCAGGGCGGCTGCCAGCTTCCCGTTTTGTACCAGCCGGGCGGCCTCTCCGGGGGAGGTCTCTTCCAGCCGCAGGGCTTCGGAGCGCTCCAGGTCCGTGCGAAGCGATTCGCTGAGAGTGCCGCCCGCATCCAGGTTGATCCAGCTCACCGGCAGGCGGGGGTCCTCGGGTTGGTTCGCCTGCCCGTAGGCAAACCCCATGAAGAGGGTAAAGACCAGGGGCATCAGCACCAGAAAAAGCAGGGATTTTTTATCCCGTAAAATTTGTTGGACATCTTTGAGAGCCAATTCAATACTGCGCATGAGATTTCTCCACCAATAGATAAGCGTATCATTTCCTTTTGATCGAACGGGAGGCTCCAATCAGGCAAACCGCCTGCGGAATAACACGGCGCCTGTCGTAAAGAATGCGATTCCCATCCCGGTCAGCACCAGCGTCGGGAGCCATACTTCCGCTGGCGCGGCACCGGCCAGTGCCAGCTTCCAGCCGCGCATCGCCCAACCCTGGGGGACAAACAGGGTAGCGGTATTGAAGGCCTGGGGCAGGTTGGTCATGCCGGCGGTAAATAATCCGCCCATCATCCCCATACCGCTGATGACGCCCCCGATTACCGGACCGGACTGGCGCAGGTTCTTCACAATGGAGAGCAGCAGGATGCCAAACCCTGTACTGGCGAGCGAAAGGCTGAAGGCCAGCAGGGCCACGGTGGCCGGGTTTCCCCACCGGATCTTGAAGATCAGCGCGGAGGCCGCCAGCAAAACACCGGCCTGAACGATCACCATCAAAAATACGGCCGTGAATTTGCCCAGCAGGATCAAGGCGCGCGGCGCGGGGGTGGTGAACAGGCGTGCCAGGGTGCCTTCCTCCTGCTCGCGCAGGATGGATTGAGCCGCCGAAACCCCGGTAAAGAAGTTGAAGAAGATCAACATGCCCGCCATGGTCCCGGCCAGAATGGTCTTTACCGGGTCTTCAGTCGCCTGATCGCCGGCAGCCGGGCGGCTGACCGCGAGGATAGGCCGGTCGCTGTGATGCAGGTTCCGCTGGAGGTCTGCGTACCAGGAGGCATAAGCCGTGGAGACATCTTGCAGGTCCGTGCCGCTGACAGGCACTCCGGCCTGTTGGGCCTGACCGGTGATGACTTCCGAGGCAATCCGTGCGCCGGAAATGCCGTCCACAAACAGACGGATCAAATCGGTCAGCACCGCCGGTCCGATCGAGAGCGTGGGGTCCTGCACCAGGGTCAGGCTGGCCGGGCCGTCGGAAGCCAGTAGCGCGTTCGAGAAGTCCTCGGGGACGATCAATGCCACGCCGGCTTCTCGCCGGTCCACCGCCGCGCGGGCGGAGGGTCCATCCTGCATTTCCCGCACCACCAGCCAGCCGGGCATGCTGTCTTCCTGCAAATAGCTCACCAGCAGTTCACCCAGGCGGGGAGAGTCCTCGCCGGGCAGGTCCTGGTTCACCACGACCACATTCAAATCCGGCAGGGAGCTTCTGCTGTCACCTCCGGCCAGCCCGCCGAAGGCAAAATAGATCAGCCCGGTGATCAGCAGCGGCGCGGCGAACATCATGCCCACCGCAAACAGGCTGCGGAAGGATTGCTTCAGGTCTTTCAGGGCGATATCAATTACTTTCATCAGTTTTCTCCTTGGTGTGTTCGCCCCGTGCTTAATCCCGCAGCGCGCGGCCGGTCAGGTGCAGGAAAACGGCTTCCAGGTTGGGTTCGCGGATATCCACACCGGTGATGCGCACATTGGCCTGCCCGGCCGCTTCAAACAGGCGCGGCAGCACGGCATTGCTGTCCTGCATCAGGGTCTGGATGGAGCCGTTCTCCCGGCTGACCTTGCTCACGCCGGGCACGTTTTGCCAGACCTGCACAGCAATATCCGGGTCGGCGCTGACCGACAAATCCACCCGGGTTTGTTCCCCGATCAACCGGATCAGTTCCGCGTACGTACCCGAAGCGATGATCTCCCCGTGGTCCATGATGGCGATATGGTCGGAGAGTTCTTCTGCTTCTTCCATATAGTGTGTGGTATACAGCACGGTCATCCCCTGCCGGTTGAGAGCCTTGACACTATCCAGGATGTGGCGGCGGCTCTGGGGGTCAATGCCTACGGTGGGCTCGTCCATGATCACCACTTTGGGTTGGTGCAGCAGGGCCGCGCCGATGTTGACGCGGCGCTTCATCCCTCCCGAGAAGGTGCCAATCCGGTCTTTTTTCCGGTCCGTCAGGCCGATCATTTCCAGAATCTCGGCGACGCGCCGGCGCAGTTCGCTCCCGCGCAGGCCGTACATCTTTCCCCAGAACATCAAGTTCTCAAAGGCGGTCAGATCGGGATACAGGGCAATATCCTGCGGGACCACGCCCAGGGCCGCTTTTGCCGCTGCCGGAGCATCCTTTACCGAATACCCGCCGATTTCCGCATTCCCGGCAGTCGGTTCCAGCAGACCGGAGAGCATCGAGATGGTGGTGCTTTTGCCGGCGCCGTTCGGCCCCAACAGGCTGAAGATCTCCCCGGATTGGACGCCAAAGCTGACGCCGCGCACGGCTTCCAGTTTGCCGAAGTTCTTGCGCAGCCCTTTGACCTGGATCGCGTTAGTATTCGTTTTCATCTTTGACCTCATATTCTTTACCGGTCAAACTTGCCAGCGCGATGGAAAATAAACCCATCGCCAGCAAAGGGATCTGCTCGGCAGCCGTTTGGACTTTCAGGAAGTTAAGCACAATCACGGCTACAGCCATCGCCAACCCAATGGCTTTGAAAGCCAGGGTAACAATTTCATTCAGGTTTTCTTTGCGTTCCATTTCAGTCTTCCTTTTTATAAATACTTTCTTTACGCGTTCTGCAGCTTTGCCAGTGCCACGCAGAACAGGCCAATAGCCAGTATGACGATCAAATCTTCGGGTTGGGTTTTCCCCAGCGCGTTCAGTGCCAGGACGGCAGCGGGCATTGCCAGCCCTACGGCGTTGAAAGCAAGCATCACAATTCGATGGATATCTTTCTGTGTTTTCATGATTCATCCTCAAAACGTATTCCGGTTTGTACTGTCCACAGTATAGGACGCAGTTGGCTTTCTGCCATCGGTCCACCGGCCAGCACCTACCTGTACGTCCGTACACTGTACCTCCGGACGATGATCAAAAAGGCGACCCAATGTATAATCATCACAGGGAAAAATGATGAAAACTTTTAGTGAACTCAAACAATGGATGAAAATTGCGCGCGAGAAATCGCGTGCGGAAACGAAGATGGAACTGCCGTTTTTCTGGATCTTAACCATTGTTCTTGTTGGCAGTATGGTGGCTTCAGTGATCCAATCTCCTGAACTCCAGACGCCTGCCCGGCTGGTTCCTTTCCTGGCTTTGATGGCAATTCATCTCGGTCTTCACTGGCTCAGCCCGCTGATCAGTACATCCCAAAAATTGATTTTTCCCTACCTTGCTTTGCAGGGAGGGCTGGCATTTGTCATCGCGATGCTGTCGCCGGGGTTTTTGATCGGTTTTGCCCTGTACTCTGCACTGATCGGACAGGCGGTGGGGATTTTAAGGAATAACATCAAGACTACTGCGGCAGCCGTTCTGATGTTGACAATCCTTTCTGCACTCAGTGTCGCTCGGGTTGAAGGGTTTAAATCCGTTTTAGCTTGGGGCGGGATGGCACTGCCCATTACCTTGTTTGTAATTGTGTATGTGATGCTGTACACCCGGCAGTCGGAGGCCAGAGCGCGTGCCCAGAAACTCCTGGTGGAACTGGAAGCTGCCAACCGCCAGATTGAAGCATTGACCCTGGCCGCGGAACGCCAACGGATGGCACGCGAGCTGCACGATACCCTGGCACAGGGTCTGGCGGGGTTGATCCTCCAGTTGGAGGCTGTCGATTCTCATTTGGACAAAGGGAACGCCGAACGCGCTCAGAAGATCGTGGTGCAGGCCATGGAGCGTGCGCGCAGCACTCTGGCAGATTCCCGGCGGGTGATTGATGATCTGCGGGCTCCTGCACCGGCCGCTTTAGATCTGCAAACGGCCGTCCGGGAGGAAGTGGACCGGTTCATCGCCTCTTCCGGAGTTCCCTGCACTTTGCAAATGGATCTGCCCGAAAGCGTGCCGGGGCCCATTCAAGAGCACCTGCTGCGTTTTGTTTCCGAAGGGCTGACCAACATTGGCCGCCATGCCGGAGCTGCCGAAACGCAGGTGGAATTGAAGATCAAAGGGGAAGAATGGATCGCGGAAGTACGGGACGACGGGCGTGGATTTGAACCTGAAGAAAGGATCGGACGGCCCGGCCATTATGGATTGTTGGGCATGCAGGAACGAGCCCGTCAGGTGGGTGGCAGTTTACAGGTCATCAGCCAATTCGGAGAGGGTACACGGTTGGTGCTGCGCCTGCCGCTGCGCACCGCGGGTGAATCCATGTCCGTTCAAAAAGGATCTTAAAAGCATGTCTGGAAAAATTGCGGTGCTGATTGCGGATGACCATGCCATCGTCCGGGATGGGTTGTGCCTGATTCTGGAAACGGAAGACGATTTCGAAGTAGTGGGACAGGCCTCCGACGGTGCGGAAGCCGTCCGGCTCGCTGTGGATTTACAGCCCGATGTGGTGTTGATGGATCTGCGCATGCCGGGAATGGATGGTCTGTCCGCGATTCAGCAGCTTAAAACGGAAGCGCCCGGGATCGCAGTGGTGATCCTGACCACCTATAACGAGGACGACCTCATGCTCCGCGGGCTGAAAGCCGGAGCCAGGGGCTATCTGCTGAAGGATACCGCCCGCGCTGTCCTTTTCGACACCATCCGTGCGGCGGCGCAGGGGCGCACCCTCCTCAGCCCGGAAGTTCTGGCCCGGGTGCTGGCAGCCCAGGACGATTCGGCCGGCGGCACACCGGAACCCGAAAATGGGATTACTTTAACCGACCGTGAGATGGAAGTTTTGCAGGCGGCCGCCCGCGGGGACCGCAGCAAGGAAATCGCCCGCGATCTGGGGATCACCGAACGCACCGTAAAAGCGCACCTTACCAGCATTTACAACAAACTGGGGGTAGACTCTCGGGCCAGCGCAGTGGCTGCTGCGGTCCAGCGCGGTCTGCTTATGCTGGACGAACTGGATTAAGGCGTACTGCCCGGTATCATAAAGGTCAGAGTCTGCCCTTCCGCGGTGTTCAGGTGTAGCGTGTTTGCGCTGATATCAAAAGTCTTCACCTGGTGTAAGATTCCCAGATAACGCTGCTGCTGGGCGTTGACCGCGGGGTCGCAGGCGGGGTCAGGCGCATTGGGAGAAAGGGTGGTGAAGGATGACCCATCATAGGCATAGTTGGCGTCATACAGCGTGCACCCGGCAGAACCGCTCAGCTTCCCGCTGGCTTTAATCGTTCCTCCGGGAAGGATCAGGTTGATCTCGACCCCGGGCAGCGGAGCAGTGACCTCTCCATTTTCCGAGAAATTGTCCAGTATCCAGGTAAAACCTTCCTCGTTCTCAATGGTCCCTCCGGGCAGTGAACCGTACGTCATCGTATCCCCCTGGACGGTGATCAGCTCAAGCTGCTCTGCGGTAACCTGATATTTTGAGATATCATCCAGCCGGTCCAGAACCCGGTTTTCCTGCTCCTGGTAGGGTTCCGGCTTCGCACAGGCAATCTCATTCATATCCAGCGTCAGGAGCTGCAAATTATCTCCATCGGCGTGGTAAGTCGCGGCAAAGGTTCTGCACCCTGTGCTCCCATTAATGGCATCTGTTTTAAAGCTCAAGATAGGGGATGTACCGGGCAGCATAGCCTCCCCATCCAGCGAGCGCAGCGCCCAGGAAGTTCCTTCCAACTGGGAGGGATTCATGGAAAGCTGAAGCTCCCGCTGAAAAACCAGTACTTCGTCCCGCGCCGTGTTTTGCATCTCAAGGGTATTGCGGTCCGGGAACCGGACTTTATCCACACCGGAAAGAATGTTGAGGTAAGCTTTTTCCTGATCCAGCACCCCCTCCGGAGAAGCACAGTCCTCCGTGGTGCTGCTGATCTCGGGAATTTTGAACTTGTTTCCCTGGAGAGAATAAGCCCCGCCGTAGCTGTTGCAGCCCGCATAGCCCTTCAAAGTGTCGGCAGAAAAATCGAGCGTAATTCTGCTTCCGGCGATCAGATCCTTCCCGTCCAACGAGGTCAGAGACCATTCGGTGCCTTCAATGTCGGCCCCCTGCGTGCCCCCGCATGCCATAAGCACGGCCAGCACAAACAGTAGAATCCCCAGGGTATAAAGTTTCCAACCAGCAGGCTTCATTCTCCCTCCAACACAGCTTCCCATTATTTTGATAATTTTACAACGAATACCGTCCCGATAAAGTTCCGGTTTAACTTCAGGCGGGCCCAATCCCGGCAAAAAACCACACCTTTCCCGGAACAGACCAAATAAGACGGTATCTTAAAGAACTTTGGAGATATCCAGAAAAGCCTTCAGCGTACCGCGTTAAAGAGCGCGCTCAAAATAGTTTCCCTGTGGAGACAGCATTTCGTAATCTTTCTCGGCCAGCACTTCCATTAAAGGCAGGAGCTGGCGGGCGTAATGGCGCATGCAGGTTTCGGGGTGGATCCCGGGCCAGGAATAACAGGTTACCGTGGTCCGGCGGTGTTTGGAGGGGATGGATTCCGGGACGGTGTTCTCCCAGTGGGGATCATCGGGATGGAAGACGTACTGGTCCAGGTTGCCCTGCGGGATTCCTTCCACACCCCGAACAACCGGCGGGGTTGCATCCAGAGTATAGGGGTCTACCGCCAGATCGACAATCACAGCATGTTCCGGAAGCCAGGAAATCCACTCATTGGGAACCACCGGCCGGGAAGTATCGCGGCGGTAAGCGGCATCCACCAAAATATCCGTTTCATGGAATAGTTTTTTCATGATGGCCGGATTGGAAGTGGTTGCGCGCCCCACACTGATGGCAATATTACCCACCCCATTTTCCAGGACATGGTCGTTATAACGTTCGGTATTGCCCAGCTTGGTAGCTGCGGCAACCGCGTGCTTGCCCACCATTCCGGTCCCCAGGATCAATGTTTTCCAGGGCCTGCCGTTTTCCCTCAACAGAGTCCCATAGCGGTTTTCCAGGATATCGAAGGCGGCTTCCAGTCCGTTCCAGGCCACCGCTTTCATATTTTCAATCAGACGGATATTGGTATCGTTGAGGATGCTGTCCAGTGAGATGGCATTGATCTTTCTCCTTTTAAGGAGCTGTACGCGCTTGGGGCGGGTGGGGAAATGCAGCATTGAAATCAGACAGGCTCCCGATTGGATCAGGTCAAACTCTTTGTTTTTGGGGGAACGTAGGATCACAACATAGTCCTGCGCAAAACATTCCTCCCGGCTGCAAATACGCACCCGTGGGTCACCCTGTTTATAGAATTCTTCAGAAAACCCCAGACGGGACCCATACCCTTCTTCAACACAAATCACAAAGCCAAGCTGGATCATTTGATTGATAAATTCAGGTAGAAAAATACGCTTTTCCCCCGCTTCCTGTTTCATACGGGGGAATCCGATTCGCTTAGCTTTCCTGGTCATGGTTTATAGCTCCCTGTCGATAAATTTTCACTGCTTGTTGGATTTACATGTGCTGAAAAACGTAAAAAATGTGCCAGATCAACTAAAATTAGGCACAATAACCGGCTATTTTGGGCTGCTCAACGGCCCAAAATAGAAATAGCTGCAACTAGATTCGTTCAGTGATGTTAATATCATATCAGCACCGCTGGTTGCACGCAACCGGGACCCGGATGGACATTACCCTGCGGGATGGGGTTTTCCTTAAAAATGAAGGCGGTGTTGTCCCCGGGCAGAGCTCTTAACGGGCCCCGCAATCCAAATACCTATCAAATTTGATAAGGAAACTCTCATATTTTTTTAAATTTAATGTGATATAAATGTACAATTCAGCCACCGGTTACCGGCTGGAGAATGGCCCGATTGCGGCCGAACTGCGCTTTGCATTTCCAGTTTTGGAACAACAGCTTCAGGTCCGAGTTAGTTTATACGGCACATGCTATTCCGGATAAACTTCCACCCGGAGCAACAAAGCGTATTCCTTTTGAGGGATTCCAACCGCAAGGTTGTTTCCTTACTCTCCTGTAAGCCCCAGCGACCCCTTCTCGCCGGGGCTTACAATTTAATCTCTCCAACCCCTGCGTAAGGTCAACCCGGTATCAACGACCTGGCGTATTCCATTGTGCTGCCCGTATCATTGAAATAGTTTTTGGTGTTTGGATGTACTTTTGGGTCTGCCACCAGTTCTTTTGGAGAAAGCCAGCGGTACTCGTTGTGCTGTTCCTGCGGCAGGATATCCGGAATCACAGCCAGCCGGATTTCATATGCCAGAACGATGTAATGCGTCCCAATCTCCGGTTCCCCGGCGAAATTATCCTCATAGATATGCTCATACAGGCCGTGGAACCACGCATCCCGTTTCAGCTCCAGCGGCATTCCCAGCTCTTCCCGGGTCACACGCTGAAAAGCCTCCGGCAGGTTCTCTGTTTTGCGGATAATCCCCCCCGGCACAAACCAGTAGCCCTGCGCCGGGCGGTTGTTCCGCAGCCCCACCAGCACGCGCCCTTCCGGGTCGCGCACAATCAAATCGAACGCCACCAGCAGGCCGTTCTGCACCAGACTCAAAAAACGATCATAAGGTAACATCGTTTATCCGCTTCACCCCTTTCTATGAGTTTTCTACAATTATACCGGAGGCACGTCGAGTGCTGGTAGAATATCCAACAGATCCCATGATGGAATGAATAACAGGAGGCCCGTATGCAGCCCGTTTATCTTGATTACAACGCCACTACTCCGATTGCCGGAGAAGTCGCCGACGCAATGGCACCCTACCTCTATGAGCATTTCGGCAACCCTTCCAGCAGCTACACCTACGGCGCTGAGACCAAGCGTGCCATCGAGAACGCCCGCGCCGAGGCAGCTGCGCTGCTGGGCTGCCAGCCCGCCGAACTGATCTTCACCTCCGGCGGGACCGAAAGCAACAACCACGCCATCCGCGGTGCGGCGCTGGCCCTGCGGGAGCGCGGCCGCCACATCATCACCAGCGCTGTGGAGCACCCCGCTGTGCTGGAGGTCTGCCGCTGGCTGAGTACCCAGGGCTTCCGCCTTACCATCCTGCCGGTGGACGAGACCGGGCTGGTGAGCCCTCACGATCTGGAAGAGGCCATCACCCCCGACACCATCCTGGTGAGCGTTATGCACGCCAACAACGAGGTCGGCACCCTCCAGCCCATTGCCGAGCTGGCTGCCATCGCCCACCGCCACGGCGCGCTGATACACACCGACGCCGCTCAATCGGTCGGCAAGGTTCCCGTTCAGGTGGACGACCTGGGGGTAGACCTGCTCTCCGTGGCCGGGCATAAACTGTATGCCCCCAAGGGGATCGGCATACTCTATATCCGTTCCGGGGTGAAGCTGGAAAAGCTCATGTTTGGCGCCAGCCACGAGGTCAACCGCCGTCCCGGCACCGAGAACGTGCTGGAAATCGTCGGGCTGGGCAAAGCCTGCCAGGTCGCCCGCCGCGATCTGGCACACAATATGGCCCACTTCCGTGAGATGCGTGAACGGCTCTACTCGGCCCTGCGTGAGCGCTTCGGCGAAGACCAGATGCGCCTTAACGGGCATCCCGAACTCCGCCTCCCCAACACCCTCTCCCTCAGCTTCCGCGGCGTGGAAGCCAACACCCTGCTCTCCGAGGTTGGCGACCAGGTGGCGGCTTCGGCCGGTGCGGCCTGTCACGCCGAGAGCGTGGAAATCTCCACCGTGCTGGAGGCCATGCGCCTGCCGGTCGAGTGGGCCATGGGCACGGTGCGCTTCTCGGTAGGGCGCGGCACCACCGCGGAAGGAATTGACCGGGCGGTGCGCATCGTGGCCGATGCCGTGGAGCGTCTTCTGCCGCGCGGTGCCGCCGTTCCCCCCGTGCTGGCCCTGGACGGCGAAGAGATCAAGCTGACTCACTACACCCACGGACTGGGATGTGCCTGCAAGCTCCGCCCGCAGGCCCTGGAGTCCGTGCTCCAACAGCTCCCCCTGCCGGTCGACCCGGCCGTTCTGGTCGGGACCGAAACCGCCGACGACGCCGCGGTTTATCTCTTAAATGAAGACACCGCCGTTGTGCAGACCGTAGACTTCTTCACCCCCATCGTGGATGATCCCTACTGGTTTGGCGCCATCTCCGCGGCCAACTCGATCAGCGACATTTACGCCATGGGTGCCCGCCCCCTGTTTGGGCTGAATATCGTCGGCTTCCCCTCCAACCGCTTGCCGATGAGCGTCCTGACCCGCATCCTGCAGGGTGCGCTGGATAAGGCTGCCGAAGCCGGGGTGAGCGTGATCGGCGGGCACACCGTGGACGATACCGAGCCTAAATTCGGCCTGGCCGTCACCGGCATCGCCCACCCGGACCGCATTGTGCGTAACAGCACCGCCCGTCCCGGCGACGCCCTGGTCCTCACCAAACCCCTGGGGCTGGGCATCCTGACCACCGCCGCCAAGCGCGGCCTGGCCGAGCCGCAGGAGATCGAGGAAGGCATGCGCCTGATGGCAGCCCTCAACCGCGGAGCCGCCGAAGCCATGCTCGCCGTGGGGCCCAGCGCCTGCACCGATGTGACCGGCTTCGGGCTGCTCGGACACCTGCATGAGATGGCTGCCGGGAGCGGCGTGGACGCCCGCGTCGAGGCCCGTGCCGTCCCCGTGCTGGAATCCGCCCGCCGCCTGGCCGGCGCGGGTGTCATCCCCGGCGGCACGATGGACAACCTGGCTTACGTCCGCCCCCATGTAGACTTTGATCCCGCTCTCACCGAGACCGAACAACTCCTCCTGGCCGACGCCCAGACCTCCGGCGGCCTGCTGATCAGCCTGCCGGAAGCCCGCGCCGGGCAGCTCCTGGCGGAGCTGGAAGCCCGCGGCGTCAAGGCCGCCCGCGTCGGCAGCATCACCGCCCCCGGCACGGGACGTATCACGATAGTGAGATGAGCCGGGCGTGGCGGAAAGAATCTTTACGTTATATTCCCGCCAGTAACACAACAGGGGGATGTAAAGCCATCATCATCACAGCCTTCCGGTCAACCTGGCTGCATCGGTAAAGGCCCACGGGAATCCGCCAAAAGTTGTTTATTGGTTTCATCTGACCGTACGATGACGGCCCTCCCGGACAAGAAAAACGGCCTGGGATATCCAGACCGTTAGCTGTGTCAGGCGTAATTATTGCCTGCCTTCCGTTTCTCTGCAATCTGCCGTTTATACCGTTTTGCCAATAAAGCCAGCGAAACGCCATTGATCAAGAGCGTGAGC
>JAHDQE010000042.1 GCA_018433975.1 Ornatilinea sp. | reverse complement strand
TTCATAGGTACCTCCTAAAAGTTCTTCATTTGTAATGAAGAGAAATTTTGATCTTTAGAAACTTTATTTAACGTTATCTCTCATCTTCCAGATCAACCTTAATTAATCCACGGAATTATTAAGAAGTTGTTTGAATCAAATAAGAGATTATTTAATATTCCATCAAATGTAAAGAAACTTTAAGCACTACCGTCGGAATAGTATGTTCAAAATACTATTCCGACGGCGTGAAATGGTTCTAAGTTGTTTTAGCTTTTGTTGATCTTGATGCGCTTCCTGCTGGTGATCTCAGCTTTGGGTGCGGTGATTTCTAACACGCCATTCTTAAAGACTGCTTCAATTTGATCTTCCTTTACATCGGCGGGAAGCACAATATCCCTTTGAAAAGCTCCGTAGGAACGTTCTTTGCGGTGGAAATGATGTCCTTTATCTTCTTTTTCAAAATTTTTCTCACCGCGAATGGTTAAAACACGATTTTCCAGAGAAATTTCCACTTCATCTGCTTTAAGACCCGGCAAATCTGCTGTAGCGGTTATTCCTTTATCGGTTTCAGCAACATCTACACTCGGTGAAAAGCTAAAGGGGAAATCCGTACGGCTTCCTCTTCCGAACGGGCGATCAAAGAAGCTTTCAAACATTTGATCCAATTCATTCTGCATGTTGAGAAGAGCATTTAAAGGCTCCTCTTCTGGATATTTGCGCAGTGTGTTGATCTTTGTATCCCGATTCCAAGGAAGCAAATTTTTAATAGCCATTGTTTCACCTCCTTTGACAATAAATACGATCTATTCTTTGCCAGAATAGAGATGCTCTTCTATTCTGGCTTTTGAACACTTATTTCTGCACGATCTTATTACCCGGCCGATTTGACACTGATTTTTCGTGCCTTTGCCGGGCCGGACTTGGGTAAAGTTAACTCCAGTACGCCATCTTTGATGGTAGCCCGAATGTTTTCCTGGTCAACTTCATTGGAGATGGTGAATTTGCGCTGGTAATCGCCGATGCCATATTCAACATGGGAGAGCGCATATCCATCCATCGGGTCTGGCTCAACATAGCCGTTCAACGTCAGGGTGTTTTTTTCCAGGGTAATTTCGATCGAGTCTGCGTCAACACCGGGCATATCTGTGACTACAATGACTTCATTGTCGGTTTCGTAGATATCGGTGCGCGGCACAAAGCATTGGCTTTCCCGGGTTCGTTCGGCTGTTTCCTCAGGAGCAAGTTCCTGTTTGTTTTCCACTTCAAGTGATTTACTTTTCTCAGTCATTTTTATACCTCCAGGTTATACAAGGTTATGAGTTATCTAATAGTCCAACGGGTTCAGGCAGTTTTAACGGAGATTTTCTTGGGTTTATCTGCCGCTGCTCGAGGTAAAGAGATCTTGAGCACGCCATTTTTGTAGCTGGCCTCTACCTGCTCAGGCTCTACCTGGAATGGGAGTTCAATTGTGCGGGTAAAGCTGCCGTAGCCACGTTCCTGTCGGTGGTAGCGGGAGTTTTCACCAGCCTGTTCAAGTTCTCGGCTGCCACTGATGGTGAGGGTTTCGCCAACTACGGAAATATCCAAGTCCTCTACCTTTACGCCGGGAAGCTCAGCCGAAACAACGGCGCCTTCCTCATTGGTCCAGATGTTCATGGCCGGGAAAGTTGGAGCGGGGCGGTATTGCCGGTTCATTCTGCGCTGCATTCGGTCCATGTCTTCCCACATGGATAATGGTGAATATCTTCGGTATAACATTTCAGCCTCCTTATCATAAAGAAGAAAATTTATGTGTAAAGTTTCTTTTTGTTTCTTTTCATACTTAATAGTAAGCAGGTTCTATTAAAAAAATGTATATGATACATAAAAAGAATGTTAATTCCGATAAAAGGAAAAATCGCGGGTATATGGTTGGGCTGTCGCGTTTAAACAAAAAACCGCAGCAATTCTGCATGCTGCGGTGGATCTCCCCGGTTTGGGTTTCAAGTTCAGGAAATTAATATTCTTGAAGCTCCCGGATATCCTCAATTTCAATCTGGTTTTTCTCAATAATCCCGGCTGCGGTTTCCGTGTCAGCAGTTTTTATCCGAACACAGTTCCCACAGGTGGAACTGAAATAACGCGGCACCGGGATCAGTTTGGTTTCAATCCCCTGTTGATTGAGAACATGCTCCAGACGGATCGCGTGTCCGGTGGAGAATACAAGGATTACGGAATATTTAGCAGGAATCATTTTATCTCCTTTGCCAGTTCGCTGACAGCGCCGAGGGCGGAATGCACTTCCGGCAGTGTGTTGAATGCACCTAACCCGAAACGGATGGTCCCGGCCGGGTAAGTGCCCAAAGTCTTGTGCGCAGCGGGAGAACAATGCAGACCGACCCGGCACATGATCTGGTAGTCCTCATCCAGCCGGAGGCTGACTTCAGATGGTGCCATGTCGGTGAGGTTAAATGAAACGGTAGAGGTCTGGCGGGAAGCATCTCCCGTCCCGTAAACGGTCACGCCGGAGATATTTTGCAGGCCCTCAATCAGAGTTTGTGTCAGGCTTTCCTCGCGGGAACGAATGGCGTTTACCCCTTCTTTCAGTACCCAATCGATACCGGCATTGAGTCCGGCCAATCCCGCCGCATTAGGCGTTCCGCTTTCGAATTTGTCGGGCAGGAAATCGGGCTGAACCTCGTGTTCCGAATGGCTTCCGGTTCCGCCCTGTTTTAAGGAGTTCATTTGTGAAATATCCACGCGCTCTCCAATGACTAGGCCGCCGGTTCCCATTGGCCCGTACAGGGATTTGTGCCCGGTAAACCCCAGTAGATCAATCTTCAGATCCTGCATGTCAATCGGATAAGCTCCGCCGGTCTGGGCAGTATCCACCAGGAAAAGCAGGTTGTGCTTTCGGGCAATGGCGCCCACATCTGCGACCGGCAGCAGTGTCCCGCAGACATTGGAAGCATGGTTGAGCGCGATCATTTTTGTGGCAGGCCTAATCGCTGCTTCGATGTCCTCCGGGTCCAGGAGGCCTTCCGGAGTGCATTGGATGACGGTGACCTGTACGCCCTGTTCTTGTAAAGCGTGCAGCGGGCGCATCATCGAATTATGCTCCATGCTGCTGGTAATTATATGATCTCCGGGGCAGAGCAATCCCCACAGGGCCAGGTTGAGGGCTTCGGTGATGTTGCTTCCAAAGACCACCCGCATTGGGTCGTCAACATGGAAGAGCGCCGCGATGTTCTCACGGGCAGCGTAAACAACGCGGGAAGCTTCAACTGAAAGGCGGTGACCGGAACGGCCGGGGTTTGCGCCAATATTTTCAATAAAATTAGATATGGCTTTTACCGTTCCCGGCGGTTTTGGCCAGGAGGTGGCTGCGTTGTCAAAATAGACCGTTTGTTTTTTTTCGGGCATAGAACAAATCCATTGGTTTTCCAGGTGAAATATCAGAGGCACAAGCTGTTTCATTTATTCTATCACCAACAATGATTTCGCCGCTCAAAAAATTTGAGGAACTTAAATGGAACCTGAATTTTTTGACGATGTTTATACTAGATAAACAAAAAAACAGGTTAAAAGGCGTAACAATAAGAAATTTGGCTTTTTCAAGTATTTAAGTTTACTGTAAACATACAAAAATTTATAAATAGTTGACAAAAAATAAAATTTGATGTATTGTAGTAAACGTGGCGAATTAATTAAAACGATCCCGAAGGACACTAAATTTGATGATTACCGATCAAGAAATTGGTTTGAGAATCCATCACCGGCGGAGTGAAAAAGGATACTCAATCCGTGAATTAACTGAAAAGTCGGGACTGTCTCCGGCGTTTATCAGCCAGCTTGAACGAGGAAAAGTATCCGCTTCGTTGGATTCGCTGCGAAGCCTGGCAGATGCGCTTGAAGTCCCCATGACTTATTTCTTCTCGGAATATTCTCCCGCCGATTCAATCCTGGCTGCGCCGGTTAAATTGGCGGATGAGGAAGAAAAGAATGTACGGTATTCGCCGGTGGTCCGGGCGGGGAGCCGCCCGCAGCTGACTCTGCCGGGTGAAAGTGTGGTTTATGAACTGCTTTCAATTGATCTGGCCCGGAAAATGGAAGCCACTATTGGCAGCCTGAAAGCCGGCCAAACCTACAAAGCCAGACGACTTCGTGAGCCCACAGAAGAAATGATTCTGGTCATTTCCGGTTCTCTGCAGATTACATTAACGGATGAAACCTATTTCCTGTATCCGGGAGATTCGATCTATTTTGATGGTGAACAATTAAAAGAAATGACCTGTGCATCCAGAAATGAAGGCGTTGTCTGGCTTTCAGTGATGACGCCTCCCATGTTTTGAACTTTTTAAAGAGCAGAAGTGAGACCTCTGGAAATAACTTTACAAAATCACCAGGAAATCCCCCAGAAGTTGTCATTTGTAAAAATTGGGTGTTTGTGGAATCCATCCCTATGATGGCCGTTATATTTTCCACTTAATTAAATCTTTCTATTGGAGGATCTATGCAAGACATAAGCCCTGAATTCTATCTGAAGATGTATCGGGATATGCGGTTGATCCGGGTGTTTGAACAAACGCTGGAGAGCGAGTTCAAAAAAGGGAATGTGCCTGGAATGCTGCATATCGGTGTCGGCCAGGAAGCAACCCTGGCTGCGATAGCGAATGTGCTTCGCACGGAGGACGGGTTGTTCCCGGACCATCGCTGCCACGGCCTGCTGTTCCTTAAAGGATCGCCGGGTGAAAGGATTATGGCGGAATTATTTGGCCGGTCAACCGGGGTATGCAGCGGAAAGGGCGGTTCTCTGCACTCTGCAGATGCCAGCGTGAATAATTTTGGTGATAATGGTGTGCAGGGTTCTTTCATGGCGACCGCCCTGGGTGTGGCGCTGGGTTGGAAGATGCAGGGCACGGACCGTTTTGCAGCAGTGGTGGTTGGGGATGGAACTTCCGGCCGCGGCGAGTGGCATGAAAGTCTGAACTTGGCAGCTGCCTGGAAGCTGCCGTTGTTGTACTGCTGTGTGAATAATGGTTATGCTATTTCAACACCGGTTGGATTCAGCCATGCGACGGGAGAATTGTATGAATTTGCCCGTTCTTACCGGATGCCCGCGGTTCAGGTTGACGGGAATGATCTGGTGGCCTGCTATGAGGCAACCCTGAAAGCTGCCGAGTATATTAAAGAAGGGAATGGCCCGGCATTTATTGAATATAAAACCTGGCGCTGGCAAGGTCTGTTCAGCGGCGAGTTCCGTTCAGAAGAAGAAATTCAGTATTGGAAAGTCGAACACGAGCCGCTTTCTATGGCGCGCACGGATATTCTCAAAAAGGGTTTTGCAACGGAAGCCGAATTAATCGCGTTGGAACAGGGTGTTGAAGAAGAGATTGCATCCTGGGTAACTTATGCAAAAGAAAGCCCGATGCCTGATCCTAAAAAGGCAACTGCGAATGTTTATGTCGGTTGGGAGGTAGAAGCAAAATGACTCGGATGACGATGGTTCAGGCGCTGAACAATGCGCTGGATATTAAAATGGCAGAAGATGAACGCGTATACTGCCTGGGTGAAGATATTGGTTGGATGGGTGGAGATTTTGGCGTAACTCGCGGGCTGTTTGAAAAGTACGGTGCCGAACGGATGCGGGATACCCCTTTGTCAGAAGCCGCGATCATTGGCGCAGCGGTTGGCTCGGCAGTGGTCGGGATGAGGCCGGTCCCCGAGATCATGTTTGCCGATTTTATAACAACCTGCTACGACCAACTGGTAAATAATGCCGCAAAAATGTATTACATGTTTGACGGCCAGTTTAAATCGCCCATTGTAGTCCGTACGGCTTGTGGGGCCGGTTTTGGCGGCGGCCCACACCACTCTCAATCTGTGGAAGGCTGGTTCATGAATGTCTCCGGTCTGGTGATCGTTGCCCCTTCGAACGCGTATGATGCCAAAGGGCTCTTGATTGCCAGTATCGAAGACGATAACCCGATCCTGTTCCTGGAACATAAGGCACTGTACCGCACCAAAGGCGAAGTGCCCGAAGAAAAGTACACGATCCCGATTGGCAAGGCAAAAGTGTTGAAAGAGGGGAGCGATGTGACTCTGGTGGCCAGCATGAAAACCGTGCTGGATGCAATGGAAGCGGCCGGAGAACTGGAAAAAGAAGGGATTTCTGCCGAGGTGATTGATCTGCGAACGATACGTCCCTGGGATCATGAGACGGTGCTTGAATCGGTAAAGAAGACCGGCCGGGCGGTTGTGGTAAATGAATCACCCAAAATGGGCGGCCTTGCCGCAGATTTGAGCGCGGTGATTTCGGAAGAAGTTTTCTCGGACCTGGTAGCTCCTGTGGAACGAGTCTGTGCGCTGGATAGCCCCATTCCATTCTCTTTGGTCTTAGAGAAATTGATCATGCCCAATAAAGATGATGTGGTTTCGGCAGTAAAGAAAACCTTTAAGTAAATATTGGAGGAAATTGAACATGGCAGTAGAGGTAATTCTCCCAAAATGGGGATTGACGATGGAAGAGGGCACGTTAACCGAATGGCTGGTAAAAGAAGGCCAGGAAGTTAAAGAAGGGGATGCTCTGGCAGATGTAGAGACGGATAAAGTCACCAACCAGTTAGAAGCTCCGGTCTCCGGTGTTGTCACAAAAATCCTGGTGGAAAACGGGACGGAAGAAATTGCCGTTGGAACCGTTTTATGCATTATTGAAGAAAAATAAAGAACGGCTTATGAAACGACGATTTGAAGATCAGGTCGTGGTGGTAACCGGCGCTTCCAGAGGGATCGGAAGCGCCACAGCACTTGCTTTCGCGGCGGAAGGCGCGAAAGTGGTGGTGAACTATCGCAGCGACACAAAAGGTGCCCTGGAAACACAATCCAGGATCGAGTCGGCCGGCGGCAGAGCACTGGTTTACCAGGCCGATGTAGGGAAGGTGGAAGACATTGACCGGATGGTGAGCGAAGTTGAAGAACAAATTGGCCCCATCCGGGTTCTGGTTAACAATGCTGCGGCCTTTAACCGGGACCGCTTCTTAAAGGTCAGTCTTGAAGAATTTGACCGTTCCTTCAACGCGAATGTGCGCGGGTTGTTTTACCTGAGCCAGCAGGTTGCCTGCCGGATGGCAGCAAGAAAGCAGGGATCTATTGTTCATATCAGCTCGATCCTGGCCCAGCTTGCTGTGCCGGGACGGACAGTTTACTGTGCTACCAAGGGGGCCGTGGAAGCGCTGACCCGGGCTATGGCTGTTGAGTTGATTGAAGACAATATCCGGGTCAATGCAGTCTCTCCCGGTATGATCCGGACGGAAGCGCTGGAAGCTGGGTTTTCCAGGCCGGAAATTCTGGAGGAACTGGCCCGCTACATCCCGGGCGGCCGGATTGGCAAGACCATGGAACTGGCTCAAGCCGTGTTGTTTCTGGCGTCTGAGGATGCCAGTTATATCAATGGGATTATCCTGCCTGTGGACAGCGGTATGAGTGCGCGGGAAGCCGGTTTGCCGTCTAAACCGTAATGATAAAGTAGGAGAATGAAACATGCTCAGTATTAACCGTGAATCGATGAAGATTGTTCAGAAAATTCTGGAAACACCGGAAGCCCTGGGTGTGAAGGTTTCAAAATTAGAAAATGGAACCACGGTCATTGATATGGGGTTGGAAGCTCCGGGCGGCTGGCTGGCCGGAAAATATTACACCTTGATTACCCTGGGCGGCCTGGGGGATATCAGCTATGAGCACTTCCAGCTGGGTGAATATGCTCTATCTGCGGTGAGGGTTCTGGCCGATCTGCCGCAGATTGCCTGTGTGGCTTCTCAGATCGCCGGATGGCGGTTGGAAGCCCGGGAAAATGCACCGATTGGAGCCGGCCCTGCCCGCTCGTTGAATAGTCACCCCGATCATTATTTTGACATGATTGCCGAGTATCGGGACGTGTCTTCAGAAGGGGTGATTTGCATCCAGACGCCTGACCCGGTTACCGTGGACACTGCCGATGCAGTTGCGGAAGCCTGCGGTCTTAAACCAGAAAACCTCACCATTTTATTCGCTCCCAGCGCCAGTCTGGTATGTGCCATTCAGGTTTCGGCGCGCATTATCGAGCAAACGCTGCACCGTGTGGATGAAGAAGGGTTTGACGTGAAGACCCTTCGTCAGGCTCAAGGGTACTGCGTGATCCCGCCTCTGACCAATGATGAGGTGCAGGCTTTTGGCCGGATCAATGATGCACTGCTGTATGGCGGTATTGCTACATTGTATGTTGAAAACACGGATGAAGCCTGTGCAGCGGTGGTCAAGAAAATCACTTCCTCGGTATCCAGTGCGTATGGACGACCCTTTGTTGAAATTTATGAAGATGCCGGACGCGACTTTTATCAAATCCCATTGGATTTGCATTCTCCGGCGGTGGTACAGATCAACAATATGTCGACCGGCAGAACTTTCCGGGCAGGGCGTATTAATTATGAGGTACTGAAAAAGTCTTATTTGGGCTTGACATCGGAATAGCCGGAAAAACATGGTTCAATTAGGTTTGCAGATCATTCCACAGATGTCTCCGGATGAGGCAATTGAAACCATTCGGGCGGCGGAGAGTCTGGGGTATCAGTATTGTTTGCTGGCCGATGAAGGTTTTATGCCCGATGTTTATGCCACGCTGGGAGCGGCTGCGAAACAGACTGACAGCATTATGCTAGGTCCTATCACCAATGGCTATACCCGCCATCCGGCGGTAACAGCTTCGGCAGTTGCCACGTTGAATGAACTTTCCGGCGGGCGGGCGCTGATTTCATTGGTGGCGGGCGGCTCCATGGTGCTCAACCCGATGGGAATTTCAAGGGACAACCCACTGACCGTAGTCCGGGAAACGATGACTATTCTCCGGAAATTATGGTCAGGCGAAGAAATTAGCTGGCAGGGAAAAAAGTTTCAATTGAATCACGCTCAAATCTGGATGGGCAAACAGGAAATCCCCATCTGGCTGGCAGGACGCGGCCCTAAGATGCTGCGTCTGGCAGGTGAAACAGCGGACGGCGCTTATATGATGGTGAAGGCAGATTTGAGCTCCGCGATCAAAATCGTTGAACAGGGCAGTGCAGGAAAAGACTCCCGACCGCTTCGTATCTACGTGGACCGGATTGCCTATACACCTGACTTGCTGGATGAAGCCGCCGAGCTCTACAGCTATGTTGTTATGGATACCCCCACGCGCCAGCTTAGAGAATTAGGCATCACAGAGGAGATGGTCGATGATATTCGCCAGGCGATGGCTGCCGGCGGGCCGGCTGAAGCGGTCAAGCTGGTCACCCTGGATATGATCCAGAACTATCAAATCGCCGGCACCTGGGAGGAATGCACTCACGCTATCCACGACCTGATCGCGGATAATGATCTGGATGTGTTTTTGTTGAGTGTGGTTTCCAAAGGATTAGAAGCAAATATCCGGATGATGAAAGATATTCGGAAGATCGTTTTAGAATAGTTTCATCCAACCTCAGTTGTGTAGGACTGGAATTCGAGATTTACCAGAAAAAAAGAACCTTTGAGGTTCTTTTTTTCCTGGCGGGGGAAGACAGGTATAATATTGAAAATTGTATGAAACGAGCCCAAACTGAAGTGGAAATAAAATGATCTTTTCGGCGGAAATCTGGACTTATATCGGGATTATTGCACTGCTGACCATCACGCCCGGTGCGGATGTGATGCTGGTCATACGCAACGCGTTATCGGGCGGGCAGCAGGCCGGAGCTCGCACCACATTGGGCATCTGTTCGGGGTTGATGGTTCATGCGACTCTGTCTGCTCTGGGCGTGTCTTTGATTTTGGTGCAGTCCGCGATGGCGTTTCTGGTTGTAAAAATACTTGGAGCCGTCTATCTGATATTTCTGGGCGGACAATCTCTGTGGAGAGCTCACGGAAAGACTCAGACAGACATGGATGAGGCACAGCAGCATTTGGGACCATCGGGTAAAGGCCAGAGACCTTTCGTGGAGGGGTTTCTTACGAACCTTTTTAATCCCAAAGTTGCCGTCTTTTACCTGGCGTTTTTGCCTCAATTCATTTACATTGGAGATCCTGTACTGGTGAAATCATTGGCGCTGGGCGGGATTCATATTTTGATGAGTTTTTTGTGGCTGTTGTTGTTGACCGGCTTGATGGGAAAGTTCCAGCACATTTTCAACCGGTCCGGTTGGCAGCGGGGTCTTCAAACGGTCTCCGGTGTTGTGCTTATCGGATTGGGAATCCGGCTTGCTCTGGAGCAGGTCTAAATTTAAATGTAGATCAGGAGAACACCTGAATGGAAAAAGTCCATTTTATTGTTGATGCACATCAGGATTTAGCCTGGAATATGCTGACATTCCAGCGGGACTATATCAATCCGATAGAAAAAACGCGCGAACTGGAAAAAGGAACTTATGTTCCGGAAGTGACCGGAAACACGATCCTGGGATGGGATGCTTACCAGCAGGGTAACGTCGGAGTTGTCTTCTCCACGCTGTTTGCAGAACCCATCCGGAAACAGGAGGGCCCCTGGGATCATCTGGTTTACCACGATATCCATGAAGCCGGTAAGCTTTATCGGGATCAGGTTGACTTTTATTATCGATGGACGGATAACAACCCGGATAAATTCCGGTTGATCTCTTCTCAAGCCGATTTACAAGACATACTGAACGTATGGAAAAGGCCGTTATCTGAAGGCGTGTCCGGACGGCCAATAGGGATGGTGCTGTTGATGGAGGCAGCCGAAGGGATCCGCACGCCGGATGAACTGCCGGAATGGTGGGAAATGGGCCTGCGGTTCATTGGGCCGGCATGGGCGGGTACCCGTTACTGTGGCGGGACGAATGAACCGAGCCCTCTGACCCGAGATGGCCGCGCATTATTGGAAAACATGGCCGAGGTCGGCTTTGGGCTGGACCTCAGCCACATGGATGAAGAAGCTGCGCTCCAGGCTCTGGACCGATATGAAGGGGTTATTATGGCCAGCCATGCAAATGCGGCTGCTTTACTGAGAGGAGTGGAGAGCAACCGGCATCTTTCTGACAGGGTGATCCGCGGCATTGTGGAACGGGACGGTGTGATTGGCGTGGTGCCGTTTAATAATTTCCTGCTGGCCGGCTGGACGAAGAAGCAAATGCGCAGGGACCTGGTGCATATTGACCGGTTGGTGGCGCAGATTGATTACATGTGCCAGCTTGCCGGGGATAGTTTGCATGTCGGGATTGGTTCGGATTTTGACGGAATCTATGGAGTAGAGGAAACTCCCATGGAGTTTGACTCCATCGCGGATTTGCAGAAGATCCCACCGCTGCTGCTGGAAAAAGGCTATTCGGAAGAAGATGTTGCGAATATCATGGGGGAGAACTGGTTGGGCCAACTCAATAAAGTGCTGCCCGAAAGCTGACCCGGACATCCAGACAAAAAAGATTATTAAATGAAGACTTCCAAAGAGGGGACGCTTTGGAAGTCTTTTCAAGGGATACCTGTAAAAGCTTAATAACTGTAAACAGCTACCTGTAAAACCGTCTTTATCTATCCAGACTTACATCTTTAGAAGCTCCGGATTGATCGGGAATTCATGGACCCGAACACCGGTGGCCTGATATACCCCATTGGCTATTGCCGGGGGAGCGGAAATCATCATGGGTTCCGCCAGGTTTTTAGCTCCGAAAGGCCCTTCCGGCAGGGTGTTGTCGATGAACTTATACTCCATTTCGGGTATATCCATTGAAGTAGGAACATGATAGGTGTTGAAGTCCAGCTTTTGGGGATACCCATCTTTATAGGTAAACCCTTCCGTCAGGGCATAGCCCAAACCCTGCGCAATGCCGCCCAGCATCTGGCCCTGGGCTCCCAACGGGTAAATAATCCTTCCGGCATCGTGTGCTGCCCATATTTTGAGCACTTTCACCTTGCCGGTTCTGCAGTTAACTTCAACTTCAGCGATCTGGGCGCCGTAAGAATAGGTGAAATACGGTACCCCGGTTCCCTTATCAAAATCCCAGTGAATTTCGGGAATCTGCCAGTAACCGTGGGCAGAGAGCTGGAAACCCATTTCGCGGGCATGATTCGCGACCTCTTCAAAGCTAACGGGCTGTTCCTGCGGGCCGATATAGCTTTCATCCATCCTGACAAGCTGTGCGGGATCACATTTAAAGAGGTCTGCCGCGGCGAGGTTTAACAAGTGGGCCACTTTCTCGGTGGTGACCCGAACCGCGTTTCCGCCGACGATTGAGGCACGGGAAGCCACGGTAGGTCCGGGGTCGGTGGCGGTCTGAGTGTCCGGGCGCAGCATTTGAATGCGGTCCGGATTGACGCCCATCACTTCCGCAGCGATCAGGGTGAAGACAGTCCGGCTGCCCTGTCCATAATCGGTCAGTGCGCACTGCAATGAGATGCTGTTGTCTGCATTGACCCTCATATTTGCGGTGGCAAAATCCGTTCCCTCACCCCCCAGACCGGAGCCGTGGAAGTAGCAGGCAACGCCGATTCCACGCCGGACGGCGGCGTTGGGGTCCTGTTTGGCATATTCAGCACGTTTGCGGTCCCAATTGGATTGCTGCCGCACCCAATCCAGACAGCGGTCCGCGTTAGGCCGGTGCATTAATAGATTCCCGGTGAAAGCTGTGTCGCCTTCTTGGAGAACATTCATTAACCGGTAGTCGATGGGATCCATGCCGAATTTTTCCGCCATTTCATCCATCAGACATTCAATGGCTCCGGTGGCCTGGTTATTGCCAAAACCGCGGAAAGCGCCGCAGTAACCGTTGTTGGTGTATACAGATTCGGTATCGACGGATGCGGCTTCGTAGCGATAGGTGCCGCCGGCATGCATGGTTGCCCGCCAGGATGAAAGCGGTGTCATGGAAGAATACGCGCCGCTGTCGGCCAGCATGGCGGCCTGAACGGCTTTCAGTTTTCCTTTTTCATCCGTCCCAATTTTCAGACCGACTTCCATCCACTCGCGTTTGTAAGAAGCAGCCATCGATTCCTGGCGCATGAGGGTAATGCGGACCGGTTTTCCCGTCAGGAGTGCCAGCTTTGCAGCCTGTGAAGAGGTCTGATAGCCAATATCGTCCTTGCCGCCAAAAGAACCGCCAACCGGCGGCTGGATGACGCGGACGTTATCCTGACCCAGGCCCAGGACGGACGCAACATTTCCACGATTGATGAAGGGACTCTGATCGTTGGCGTAAATGGTCACACTGCCATCTGCCGCGTCGGGGATTGCCAGAGCACCTTCGGTTTCAATATAGGCATGTTCCTGGTGCTGGAAAACATAATTTCCGGTAAACACGTTTGCCGATTTTTCAATGACGGCCGCCGGGTCACCATTCCGCACAATATGAACGTTGCAGAGGTTGTTCTTATCGGTGGGGCATTCATCGGGGATCAGCGGCGATTCGGGAGATTGTGCCTTGTGAGGGTCGGAAACGACGGGTAAAGGTTCCAATTCAAAATCGATGGCTTCAATTCCCTGGATGGCGGCAGCTTCTGTTTCGGCGGCTACGGCTGCAATTGGATCGCCGACATAGCGGACTTTTCCATGAGCCAAAATATAGGCGTCCTGGATTGGCCAGCCCCAGTATCCATTGTTTACGAAATCCGCGCTGGTAATTACGGCTTTGACGCCGGGGACCTCAAGCGCCCGAGAAGTATCCAGTTTTACGATTTTTCCATGCGGAATTGGGCTGCGCAGTACTTTGCCATACAACATGCCCGGCAAATACATGTCACCGACGTATTTTGCGGTCCCCATCACTTTATCATAGGCATCCACTTGAAGGGCGGTAGGTTTGCCAACATAATTCAGTTTACTCATTCGCTTGCTCCTGATCCGAATTGACTATTTTGTTTTGACCAGACGTTTTTGCGCGGCATCTTCAATGGCATCAATAATTTGTGTATACCCGGAGCAACGGCACAGGTTTCCGGATATTGCCCGGCGAATTTCTTCGCGGCTGGGGCTGGGGTTCCGCATCAGCAGGGCTTCGCCTGCCAGGATCATTCCCGGGGTGCAAAAGCCGCATTGGGCCGCTCCGTGATCCAGGAAAGCCTGCTGCATAATTCCTGGCCCACCATCCGGGGCATGGACACCCTCAATGGTGATCACTTCTTTACCGGCAACTAGGGGCATTTCCAACAAACAGGACTTGGTCAGTTTTCCGTTTAGAAGGACGGAACAGGCTCCACAGTCGCCGCTTTCACACCCGCTTTTGGTTCCGGTCAACCCCAGAACTTCGCGCAAACATCTGAGCAAAGTCATTTCCTCAGAAACATCAACCGATACGGCTTTCCCGTTCAAAGTGAATTCTATGTGCATAATGTTGCCTCCAATACCAGATGGTTTATTCAGCATCGACAAAAAAATAAATAATTCCAAATGAATCCGACTGCTGTAAAGATGCTGAAAAGAAAGAATTTGTTCTTCCCCCTTAAACTTCAGAGAGGGAAGAACAACAGTTTTTTATCCGATTACATAACCAGAGACATGACCGCTTTCTGTACATGCAGACGGTTCTCGGCCTCATCAAAGATGGCAGAGCGCCAGCCGGGGCCTTCGGTCTTGTCCATCACATCATTGTTCACTTCCAGACCGCGGTCCGCAGGCAGACAGTGCAGGTAGATCGCTTTCTTTTCGCAGGTGTCCATCAACTCGCTGGTGGTCTTCCAGGACTTGTAGCTGTCCATGATCTTCTGCGCTTCTTCAAAGTCGTAGCTGCCTACCGGGGGCTGGAACAGGGTCACAGGAGCCCAGGCTTTCGGGTACACCACATGCGCGCCCTCGAAACCTTCTTCGAAGTCGTTGGTGATCTTAAAGGATCCGCCCGCGTCATCCGCGTAGTCTTTACACTGCTGGACAATATCGGGAGCCAGGTCGAAGCCCTTCGGGTGCGCCAGGGTGACGTTCAT
>JAHDQE010000095.1 GCA_018433975.1 Ornatilinea sp. | reverse complement strand
CGGAATCATCTCTTCCAGATTCGGCGGCAACAACATGGGTTGATTCTGTGTGTATGGTTTGAAGATTTGTGTTTTCATCCCCTCTATTATATTAAATTTTTTGGGGGCTGTCCCAATTACTTTTGGGACAGCCCCTTTTTTATAGATACAAAATTAAAAATATGCAGGTAGCATTATGAGTTTTTTAACAGTGTAGTTGATGTTCTCCAAACCTTTGTGATCACCCTTGGCGCTGGCCTTGCCATTTGGGGTGCAATCAATCTTCTGGAAGTTTACGGCAACGAAAATCCCTCTCTAAATCGAGAGGGATTGTTGGTTGTTAAAAGAGTTTCTTATTCTTCCTCGCGCAGTGCTTCAAAGCGTTTCTTGCGGCGGTTCCCAAGAATGGTTTTTGTGATTTCTGCTGCAATGGAGGGGATTGCCAGCAGCGGCAGGATTACCAGCCACTGCGCGCCACCCAACGGCAGGGTATCAAAGACGGTGTTGAAGAAGGGGATGTAAACAACCATCAACACCAGTGCTGCCGAGGCAAAAATTGCGATGTTCATCCATTTGTTGGTAAAGAAACCGATCTTTGCCAGCGGATAGTATTCCGACCGGGCGGTGTAGGCTCTCAGCAGTTCGGAAAGGCTCAGGGTTACGAACGCCATTGTCTCTGCGAACTCGATGTGAGCGCTGTCCAGGTACAGGCCCAGGTAATACGCGCCCAGGGTAACTGCGGTAATAGCAATGGTTTGGATCGCTACCCCCACCCACATTTCCTGGTTGATAATGTGTTCTTTGGTCGGGCGCGGTGGCTGTTCCATAATGTCGGGGTCTCCCTTTTCCATGGCCAGAGCCAGTGCGGGGGCGCCGTCGGTCACCAGGTTCAACCACAGCAGTTGGATTGCGGTCAGCGGCGAAACGCCACTCACAAGGGTCGCGATCAAGATCGTGGCGATCTCGGCCAGGTTACAGGACAACAGGAAGTACACGAACTTGCGGATGTTGCTGTAAATTACACGGCCTTGTTCGATTGCCGAAACGATGCTGGCGTAATTGTCGTCGGTCAAAACCATGTCGGCGGTCTCTTTGGCCACATCCGTGCCGGTGATGCCCATTGCCACGCCGATGTCGGCGCGCTTGATAGCGGGGGCATCGTTGACGCCGTCCCCGGTCATCGCCACCACTTCATCGTTGGCCCGCAGCGCATCGACGATCCGCATCTTATGCTCCGGGGAAACCCGGGCGAACACATCGGTGTGCTCCACCTGTTCAATTAATTCCGCGTCGCTCAGTTTGTCCAGTTCGGCGCCGGTCAGCACCGTGTGGCCCTTCTGAAGCAGCCCGATATCCGAAGCAATGGCCCGTGCCGTGTTGGGGTAATCCCCCGTGATCATGATGGTGCGGATGCCGGCGTGCATTGCGGTTTTCAGAGCTGGCTTGACTTCTTCGCGAGCCGGGTCGATCATTCCGACCATTCCGACAAAGATCAGGTCCTGTTCCAGTTCGCTGCTTTTGATTTCCTCGGGTTTGACGGGCACCAGCCGGTAAGCTAGGCCGAGCACACGCAGGGCATCTCGAGTCATGGCATCATTTGCCGCCAGGATATTCTGACGCTGTTCATCATCCAGCGGGATGATTTCGTTGTTCACATTCTCATACGAGGAGCACAGATTTAATACGATGTCCGGTGCGCCCTTGACTGCGATGGCGTGCCATTTTCGTTTTTGTTCGTCTTTCAGGACGGTGGTATCTTCAGGCTGCGGGTCCTCAATGGTGTGAATGGTGACCATCCGTTTGCGGATGGAGTCGAAGGGGATTTCATTCTCACGAGGGTAAGCGTCGTTGTATTTGTTGTGATACAAACCGGCCTTTGCGCCCGCCACCAGAATGGAGCCTTCGGTTGGGTCACCGATGATCCGGCAGGTATTTTCCCCGCCTTCCACCGGTTCCAGACTGGCATCGTTGTTCAGCACACCCACCCACAACGTGTCCTGGGCTGCCGGGTAATTTTTCAGGTCGACTTCTTTCTTATCCAGCAGGAATTTCCCGCTGGTCGAGGAACCGTCTCCTGTGATTTCAAAGAAATTGTTTGCGGCCCACAGACGGGTCACGGTCATTTTGTTCTGGGTCAGCGTTCCGGTTTTATCCGAGCAGATCACCGTGGCGGAACCCAATGTTTCTACCGAGGCCAGCCGGCGGATCAGGGCATGCCGTTGGATCATTTCCTGCATGCCAAGGGCCAGGCTGATGGTAACCACGGCGGGCAGGCCCTCCGGAACGGCGGCCACTGCCAGGCTGATGGCGATCATGAACATTTCCTGGATCACCTGGATGCTGAATTCGCCGGCTTTCAGAACTCCGGCCACAAACACCAGACCACAGACTGCCAGCGCGCCGTATCCCAGCGTGCGGCCCAGTTGGTCGAGGCGTTTTTGGAGCGGGGTCTGGCCTTCTTCCACGTTTTGCAGCATATCGGCGATCATACCGAGCTGTGTACGCATGCCGGTGCCGATTACCACGCCCTCTCCGCGGCCGTAGGTTACTACGGTTCCCATGAAGGCTGTGTTCTTGCGGTCGCCCAACGGGATATCCGATTCGAGGTCGGCAGTGGCTTCTTTCTGGACAGGAACGGATTCTCCGGTCAGCGCGGCTTCCTCAATTTGCAGGTTGACGGATTCGATCAGGCGCAGGTCTGCGGGAATGAAGTTCCCGGCTTCCAGGAAGACAATATCACCGGGCACCAGTTGGGGGGCAGGGACGGTAACCCGTTTGCCGTCCCGTAAGAGCTGGGCTTCCGGTGCGGCCATCTTCTTCAATGCGGCCAGGGCTTCCTCCGCGCGGCTTTCCTGCACAACGCCTAGGATAGCATTGAGCATCACAATGGTCATAATCGCGGCGGCTTCAACATAATCTCCCAGCAATGCGGAAATGATCCCCGCAATGATCAGCAGAATCACGGTAAAATCGTTGAGCTGCGCCAGAACCAGTTGAAAGAAGGAGGGACGTGGCTTTTCATTCAGTTGGTTGGGGCCGTACTTTTTTAACCGGTTTGCGGCTTCTTCCGAAGTTAAGCCCGTTTTGACCGGTGATTCCAGTTTTTGCAGTGCTTCTTCTGTTGTCATCGCGTGCCAGCCCACGCGCAAATCTGGGGGAACGGTCTTCATGATGTCTGGTTTTTGTTCGGTCATTCAGTTTTCTCCATAATTTATTACGTTTTATGTTCAATCAAATTCTTACAATTATACAGTTTTTCGGCATTTTATCGCGGGCCTATATAAGTTCCCGCCTTTAAAACGGTGTTTTTGGGGATAACAACGATTCCATCCCGCACAACGTAGTTCTTTTCGTCCAGTTCTGTCCCTCGCGGGAAGGAATGGATCACCACGCCGCGCCCCAACCGCACATTTTTATCAAGGATCGCGCCCTCAATATCGCAGTCACATCCAATTCCAATCGGGATATCCGGTTCATCGCAGTCTAATGGCATGGGATGGACGTAGTAGTCTGCTCCCATCAGATAAGTGTTTCGGATCCTTGAGCCGCTCAAAATCTGGCTGCGCAGCCCGATCAGGGAATGGGTGATCTCGGCATCTTCGATGGTGCAGCCTTCTGCCAGCATCACATTTTCCAGACGGCTGTTTTGAATATTGGAGCCGGGAAGGAAGCGGGCATGCGTAAAAATTGGGTTTTGTGAATCGAAGATATTGAAGGGTGGGTTGGGGTTGGTCAGGGCCAGGTTGGTTTCGTAGAAAGAACGGATCGTCCCGATATCTTCCCAATACCCTTCGAATTCGTATCCGTATACCGTGTTGGACTGGATAGCCAGAGGGATGATCTCTTTGCCAAAGTCTTGATGGATGGTGTTTTCCAGCAGGTCCAGCAGCACTTTGGTTTTGAAAAGATAAATTCCCATCGAGCCGAGATAGGGCCTTTCCGGGTCATCCCGGCTGATCAGCCGCATCAGGTTCTTGGGGTCTTTCGGTTTTTCGGCGAAGTCGGTGATCTTCATCGCGCTGTTTTGTTTCAGGATTCCCAACCTTGGAGCGTCCTCTGTGCGGGCCGGTTGCACGGCGACGGTGATATCCGCATCTTTTTCGAGGTGGAAATCCAGCATTTTGCTGTAATCCATCCGGTAGAGGTGGTCTCCTGCCAGGATCAGGACGTATTCGGCTCCGGTGGATTTAATTTCGAAAAGCTGTTTGCGTACGGCGTCGGCTGTGCCCTGGTACCAGTCTGTGGACTGCATGGTCTGCTCTGCGGCCCAAATTTGCACCCAACCGGTGTGGAATACATCGAATTGATAGGTTGAAGAAATATGGCGGTGGAGGGATACGGAATTGAATTGGGTGAGGATGGCGATACGCTTAAAGCCTGAATTGATGCAGTTGCTGATGGGAATATCAATTAAACGATACTTCCCGGCGATCGGGACGGCCGGTTTCGAACGCATTTGGGTTAGCGGGTACAGGCGGCTGCCTCGTCCGCCTCCTAAAATTACAGCGAGCACCTGGCTTCGGTATGGCATTTCAGTTCCCTCCTGTGGAAACGGTCTTATATACTGTTTCTGCTGAAATCTTTTTGTATAACAAGAAGGCTGCATTTTTTAATGCCTCCTCCTCCATCTTAAAGCATAATTCAGATGCCGATTAACGTCAATATAGGTCGTTTAAAAAAGGGTTGGAGTAGGTTCTAACGCTGAATTATTTCCAGTACTCCCCGAAAGATCGCCAGTAGCAGCAGGACCCAAATCGCGATCACCAGACCCGCATAAATCCAGCCGGCCGGGCTTTTGCTCTCGGGGAGGTTGGCGGCTTCTTCCCGCGCCTCGTCCATCACTTCGGGTGGGATCATCCGGATTGCCAGGGCGATTCCCACCGGCGTGAGGATCAGGTCATCCAGGTATCCCAGGATGGGAATGAAATCCGGGATCAGGTCGATGGGGCTGAAGGTTTGGGCGATCACCAGCAGCAGGAACCCTTTGGCATACCACGGGGTCCGTGGGTCGCGGTAGGCAATCAGCAGGGCGCGCGCCTCTTGTTTCAGATGGCGTGCTTTTTGCTTCAGGCTCTCAAAGGCTTTTTGGAATGAATTTAAAATGGTTTTCATGGAAAGATAACCCCTCATCTGAGGGGTTCCAGGGTGGGCATTTTTATATGGATGAAGCTCAAACCGAGAGGCAGCGCAGGAGGACATTCCTCAGGTGCGGTCGGGCGCGGTGCTCAAAGACGTAAATTCCCTGCCACGTGCCCAGGCTTAACCGGCCGTCGTCAATCGGAACGCTCAGGCTGATCTGCGTGAGCATGGCCCGGATGTGCGAAGGGGAGTCATCGGCGCCTTCCAAAACGTGGTGATACCAGGGTTGTTTTTCGGGGACCAGATGCTCCATGGCTTCTTCCAGGTCCACCTTTGCGGTGGGGTCGTAATTCTCGCTGATCACCAGGGAGGCGCTGGTATGCGGCATATATAAAAAGCACATTCCTTCCTGGATTTCCCACTTTCTAAGGTGTGCTGTCACGTCCGGGGTGAAAGCATACAGGCCTTTGCCGCGAGTCTTGACTTGCAGGGTCGCTTTAAACCAGTTCATCTCGAATCTCCTGTTGGATTACTCTTGAATCTAATTATAAACCGGACAGGAGTGACTGCAACAACCCCCAATCTTTTAACTACCCGATATCCAGCGTATACACCCGGTAGCGTTTGTAGATGCGCGCCCCCAGCCGTTCCGCCAGCATCGGCGTCTTCGGGTTGTCGGCGGAGGTCAGCGAAAGGTCAATCCATTCATACCCCCGCGCCCGGACCCGTTTCACCATTTCGTCAAACAGCAGCAGCCCCACGCCGCTTCCCCAATACTCCGGCAGGACCAGCACGCTTTTGATCGTCAGGCATTTGGGATTGCGGCGGGTGTGCCACCACAATTGCAGGTAGTCCCAGGGGGAACGCAGTCCGTTGGCGTGCTGGAAAGCCTCGTTCAGGTTGGGCAGGCCGGGGAAGAACCCCACCGTTTGTCCGTCCACATCCGCGAACAGGATCAGCTCCGGGTCGGCGATGGTTTTGAAAGTTCCTAACAGCTCCTCCACCGACTCGCGCTGCCACGGGGTGTGGTCGGGTAAATGTGCCAGCGCCGTGTTCAGCAGGAGGTGGATCCGGTCCACCTCCGCCTCAAACTCGTCCAGGCGGCCTTCCCGCAGGGTCACCCGCCCGCGCCGGCGTACTCGCTCCGCAGCCGCGCTGAGCTGCCGCAGGGCGGGGGTCTCTACATCTATTTTGATTTCATAGGCCAGGTTGTCCCCCCGTGCGGGTTGGAAGCCGCGGCGCACCATGAAACCTTCATAATAGGGTGCCGTGTGTCCGCACAGCAGCACCGGCGGGCGGTCGCGCCCCTCGATCAGTACCCCGTAGCCGTCCTCATAATCCAGGTTAAAAGGCCCGCGCAGCGCGGTCAGCCCGCGCACTCTGGCCCATGCGGATACCTGCTCCAGCAGGGCTTCGAATACCGCGTAGTCCTCGATATATTCGAAGAAACCGAACACGCATTCTTTACGGTCGCGCGTCTCGTTGGCTTTGTGGTCCACCGCGGCGCACACCGTTCCGACCGGCTCTGTTCCCCGCCGCGCGATGAAGAACGCCGCTTCGCCGTGCTGGAGGAACGCGCCCTGGGCGGGGTCCATTCGTTTCTTCATCTCGGGCAGCAGCGGGGGCACCCACAGCGGGTCGTCTCGATAGATGCGCCACGGAAAGGTCAGGAAGGTGCGCTGGTTGCGCCGGGTCCGCACAGGTTGGATCTGGATTTCGGTCATGAGATCTCCTTGACGGGTTGTGCTGCGCGTCGTCGTTCCAGTTCCTGGGTGATTTCCGCGTGCTGTGTCCTGCTCAGGGGATAAAAGATGGCAAACACGATTCCGGTGCACAGCAGCAGGGCCGGGATGGGGCCAATCACCAGCCGGATGCCGAACAGCGCCTGTTGGGATTGTTGGGCCAGGTTGGGCTGGTATCCGGTCTTGTCCAGCACCACCAGCGCCAGCGGCACCGCCACCGAAGAAGCGATTTTCTGCATCAGCGTGATCAGGCTGTAGAACATCCCTTCATGCCGTTGCCCGGTGTTCAGTTCGTCCCATTCCACCGCGTCCGGGATGATCGACCACGGCAGGACGTGTGCCGCGGCGATTCCAAACCCCGCCAGGACGCACAAAAACAGGATGTACGGCAGCGGTGTGGCGGCGGTCACTGTGATCAGCACGATCTGTACCACGGCCCAGAAGGCGATCCCGCCGATATAGGCGTGGCGTTTGCTCCAGTGCTGTGCCGCCCAGTTCCAGAACGGTAGCACCAGGATGGCCGTCACGAAGATGGTTGCCATGATCAAGTCGCTTTGGGCTTCCTTTTGCGCCACATACTTCACGAAATACAGCAGCGTTGTCTGGAGGATGTCGACAGAAACCCAGGTCAGCAGGAAGATGGTCGCCCCGAACACAAACGGGCGGTTCTTGCGGGCCGCCTGCAGCGATTCCCGCAGGCTGGGTTGTTCCATTTCCATATATTCGTTGCGTTCTTTGGTCCCCAAAAAGGTCAGGATCAATGGCAGCAAACTGGCAGCGCTGAAGATGATCCCCATCACCAGCACGCGCGAAGCGTTTTCCGGCGTGAACGAGCCGATGATGAACAGCGGCACGGTGAAGGCGATCAGGCTCCCCAGGATCGAGAAGAACATCCGGTAGGAAGTCAGTTGGGTGCGCTCGTCGTAGTCCTGGGTCAGTTCCGGGGTCAGAGCGTAGTACGGCATGTAGACAAAGGTTGCGGCGGCATCAAAGATCAGATAAGCCAGCGCGTAATAAACCGCCAGCGTAATCGGGTTCTGGAAGGGCGGGCGCACCCACAGCAGGATAAAGGCCAGCGCAAAGGGCAGCGCCCCGAACAGCAGGAAAGGCCGCCTGCGTCCCCATTTGCTGCGGGTCCGGTCGGAGATGTGTCCGATCAGCGGGTCGTTGATGTAGTCCCAGCTCCGCCCGATGAAGATGGCTGCTGCTGCAATGGTGGGGGCTATCCCGACCACATCTGTCAGGAAGATTGCGAAATATGCTCCCAGAATGGTGGAGGTCAGGCTGAACCCGGTATCGCCAATGCCGTATAAGAACTTGGTTCGTCTTGAGAGGCGGTCAGTCATGGTGCTTTGCTCCTGAAGAGAAACGGGGTAGTTTTTATGTTTCCTGAATATACAACCCGTATGGAGTTGGCAGGTTTCGAAACAAAAATGTTCTGGCAGGAAAATTGGATTGAAGCGAGATATCCCATTATACATTTTTTGGGGTCAAAGGGGTGTTTTGAGGCCGGAGAAATTGCAAATTCTGCACAGGTTAACCAGCCGGTTGGGGCTGCAGGCCCGGATGGGTATAATTAAATAAGATAAATATGATCGTATTTGATAAAGGCAAGCGATGACTTCCAAAAAGGTAATCCAAACCTATTTGCTGGTTTCCGGGCTGTATACCCTTTCCGCTTCATTGATCTGGGGGGTCAATACCCTCTTCTTGATGGACGCCGGGTTGTCCATTTTTGAGGTTTTTATTGCCAATGGCGTGTTCACCGCTTCAATGGCCATATTTGAGATTCCAACCGGTGTCCTCGCGGATACCCGCGGTCGGAGGGTTTCATTCCTGCTCAGTGTGGCGGTGCTGGTGGTGGGCACCCTGGGCTACGTCGGTGCGGCGCAGATTGGCGGGGGTGTGGTCCTTTTCAGCCTGATGTCCGTCATCCTGGGGTTGGGTTTCACCTTTTATTCCGGCGCGGTGGAAGCCTGGCTGGTGGATGCCCTGATATCCACCGGGTATGACGCTCCCCTGGAACAGGTCTTTTCCCGGGGCTCTATGGTTTCCGGCGCGGCCATGCTGGTGGGGACGGTCGGCGGCGGCCTGTTGGGGGATCTCAATCTGGCGCTGCCTTTTCTGGGGCGTGCGCTTTTTCTAACAGTCGTGTTTGGGATCGCGCTGTTCAAGATGCAGGAGATCGGCTATGTTCCCCGTGCGCTCAAAATGGCCGCTCTTCCTCAAGAAATGAACAAGGTCATGCGGGACAGCCTGCGCTATGGCTGGGACCAGAAAAGCGTCCGTTTGTTTATGGTGATGGGGTTTATCCAGATGGGGGTCTCGGGTTGGGTATTCTACGCCTGGCAGCCCTACTTCCTGGAACTGCTCGGGCGGGACGCGGTTTGGGTGGCAGGAGTGGTGGCCGCGTTGATTGCCCTTTCGACCATCGCCGGTAATGCTGTGGTGGGGTGGCTGTCTCGTTTCTGTCTGAAGCGTACTACCCTGCTGGTGGCTTCTGCGGGGTTGTTCACCGCTGCCATCACCGGGATTGGCCAGGTGCATTCATTTTGGGCTGCGGTTGCTTTGCTGATGCTGGTGATGTTCGCCGCCGGAGTCGCCCAGCCGGTGCGTCAGGCCTACTTTAACCATCTCATCCCCTCCGAGCAGCGCGCGACCATCATCTCGTTTGACTCCATGGTCAGCAGTGCCGGCGGCGCGCTTGGGCAGACCGGGTTGGGCTATCTGGCCCAGGTCCGCTCCATTGCCGGCGGGTATGTGGTGGGCGGTCTGTTCACCGTCCTGGCCCTGCCCGTTGTGCTTCTTCTGCGCAGGAGAAACGACCCGGTCGACCAGATAGATGCCGGGCCCGGTTGTGCCGGACAGGGGCTGCCTGAGGTCTCACAAATGGATGCGGATGCCGGGCAGCCCTTGCCCGGAGGAGTGCTGGATTAGAACGGGAAGTCGTACTGGTCCAGTTTCAATTCGTCTTTCATCACTTTTAGGTCTTTTTGCAGGTTGGGGTTCACTTCTATGCCCCGCTCCCGCACAACTTTTTCCATTTCAAACTCTTTTTCCCCGGCGGTGTAGATCCGCTTCTGCCCGGGCGCTTTGGTGGCGTTCCGCAGGTCGTTCAGGATGGCGCTCGTGGTGGCCTTGAACTCTTCCAGCGGCACGAAGTGCTCAATATTGATCGCCATGAAGAAATGTCCCAGGTGGTTGGGGGCCGGGTTGCCGTTTGCGTCCATTCCGGTCAGCCCGTACAGGAAGCTGCCGGTTTGCAGCGAGGCGGACAGGATTTCCACAATAGTCGCCAGGTCATACCCCTTGTAGCCCGCCGTCTGCTCTCCGGCGCCGCCCAGAGGCAGCAGCGCGTTCGTCTTGGTGACCAATCCTTCCAGGATGGCGTCCGGGTCGGTGGCGTAATTTCCTTCCTGGTCGATGATCCATCCCTCCGGGACCGGTTTCTCGGCCCGTGCCAGCACTTCCACCTTGCCGCGCTGTGTGATCGAGGTTGCGCCGTCGAACAGGAACGGGCATTCTTCATTGGTGGGCGCGCCAAAGGCAATCGGGTTGGTCCCCAGCATCGGTTTCACGCTGAAGGTGGGCGCGATCGAGGGCCGGGCGTTGGTGAAGCTCATCCCGATCATCCCTGCTTCAATCGCCATCAGCGGGTAGTAACCGTCGATCCCGAAGTGGTTCGAGTTGCGCACCGCCACCGAGCCCATGCCGTACTGTCGGGCTTTCTCAATCGCCATGCTCATCGCGCGGTGGGCGATCACGTGGCCCATCCCGGAGTGCCCGTCGATCAGTGCCGTGGTCGGCCCTTCCCGCACGATCTCGAACTCGGTTACCGGCATCTGGGTTCCGGCCTTCAGTTTATCGTAATACATCTTTAACCGCCCCACACCGTGCGATTCGATCCCGCGCAGGTCCGAGGTGATCAGCACATCCGCGCAGATCTTCGCGTCATCTTCGGGTACACCCATGCCGGTAAACACATCCACCATGAACTGGATCAAAGTATCAACGGGAATATAGATCGATTCCTGAGACAAAATAACCTCCTTTAATATTGAACGGATTTCAACTTCATTATATCCATTTGTTCCGGAAATTCCCAAAAAATCCCCTCAATCTCCCCGCTCCACCCACAATTGCGAGCCGTCCGTCGATAGCGCCACCCAATTGTGTTCCGGCCAGCAGACCGGGTTGGGCGTGCCGGATACCTCCAGCTCCGGGGAAAGCAGCACCAGGGGACTTAATGCCTGCCAGTCTTCCGGTGTATACAGTTCGAGATCATCTCCGGTCAGGATCAGGGCGGTCAGGTTCTGTACCCGCTGTCCGCCTTTCCATAGCAGGGTGTTCAGCGGCACGCCGTCCGGCAGCAGTGCGGTGAAGTTCCCCCATTCCACCAGCAGGGCTGTGCTTTCCTCCGTGCTGGCGAGCACGCTCAGCGAAGCCCCCTCTCCCAGCCCCAGTGCCTCGCCCTCTGTCAGGGTGTGCAGGGGGACATCCAGCGCGAATAGCTGGTCTGTCAGCCGCCTGCCGGCTGTGCTGGCGGTTGGCTTTTCCCGCCAGTAAACTTCTCCGGGAGGGAACCGTTCCAGCGTTCCCGCAAGCCCTTGCAGTGCGGCGGATGAATCCGTGGTCAGCACCAGCGCGTCCAGCTTGCGGTGGATCAGCGGCAGCCGCCGTCCCAGGCAGTCGCCCACTTCCCGCGCGCTCGATCCCCCGTTGACCAGCACGGTCTGCCCGCCGGGGGCTTGCAGGAAAATCGCCGGGCCGTCCGCCGCGTTCAGCACCGTCAGGTGCAGCTTCCCGTCCGGGGCGGCCAGTGCGGACTGCCACACCACTGCCGCGGCCAGCAGGCTCCCCAGCATCACAAACCCCGGCTTGAGCCACGCCCGGAGGGCCGGGACCTTCTTTTTCGCAGCGGTCGCGCCGAACAGCAGCAGGTAAACCCCGATCACCACCGGCAGACTGATGCTCCCCAGCGCGAACGATCCAAAGGGGATCTTCGCCAGCAGTTCCACCATGCGGATGGTATACGCCAGCAGCGGCCAGGTCAGATAGGCCAGCGCCTGCCCCAGCGGTGGGAATACCAGCCCCACCAGCACCGCGATCCCTCCCAGGATCATCACCAGCGGCTGTGGCGGCAGGATCAGCGGGTTTGCCAGGATCGCGCTCAGCGAAATCCGCTCGAAGTGGTAGGCGATGATCGGCAGGGTGGTCACCTGGGCCGCCAGGGTAAACAGCAGGTACTCGCTCACCGGTCCGGCGATCCGTCGCGCGGTTCCTTCGGAGAACCGGCTTTTCGCCAGTTTGAGGAACCATTCCTGCAGCGGGTCGGCGTACAGTACCAGCCCCAATGTCGCCGCGAAACTGAGTTGGAAGCCCGCGTCCCACGGGATCATGGGGTTGAACAGGGCCATCACCGCCGCGGTGAACCCCAGGGTGTTGGTACCCGATTGTCGCCGGCCGATTTGCTGCCCGAATAGCGCCAGTCCGCCCATAATGGCCGCCCGTGTCACCGGGGGCTGTGCTCCCACCAGCACGGTATACGCGGTGATCCCCGCCATGGCTGCCAGCGGTGCCCAGCGCCGTGAGAAGATCCGCCCGGTGAACACCATAAACAGCCCTGCTAGGATGGTGATATTGAATCCCGAGATGGCGATGATGTGGGTCGTCCCCGTTTCCTGAAAGGCGTCCTCCACCGCGTCCGGGATATCGCTCTCGATGCCCACCAGAATCCCCGCCAGCAGTGAGGCCTCCGGCTGTGGCAGGAAAGTGTTGATCCGCCGGTACGCGCTTTCGCGCAGGCTGTAGATTGCCTTCAGGATCGGGCTGCCCGCTCCCTGCTCGATCCGCCGTGCGCCGGGGTAGGTCAGGTAGGTGTAGATTTTCTGCCGTGCCAGGTAGTCTTTATAGGAAAAATCTTCGTTTTCGGGTGGGGTAACCGGCTTTCCGGTTAATTTCAGGACGTCGCCGTAAGCCCACTCACCGCCCGCGGGCAGCCGCGCCAACAGCAGCCCCTTCACCGCCACCGCTTCAGCCGTGTTTTCCCCCAGGGGCCGCACTTCCCGGATCTTCATCCGCAGCAGCACCGCCTGGTCGCGTACATCCGGCGGCGCGATGACCGTCCCCGCCATTTCCACCAGCCCGCTGTCGTTGTACCAGGCCAGGTCTTCGGGCGTCCAATGGGGTTGGGCAATCTGGTAGCGCAGTGCCCCGGCGAACAGCGCCGCCAGCACGATTCCCGCCGGAAGCGGGCACCACTTTCGCCATTTTGTCAGCATTTGGAGATGGGGTTCCAGGCGGCGGTTGGCCGCCCCCATAGCGATTGCCCCCGCCGTCAGCCCCGCCCACATCCCCCAATGCACGGCCTGGACGGAAGCCAGCACAATGCCGGAAAGGAACGCCAACGATAGCCACAGCAGGGGCATGGGATCTGCCTTGAAGGATCGGTGAACTCGGAGTAAAGCGGCCCGCCGTGCGGGTCAGAGCCTTGAAAGAAGTATATTCAGGGATATTTTATAGCAAAATTGAAATTTACACACCCGGATTTCAGGGACATTTTTCTCTTTAATGATGGAAAAGCAATCGGCGATGTTGTGACAATGCAGTAAATTACCCTTCGATCCCACAGTCAGTGAGGCTGTTTTCTAGCTGTCAAGAAGTGTCACCCTTATAACATATTTTTGAGAGTCATAATTATCAGTTTAGATAAAAAAGGGGAATCAATATGGAAAACCTCATATATAATCAATACGGAAACACATCATAGATCGTATAAAACATTAGGAGGGATGCATGAAACGCTATCGCTTTATTTCTATTGGTTTGTTGTTTGCTTTAATTGTCTCTAGCTGCGGTTCAGAAGCCGTTAAATCATTAGAATACACTTCTACATCTGGAAGTGCTTCTGCGGACGTGGATCCCGAAATTGAGTCAGAGGATAGTGAAGCTTTTGTACTGCCAGCCGAATACATATCTATATCTGGAAGCGCCCCGGCAGGCATGGAAACGAAGATAGAGTTAGAGGATGGTGCCGCCATCGTGTTACCGGCCAATTCACTTACCCGGGATGCAAAAGTTACCATCGAAAGAAACCCTGCTAAAATCGAATCCCTACCTCCCCTGGAAGAAGATGTGATCCAAATCAGTGATTTTTATAATTTTGAAATCGAAGAGGCTGATTTAATCGATGGCGTGGACCTGGTTTTACCTTTTGATGAAACCCGCATACCGGATGAAGAAGGCTTACTGACCGTGGCAATCCCGATTGAAAATGGATGGGAATATGTGCCAGTGACGAATAACGGAGGCAAAGTAACCTATTACACTGTCAACCTGGGTGACCCGATTATTGCTTGGCATTTTGTACAAACGATAGAAAATGATAAGACGATTTGTGATCCATATATTCACCTGGATATTTCTCCCGAGAGTGGCTCAAAAGGTACTGAAATCCAAATAACTGGGCAGGTACTGCCTTTGCGTGAGGGAATACCGGGTTGGCTTGAAAAATGGGGTCAAACAGGCAATACAAAACCGGCAACGAATATCCCTGTAATTGTAACTGTTGGCAGCAATTTTCTAAATGATAACTATGGCAGTCTAAGTTTGACAACAGATGAGAACGGAGTGTTTTCTGGAAGCTATACCACAGGTGATGAATTGGGCGGTGTATTCATCACGGCCAAAGCCCAATGTGAAAAATGGTTCGGACGTATTCCTGTACCAAGTGAGGGGCGGACATATTTCCAAGTCGTCCCATCTGAAGAAGGGAACAATCAAATAGGAGAACTGGCAGAACAATTAGAAGAAGAAACACAAGAGATAGTTGAGATAATCCCGGAGGGTGCTATCAAATTACCAGATTTTATTGGGAAAACTATGGATGAAGCGATTGCATGGTTAACGGAAAATGGATTTAGATATAACTGGGTGGATGGAAGTAGTACTTATGGGGTTGGGCAAATATATAACCAAAAACCGGGTGGCGGTGAATTTTATGTTCCTCATCGGACCACTGTAGTTATCTACCGTACGATTTATCAAGAAGAAAAAATAGAATATCCGCTCGATCTTGTTTACAAAGGGACAAACAAAAATACAATTTGCCAATGTGCTGGTAAATGCAATTCGATGGAATACTCCTTCCATGTTACTCTTTTTGAAGACGGAAGTATAGAAGGAAGCAAAGGGTCATGTAAATTTATAGGCACGCCTGGTGGATTAGAAGTCGATTGCCCTGACAACTCAAGTCCTGGGTATAGTAAGACAAAGCATGAATATAACATTTCTGCTGATTATAAAGTAATAACAAGCACTTCTTGGCAGGACTCGGACTATGGCGTTTGTGCTTATGAAGGAACCTATTATCTCCAGGAATAAATGGATATTGGTTTTTTAAATATAGGGCACTTCTTCTGGGTAGTGAATATGCAGTGCTGATAATGCTGTTTAGGTGGAATAGGATCACCTTGTGAATATGGACTTTGTTTAGGATAACTGTAGAAAACAGCATTAAAAAAAGCCTTGCGTTTTCGTTGGTGGAGATTGCTCGCCTGCTCCACTGCAGGAACGAGTTGCTGTAGTGGCAAGTACACGAATTGAGAAGGTGATTGCATTCCAGGCGTTTTGATCTCCTGTCAATCCAAAATTCTTGGTGTCCTTGCATTGAAAGATTTAAGAGAAAACCACCAACTCACTCCACCGGCACGGACTCAGCCTCCCTCGAACGCCCCCGCCCGGCCAGCCAACCCTCATAGACCCGTAAGAACACCACCCCCGCCAGGATCAGCGCGCTGCCCCACAACTGCGGAGCCGTCAGGCGCTCCCCCAGCAGCACATACGCGATCACCGCAGTGAAAACCGGCTCCGACGTCGCGATCAAATTGACCACACTCGAAGGCAGCAGACTCAGGCTGACGTTATAAAGCCCGTACCCCACCAGAGTAGGCCCCGCCGCCAGCGTGAACAGGATGCTCCACCCGGCCCAGGCCCTCCCCAGCCACAGCATATCCCCCGGACGGGCCGCCGAACCCGGCAGCACCCCGCCCGTAGTCAGGTTAACCGTCAGCAGACACATCGAAGCGAAAGCGAACGTGTACAGCAGCGTCGTCCACGGGTTCAGCCCGCGCTGCGAAGCCGAGCGCCCCATCAGACTGTAGACCGCGTACAGCAGCCCCGAAAGCGCCCCCGTCAGGATCCCGCCCAGGTTGACCCGCCAGGCCGCCGGGTCCATCGCCCCCGAGACCAGCACGCAGCCCCCCAGAGTCAGCGCGATCACCACCAGCTTGGCCCACCCCAGCCGTTCCTTCAGCAGCCACCAGCCCAGCAGCGCGGTGAACCCCGCCGAACTGTACACCAGCACCGTCGAGACCGCCGCCCCGTTCATCGCCACCGAAAGCGTCCACAGGCTGTTGAACAGCGCCAGCACCAGCCCGTAGCCCGCCAGATAACGGATGTGCCGGCGCGGGACCTTGAGGAGAGCCGGGGCTTTCAGCGCCAGCACCGCCGCCAGCGTTACCGCCACAACGAACTCCCGCCAGAAAGCCAGCACCAGCGAAGGCAGCTGGTAAGTCTGCGTCAGGTGGCGGATGAAGATCGCCGTCGTGGATAAAATGGCCGCGCTGATCAGCGCGACCGGATAGCCTCGGGTCAGGTCGGAGCGGGTTGGAGCAGGTCTGGAGGGCATAAGCGTTCCCCGTAAGGTTTAAAGTTGGAAGTGCAGCGTTTCGTTGGTTTCCATTATCGGGGTTTTTGGGGATTTGTCAATGAATCCGGTATCGTATGGCCGCAAAACGTGCGCCAGACCCCTTGTGTCGCTGCGAGGGAGCGCCGGCGACCGCGGCAGCCTCCCCCTGTCTTCCCATTGAAACCTGCTTTGATCCTGGTCTGACTCCGCGTAGTGCCGAAAAATCTTACCCTTTCAGGCGCAATGTCAGCCAACAAGTATCTTATCGGCGGGGGGCCCGCTTAGTGCTTATTCCCCCCTCCAATGTCATTCTAGTTACCCTATAATGGAAAAAGGAGCGAAAATGGGGTAGAAAAGATATAGGAACCAACCATAATCTATCTACCCCATTCGCACCTACCTGGGAAAGAGGGCCTCTGTCATTCAGCGCTGCGAGCGCCACGT
>JAHDQE010000083.1 GCA_018433975.1 Ornatilinea sp. | reverse complement strand
AGAACTGTAAATTTCGGATTTACACCGAGACCGTTGAGGTCAACATAATCCATCATTGCCGGTACGGTAAGTATGGATAATAGAATAATGGTCGCGCTTACTGCTACAAGAAAAAACATCTTATCCCCGGAAATTTCTTTCTTTCGCATCGAGAAAAAAATCATCGTCAGGATGGCAGAGACTGTAAACAGAACTAGAATGATCGTGTAATGAGGAATATTGTCTCTCGGGAAGCCATTAAAGGTACTGAGATCTCTTGATGGGCTTTGATTCAAAACAGAATAATAAAATGTCGTCAGAAAAATCATAAATCCACAGAGCAATAAAGAAGCTAACTTATTTTTCTCCATAACAAAAACTCCCGCGATTACAGCCGCCCAAACAAACGCAATGATATTTACAGGAAGAATAGACCATCCCATGCCGCTGTCAATGGCCCAACCGCATCCCATAAAAGCAAGAACGCCCAACAGAGAAACTGCAAACACGATAGCTGCATATTTCCATCGTGCGTTTTTAGCGATTACGCTTTTCATCGTCGTATCGGCATATTGAAGGGTTGTTTCTACAATAGCATCTACCTCCAGGGCAGAAGTGTTCGCTTTTTCACCGTTCAACAATTCACTGGTTGTTACACCCAGCACCTGGGAGAGCTTTGATAATAACGATATGTCAGGGCAGCTTACCCCCCGTTCCCATTTAGACACGGCTTTATCCGTGATCCCCAATTGTTCTGCCAAATCTTTCTGGGTCAGCTTTTTTTCTTTTCTCAATTCTGAAATGAATTGAGCCATTTTTGAAAAATTATTCTCGGTGACCATTTCGATTACGAGCTCCTTACCTTGTTGATGTCCTTATATTACCTTTTTGCAATTCTATAAACAACCGACTCGTGGTTGAATAATACAAATTAAACCGGCAGTCGAGTAACGCGGCATGAGAACTAGCCCATATCCGTGAAATCTTTAATGGATCAATCGAATAAAAAGCCCGATTACCGACTTATTAAAAGCAAAACATTTTTTCTGATGCTTCGCTTTTTCCTCGGAACAAACCATCCGAAATTGGTCTGGACAAATGGTTTTGAAAGCCGTATCATAAAATCAGCTTTTAACCGGTTTTCAATCCATTCTCCGGGGGTTTAGATTTTGCTTACGGCACCGGCACACCTGCCTCACAACAGATTCTTTAAAAATCTTTGCGTCCTTGCGCCGCTGCCCTTTGTGTTAAAAAATTCATCAAACCTCTTGAAATACAAGGAGCCCCCCGTCTCAATTCCATATTGATTCGCAAATCGCCCTATGCTACCATAAATAGGGATGCACCTGATTTAAAAGCGCACATAGAAAACACTCTCCCAGGAAAATAACAACTCCGCCCGGCCCGCAAGGGATGCCTTCCTGACCAACATCAAAGCGAAACCAATCATAATGGATGTTTTTTCTGTTCCGGCCATTCGGGAACAGGTTATTGCTTTTAAGGATTAACAAGGAGAAGAACATGCCAAAAGATTTGACCGTCATTGTAAGGAATCAGCCGGGGGCACTGGCAAAAATGGGCGAAACGCTCGGTAAAGCCGGGGTCAACATTGAAGGCATCTGCGGTGTCACCGTCGGGGACCGCGGGATCATCCACGTCCTGGTAGAAGATGCCACAAAAGCCGGTCTTGCTCTGGAAGAGAACGGTTTTCCGGTCCCTGAAGAAACCGAAGTGCTGCTGCTGAATGTGCTGGAAGACCGCCCCGGCCAACTGGGCAGCATCGCCCGCCAACTGGCAGACGCCGGAGTCAACATCTACCTGGCATATCTGGCGACTTCCACCCGATTGGTACTCTCCGTCAGCAACCTGGAGAAAGCCCGTGCGGTCCTTCAGCCGCAATAATCGACCGGACGGTTCAGATCTCCCTCCAACACGCTGCCGGACGTGGGCACTCCGGAACAATCGGAAGAGGGAATATCCTCCATGAATGAATCCCAAACCGGACAACCGGACCCAAAGCCCGACCTCGTTCAACGCAAAACCAGGCCCGGCCTGCTCTGGCTTCGCATCGCAGCCTGGACGGTGGCCGCAGGGGTATCCCTGCTGGTTATCCTCTACATACTGCTGCTCTTTTTCTGGAAACCCGTTCCGCGTACCTATTCAATCGCTTTAGGTGACCTGGACGGGGATGGCGACCTGGATGCGTTCTATGCCAACGGTGAAAACGAGGGCTCCCAGCCGAACACGGTACTGATCAATCAGGGCGGCGCACAGGGCGGGCAGCCCGGCGAACTGCAGGACAGCGGCCAGCGTCTTGGAAAAGAGGAAAGCCGGACGGTTACTCTGGCCGATCTGGACGGCGATGGAGATCTGGATGCCTGGGTTGCCAATGTAGGTTACAGCACCCTGTTTTTCAACGATGGAAAGGGCCAATTCCGGACCAATGGACCACCGCTCCTGGACGACCGGCCCGGCGGATCGGCCCAGTGGGACATCGCACTCGGCGACCTGGATGGCGACGGAGACCTGGATACGCTGGGCGGTGGCTGCTGCGGCGCGGTTTCTTTCTACAGCTCGGATGAGACAGAAGTGCACTTCCCTTTCAATCTGGTCTGGATCAATCAGGGAGGAGCACAGGGCGGGCAGCCCGGGAACTTTATCAACAATATGGAATCTTTTGAGAGCCTCGGCGCTCAGGGGGCAGCCCTCGGCGACCTGGACGGCGACGGTGATCTGGACGCTTTTTTCGGCAATGACAGCTATATTCTGGATACGGGAACAGATTTGGAATTCGCACAGCCCAACACCGTGTGGTGGAACGACGGCAGCGGCAGGTTTATCGACAGCGGCCAGCGGCTGGGTTTGATCCGTACAATGGATATCGCGTTGGGGGACCTGGACGGAGATGGGGATCTGGATGTTTTCAGCGCCAACTATGGGCCGGATGAAATCTGGTTCAATGCCGGGGGAGCACAGGGCGGCCAGCCCGGACAATTTGAAGACAGCGGCCAGCATCTGGGAAATGCTTATTCGGAACAGGTTTTTCTGGCCGATCTGGACCTGGATGGTGACCTGGATGCCGCCGTTACGAACCGAAAAGTGAATTCCAGCCAGCGAGAGGTTCAGATCTGGCTGAATGATGGGCTGGGCGGCTTCTCCACGGGCGGCGAACCGATCTCGCATTCAAAAGCGCGCGCCTTTGCCCTGGGCGATCTGGATGGCGATGGCACCCCGGACCTGCTGGCGGGCTGGTATCCGGGTGAATACAGGGTCTGGAAAGATCTGAAAAGCTATTTGAACATATCTGCGGGGTCTTAGCCCGTTTCTGCTGCAGCGATCCGCCGAGAGATGCCCTGCCATTAATCCCCGGAATACCCGCATAGCGCTGCGGTCTGCGGGCCCGTGTGCCGCAAATTGGGCCATCAGCTCCACCGGCGAGAATCCCTGCCGGATGCGCTCCTCCAGCGCACCGGAGTGCATTACGACCACCCGGAGCTTCTTCAAGGGCTCCACTTCTCTGAAGAAATTATCGTAAACGGCCTGGAGGCTCTTTTTACGCGTGCGTGAAGGGATTCCGGCATGCACTTCGCCGTCTTCCAGGGTCACAGCTTCCGAACGTTCATTGGGGGTGCAGTCCAGGGCGTACATTTCATGCTCTACGATCTGTTTGCTGTTGCCTGGCTGGTACTTATAGAGTGTCTGGAGTAATCGGACAAAGTTGAACCCACTCTATTGCAGCGTGTCGAAGATAGAGCTTAATTTTCGCCAAAACGAGGCTTATTCACTCAAAGCTGCTGGAGAATCGACATGACCAGCAGCCGTCAACGTATCAACTAAACCCAAAATTGCATCGACGCGTTTTAGAATACTTTGGTATACTGCTTTTTGGAATTGTTGGATTCGCATTTCTTTTACAGGGGATGCCCTTTCCAACAATTCCATTTTTATAAGGTTCTATTGATAACCGAAGTTTAACGTCAAGAACATAAACTTGTAAGATAGTTAACCCGATCCAGCCAATTGCTTCCCAATAGATATTCTTTCAATCATCCCCACAGAGGGGCTTCATAAATTTCTATTCGTTGTTTGCAGTTATTGACGAAAACTCAATTTAATACGTGTAATTTTAAGAATTTTTCAATATTCTCCAGGTCCCGATGCTTTAAATATCCTAAAAACTCATCATTCGAAAGATTCTCGGTTAATGAGGCGAGGACCGATAAATATTCATTTGGATTCTTTATCGCAAACAGGAAAATCATATCTACCAACAATTCTTCTTCCGGTTCATCTATTTGATTGAATAGGATTGGCTTTTCAGGAATCCCAATCACAAATAGATCTTGATTTACCAGGTATGTCTCTGTATGAGGAATTGCAACATTGATTGAATCGGGCAGATAAATACCAGTAGGAAAAACCTTTTCCCGCTCAAGCAAAGACTGCTTATAATCTTCCTTGACATATCCGAGCTCGGTCAATTTATCGGCAATATAAGAAAGGGCAGCCTCTCGCGGGCCTTTAACAGTAAAAGATCTCAATTCCATTAAGAACCACCTTTAAGAAGAGCTTCCTTAAGCTTATTCGTAAATTCATTTACCCCAAACAGAGTCATCAAAGGTAATCCCGACAAAACCGGTAAACCGCTTGGAAGCCCTGTGTTTGTTACAGATCCAGCGGTGATAATAACCAGGTCAGGTTTTCGACTGGCCACCAGGTTGGCCAATTCAGAAATCCTTGTAACCTCAACCGCAGCGTTTATCTTCTCTTTCTCCAGGATGTCAAGCAACCTTGATCTGACCAGATTCGAGGTAGCCGCAGCACTTCCACAGGCGACATATATAAAATACTTTTTAGCCATGATTCTCCTTTCATACACTCATTTAGTAGGTTCGACTGTTTCTCTTACCAAGTCTTCGGATGATTCTGGAATTCCTGCAAAACTTTTGTCGATATTTGTTTTCGTCAAACATTCTTAATCCTTCGCAACAAATCACCCTGGGAAAGGCTCATATCACCCTTCCCAGGGGTTTGATTAGCGATAACGTTCAACTTTGATTTTTTTTAGTCCGAGTTTCTTTTCCAGAGACTGCAATTCAGGTGCTGAAGCCTTGATAAGAACTCCGATATTCGTTAACCATGAGAAGTGATAATGTATTAAGATTTTCTTTTCATCATCCGTTAATCCAACGACCACCTTGCGATAAATCAGATTCCAATTTATTAATCCTAAGTACGTTGCGATTTTGTTGCCCTTCTCAAAGCATTTTTCGTTCGGTACTTCAGTCGGAATGGGTGCATACCCTAATTCCTGGAATCCTTTGTCAACCTTATCCAACCCACCCTTATTCCGCAAGGGATCATAAGAAAATGAAACGATGAATTCTCTATCTCGCATTTTGCTCCCTGTTATGCAGCAGCAACAGCATCTTCAAATTGTGCGTCTTCTTCCTCATTTTCACGGATCTGATTCGCTAATTTTACGGGTTGATCCTTTGCATATAACCAGGCCACAACATAGATAACACCAAAGATCAAGGGAACGATGGCTCCTGCTGGATTGCCGGTAGCGAAGGCGATAATGGGCATGACTAAAATGAAAATGAGGATGTTTGAACCCAGATCAAGTGACGAGACCAACAATATCCCGGCAGGAATTGCGTAATTAGCCAGTTTAGCTGCTTCTGTAAGCGGCAGTGCAAAAGCATTGGTCATATAAAGAATACCCGCGAGCGAGATCAATCCATTGAATATGGTCTTAATAAAGTTCCCGCGTGAGGCAGCAGCCGCAAACATAACAAAAATCGGCAGGATTGCCAGGTCAGCCAACGGCAATATTTTATTTCCCGGTAAGAATCCCAGAAGCAGAACAACGGGCAGAAGCAGATATCCAACTAAAATAGAGGTTGGGTCAGCAAGACCAATAGGGCCTGCATCGATGCCGATGAATATCTCCTTGCCTTCAAATCTCTTGATCTTGGAGAATGTCTCTTGAACGCCATTAATAATTGGCATCAAACCTTCCATCAGAATACCAATCATACGACCCTGCAGGAACATGAGGCCTGCCAGATACACTCCGGTCGTGAAGATCTGAACGACACTCTGTCTGCCCAGAATACCAAGAATAATCCCGATGTAAAACCCCAACATAATTGGCTCACCCCAAACGCCCAATTTCTGGCGAAGTGTTTCGGGATCAGCTTTTGCCCGGTTCAGGGCAGGAATACGGGAAAAGATAAGTTTTTCTGCCGCGAGATTGATTGGAGCCCAGTTAACGGTCTCAATGTGCGGTAAGGTTGTTCCGGGTATACCAAAATAGGATTGACTGAGAGGGGCCATCCAGTCGGCTAATTTCAAAACTACGATCTCCAGAATGATGGCGACTGCCCAGGCCAATATCATGTTTTTAGTCCATATATAGACTATAACCGCCGCAAAAGCCCAGTATTTATAGTTCCAAACATCTGCATCAAAGGTTTGTGTCAGGTTAAGTAACAACATCCCGATATTGACAAGAAACGCGATAGGAATGATGGCTGCTGAAAATGTAACACCCCAAACAATCGAAGCTGCAACAGGCCATCCCACATCCAATCCGGACAAACTTAAACCGAACACTTCCGTCATTTTTTGAACGACGGGTCCTACGACACCAAATACAGCCCCCAGGACAGCTGAAATACCAATGAACCCAATACCTACGGTTAGGGCACCTTTAGCACTTCGACTTACTTTCTGTCGAAAAATTAATGCCAAAATGAATAAAATTATTGGCATAACAACAGCTGGTCCAATAGCAAATACACTATCAATGAAAGCCTTTACTGAATCCATAACGGATCTCCTTTATTAGTTTGTTGAACGTTATCAAATTCATTGTTGCACTGATCTTCCCTGTTAATACATTGCACTAATTCCCCGTTAGCACAATTTGTCCATTAAATTGTTCGATTCGCCTCCTTAAAAATCATTTATTGAATGTTATCGCCCCCATTATAGCACCAATGCCCTTTCTGTCAACATAATTAATTGACATATTGTGCGATTTATGTTATTATCTCCCTGTAAACAGCACAAATCGAACAATAATTTAAAATTATGTGATATTTATGGAACAATAGAGTGCTTTTATGTCTTTTAAACGAAAAAAACGAATCAGTGCACTTACGTATATTCTCCACCAGACAAATGAGATCTCGGTCAAAGAAATCTCTGAAATGATGCACGTCTCACAAATGACAATCCGGCGTGACCTGGAGATCCTTGAGCAGCAGGGGGTTATCAATAGAACCCATGGTGGAGCTGTGCTTGTAGACCCAAATACAAGCGCAGGCTATCCCTACATACTTGGAGAACAAAAAACAAAGAACACTCGCGAGAAAAACCTGATCGGGGTTAAGGCAGCTTCCCTGGTTCAACCCCATGAGACGATTTTTCTGGATTCTGGCACAACAACACCATTTGTTGCCAAGAATATAAAACCGGATCTTCCGATCACCGTCCTTTGTTACACCTTTACAAATGCTTTGGAGTTCTATCTGCGCAGCAATGCGAATTTGATCCTTTTGGGTGGTTTATTCCACAGGGATTCGAATATTTTCCACAGCGCAGAAAACTACGCATTAATTCGAAACACCCGCGCGGATAAGGCTTTTATTTCTACCGGCGGTTTCGATCCTAAAATGGGCCTGACTACCTTTTTTGACTACGAGGCGATCATCAAGCGTGAGATGATCCGTTCAGCCAAGCAGATCATCCTGGTCGCCGACTCAACGAAGTTTGGCAAAATTAGTGTCACCAATTTTGCCGAACTTGATGACATTGACACAATCATTACTGACGATGGCATTCCTGAGGAGTACCGCCAGATTTTCTTGGATCGCGGGATGGAGCTTATCATCGTCAATCATGACGAAAAAGAGTAGACAAAAAAGGAGAAATGTTCATGAATTTAGATTTTAAAGGTAAAACGATTATCGTTACCGGCGGCAGCCGCGGCATCGGGGCAGCCATTGCTTTTTTATTTGCCTCCAGCGGGGCAAATGTAATGATTGACTATCTGCCGGTTGAAAAAGACATTGAGGGGCTGAAGCAGGTCATGCAGGAGATCCGGGCTGTCGGCGGCGTTGTCGATTCCTTTAGTGCAAATGTTGCTTCTCCCCAGGAAATGGATAAGTTGGTTGCGAAAACGCTGGAACGCTTCGGGGGGGTGGATATCTTGGTTAACAGCGCCGGGTTCACCAAACCGGCATCCGTTCAAGACCTTACGCCGGATTTATGGAATGACGGGATTGGAATAAACCTCAGCGGCGCTTTCTTTGTTTCTCAGGCCGCCAGCCAGCACATGATCGCTCAAGGCGCGGGCAGGATCATCTTTATCGGATCCGCAGGGTCAATAACAGGTGGCGGCGGCTCGGTTGCCTACTCAGCTGCTAAAGCCGGTGTCAACGGATTGGTAAGAGCGCTGTCAAAGGAGTTGGCACCCAAAGGAATCACGGTCAACGCGGTACTGCCGGCTCTCATTGAGACCGATCTGTTGAAGGACAGAGAACCAGATGTTGAAAAACGCAATAAATATTTACAGCGAATTCCTGTTGGGCGTTTTGGTACACCTGAAGACGTGGCCCATGTGGTTCTGTTTCTTGCGTCGGAATATGCCGGTTATATTACCGGACAGCAGATTATTGTTGATGGTGGTTCTACGTACAAATAAACATGCCAAGAATTGGCGAGCCGATTCTTAGCATATTTAAATATATTAGTGTGGAGACAAAAATGAACAAAGAGGAAATTTCAGAGAAAGCGTATCAATTGGGGTTTAAGGGAGAACACGATGTTCGCGGTTGTGCCCAATGTACTATTGCTGCAGTTCAGGACGCACTGGGTATTAAGAATGATATTGTTTACAAGTCGGCCAGCGGTTTGGCCGGAGGAGCTGGTGAATGTATTGACGGCAACTGCGGTGGAGTTTCCGGAGGGATTATTTCCATGAGCATGTTCTTCGGTCGCACTCGTGAAGAAGAAGCCACCAAAAAGGGCCGGCAAGATAAATATGTTTCATTCCGGATGGCTGCCGCATTGCATGATAAATTCATGGAGAAATACGGAACAGTGATTTGTGGAGATATCCATAAAAAGATCTATGGTCGTTCGTTCAACCTGCGCAATGATGAAGAAAAACAAGCATTTAGGGACGCCGGAGCTCACGAACGCGAAGATGGTTGCTGTGCCGCAGTAGGGGATGGAGCGCGATGGGCTACTGAATTGATCCTGGATGAACTTGAGGCGAATGGATTGACCCTGGAAGATTTCAAATATCTGATTGACACAGAAAAATAAAGTAAAAACCGTAAGGTGCGGTCAGTAAAATTTGACGTGCAAATCTATAGGAGTAAAAACTTATGCCTGAAGCAGATCATGAAGGTAAAAACTATTACGAGGATATTCCCCAGCAGGGGAAGTTGTTTTTCTTGAAAGGTTCCTCTGAGTTGGATTGGGGCATGAAGAACCGCCTTGCTCGCATCTTTAATCCCATCGACGGGCATACCGTAATGCTTGCCGTCGACCATGGCTATTTCCAGGGGCCAACATCGGGGTTGGAACGGGTCGATGTGAGCATTTTGCCCTTGGTACCGGAAGCCGATGTACTCATGTGTACCCGCGGTATCCTGCGCACAGTGGTTCCACCCACTTTTACATTACCGGTGGTAATTCGCGCATCCGGCGGTCCGAGCATTCTTAAAGAGTTATCCGATGAGCAGATTGCGATGGATATGGAAGATTGCATTCGGCTGGGAGTATGCGCCACAGCCATCCAGGTCTTCGTTGGAGGGGAGTTCGAATCCCGCTCAATCGTGAACATGACCCGGCTGGTAGATGCAGGGCTGCGTTACGGGATTCCCACAATGGCAGTTACCGCAGTGGGCAAGGACATGAAACGGGATGCCAAATACTTCCGCCTCGCCACCCGCATTTGTGCGGAGATGGGCGCTCAATATGTCAAGACGTATTACGTAGATGAAGGTTTCAAGACGGTGACATCAGCCTGTCCTGTGCCCATCGTGATTGCCGGAGGAAAAAAGCAGCCGGAACTGGATGCGCTCAAGATGGCATACAAAGCCATTGATCAGGGTGCTGCCGGTGTGGATATGGGACGGAATATCTTCCAATCCGATTCACCGATTGGGATGATGAAGGCCATCAAGGCAATCGTGCACGGGAATGAAACACCGGAGAAAGCCTACGAGATCTATGAGACGGTCAAGAATACCGCGGGATAATAGAATCTCCGAGCTTCTTAAAAAATATGCCAAAGAGGCCGCTGACTTCATCGAAGCCTGCAAAGGTTGGATGGATCGCCTGCCTGTAAACAGTTAAGGTGGCACCTCTTTTATAAGTCGGAAGGAAACCCGGTTTGGATCACTCCTGCCCGGGTAAACAAGTCCGATGTTACCAAGAGGAATGTTGTATTCATCGATCTGAACTGAATTGACCCGTGGTCTAATCTCGCTGAAATGAGGCTTCTCAGCAAGTGCGCCTCATTTCTGTACATCAAAACCTGACTGTCTTGAAACATTTATGAGAACAGTCAGGTTTTTTTCATTCCAATCGCCTGTAAAATTTATTTTACTCCTCGGAATACCCGCATAACGCCACGGCCTGCGGGCCTGCGTGCACCCCCAGCACCGGGGCAGCGAAGCGGATCATCAATTCCACCGGCGAGAATTCCTGCCGGATGCGCTCCGCCAGCACCTTTGCCTCCTCCAGCGCGCCGGAATGCATCACCGCCACCCGGAGTTTCTTGAACGGGTCTACTTCCCTGAAGAAATTATCGTAAATGGCCTGGAGGCCCTTTTTACGCGTTCGTGAAGGGATTCCGGCGTGCGCTTCGCCGTCTTCCAGACTGAAATAGATCAGCGGCTTGATGTTCAACAGGCTGCCGATCAAATGGGTCGTGGCACTGACCCTCCCCCCCAGATAAAGGTATTTGACGGTGTCCGCGGTGACAAATAGCCGCACTCTTTCCCGCACTTTCTCCGCCGCCGAAAGCATGGTCTGCATTACGCCGCCGGTCGCCCGTTCCCGCGCCGCAGCCAGGACCTGCCAGCCCAGGGCCATCGAAGTGAATTTTGAATCGTGCACCCGGACCGGGATGTCAATCATCTCCCCGGCCTGCACAGCCGAGTTATACGTACCGCTGACACTGCCGCTGACGGTAAACACGGCAATCTCTTCGGCGCCGTCCTGCCGGGCAGCCTCATAGCCTGCCAGAAAATCCCGCGGGGTGGGCTGTGAGGTTTTAGGATGGTTCGGATCCGTTTTCAGCCGCTCATAAAACTCGGCTGGCTGAATATCCACTCCGTCGCGCAGGGATTCTTCTCCAAAGATAATATAGGTGGGGATCACCCGGATCTCATACTGCCGGAGCAGTTCTTCCGGAATATCACAGGTGCTGTCGGTGAGAATAGCAATTCGATGTTGGGCCACGGCGTTTAACCTCCGGTCACTACTCAGAGTCAAAATAAGGGGGATTTCATCCCTGCTCTGGCTGAGCACAGAATTAACAAAATTATACCCCGGGGATAAAAACTATACCTCCCGGGGTATAACCGTGCGGCCCCTTAAATGTAAATAAAACTTGACATAAAGACAAATTTATATTACATTATATTCATGAATAGAAAGAAATATAACCAGCTCCGGGTGGCGATCACCCTTTTTGTTGCTGCAATGGTCATCATCGCGGTAATTCGCAACGCCTATGCGCTGGCCATTGCGGGAATGCTGACGGGCATGTTGTTTATGGCAATGGTCCGTTCACAGGCCGGTATCATTCTGGATGAGCGAGAGAAAATCGTCTGTGAGAAAGCAGCCCAGATGCTTTATAGCATTTTTACCCCGACCATCGGGTTGGGTGCGCTGGTGCTCCTCCTGCTTGCCCGGAACGAACTCTATTATCTGGAATTTCTGGGGATTGTGCTGGCCTACCTGACTTTATTTTTAATTGTCCTCTACGCCATCTCCTATTATTTCTTCAACAGAAAATATGGAGCGGAGGACGATGAAGAATAAATTAAAGGTTTTCCGCGCCATGTACGAACTGACCCAGGAACAACTGGCGGATCAGGTTGGGGTAACCCGGCAAACCATTGTTGCCATTGAGAAGAATAAATATTTGCCTTCCCTGGGGCTGGCTTTCAAAATAGCCCGTTTGTTCAACGTTAAAATTGAAGATGTTTTTATAGATGAAGCTGAGACGGAAAACGGAACCGATGGAAATTAAAAATCTCAAACAACTCATCGTTTATGCAGGTGCTGTTGGGATCAGCATCCTCCTGTTGTTTTTTGTCATTATCTGCACCGCAATCGGTTATGATGTCAAACGCCAATGCCAGGAGGCAAAAGGAGCATACGGCGGGGACTGCGTTGAAGCTTTGATCACAACTCTTGAGAATGCAAACAATCCTTTCAGGACCAGAAACGAGGCCATCTGGGCATTGGGTCAGATCGGCGATAGCCGTGCCTTACCGGTTTTGCAGAGCTACTACACCGGTAATATTCCTCCCAGAGAGCCGATGGACAAAACGATCAGCCAGTATGAACTTCAAAAGGCGATAGCCCTGGCCCAGGGCGAGTTCAATCTGAGCGCCTGGGCATGGCGAAACAGCCTTAACAGCAGCAAAGACACCCCCCGGGAAACCATTGAAGAAACGGTGGTTGTCTCCGATCCCGCGGACTCGTATCACGAACTGGCTCAAACCATTTCCCAATCCGAGAATCTTGTGATGGTTCCGGATTTTACTCAGGCCCTGAAATTTAACCCCAAATTCATTCTCTTTGTCGCCGCTCCGGAGAACCTGACCGAAGAACGATTGGTAAACATTGGGAATACTTTTAAGAGCCGGGACGACTACCCCGCCCTGGGGTTTATCACCGGCAGCACAATGGAACTGGCAGAACAATTATGGCTGCGGAGGGAAAGGGCACAGGAAGGCCGGAATTATCTGGGAACCGATGTCGAAGAAGGACAGAGAATTTCCGAACCTCTGATCTTTAACCTCGGAGAGGATTCCGGTCAAGAGATCGAACTGAATAAAGAGAATTTAATCGACACCCTGCAGAACGCGGATTATTTTTACTGGGCGCGCCATGTCGCAGCCAATAAATGGCACTGGAACACCGAATCGCCGGATTTTGGCGAAAATGACAAATTGTACGCAGAGGATTTGCCGGCCTTAAAACCTGCCGTGATTCACTCCCCAGCCTGCGGGTCTTTCCAGCCCTGGCGGGATGACTCAATCGCGCTTGGTTTTGTGGATCACGGTGCAGCCGTCTATATCGGACATCTCCACAGCCCGATCTCGGGAGGCACTTTTATGCGGCAGGGTTTACTTGTCCCGGGGGTATACACCTGGGAGGGATTTCCCATCGGGGTCATGACGCAGATCCAGAATAAGATGACCACAAGAGCCGTCTTTAACACGCCGCAATATTTCATGCTGGGCGACCCGCGGGTTTACCTGTCAAAAGAGATGCCCTACCGGATTATCTCGGACACGCTGACCGAAGACGGGAGCCGCGTCATTCTGGGCGAATCGGAAAAACAGGGTGTCCTTCCCGTGATCCTCGAAGACGGCGCCGGTTATGAATACCTCAAAATCAAAGGGATGGCTTCCGCCGCAGAAAGCGACCTCTTCTATAACAACAACCTCCAGACGCTGGACCTGGGGATGGATAAATACATCCTGTTCTTCCACCAGGGAGGTGAATTCCGCATCGAACTTTCTCCCAAAGCGCCCTTCCTGTGGAGCCTGAACAACCTCCTCACGGATGCTTTTGACCACACCTGGGTGGTGATCGGCGTGGTTTACAGCCCGATCTCACTGTTTTTTCTGGCCCTGTTCATCCTCATTCTTTTCTTTAAAATCCTGCGTCCGAAAAAAACGCTCAAAGAGCTTACACCCATTTTCCTGGCCGGTTTCCTGCTGGCGGCATTACAGATATTGCATCTCTCGGCACAGATCGACGATTATTCCGTCAGCTCCAATCTGGTGCAGTACACCATCCCGGAAGTACTGTTGGGGTTCGTCGGCATATTCTCCACAACGGTCGGCGGCCTGCTGATGATGAAAGAAGCTCGTAAGGCTCTGGGCTGGATCTCGGGGCTGGTCTTCAGCGTTTTACCTCAATTTCTCCTGTCCGGGTTCTACTTTGGCGCAATCACCTACATCGATCTGAATTTCAGAATTGGCAATCCCGTTCCCCTGTCTTTATGGAATTACAGCAGCTTCTGGATGCCCTTCATTGTTTTGTTGTTTGAAACCTGTGTAATTCTGATCGTGTACCGCTATGTGATTGTAGGCCGGAAACCGGCAGGCAAAAGGCTTTGAAACCCGATTCACTTGCCGACACTGCATTTTTCAAGCGAAGGTGCCATTTCACGGGACAGAAACCACCCCACGAAATGGCACTTTGTAATCCTGAGTATCCCAAGGCAGCCGTTATTCGCTGCTGCTTCCGCCGGCCAGCACGCCGCTGTCCCTCTGCTTGTAGGCTCCGCCTTTGGCGTTATCGCGGAAGGTTTCATAAACTACGGCATCCCCATAGACATGGATCATCACGAATGTGCTGGGCACTTCCGGGTCGCCTAGCCCACGGGCATGCCCGGCATCGATCTGCCAGACTCCTCCAATCTTCACCACGCTGTAATTGTGGGTGTGACCGCAGAGATAGGCGGTCACTTTTTCCTTCTTCAACAGTTTCCAGAAAGCATCTCGCAGATCCGGGTTCTTATCCAGACTTTCCCCTACGTGCCGGATGCGGCTTGTTTTAGCGTCCGGCTGTGGGTAGGCCGGTTCGTGCCCGACCACAAAGAGGATCGGTTTATCCGTGGCTGCCAGGTCTTCAGCCAGCCAGTTGTACACCACTTTGGAGATTCTCCCGTTCCCGTCGCCGGACATGTCCGTTTTTTTATTGCAATATTCGTTGATCACCGCGAAATGGGCATTCTGGTAATCAAAGGAATACATTGTTTCCGGGCAGGAGGGGGGGCCGCTGCGCGTCAGGTTCGGTTCGGCCGGACCGTTGGGGTCGTAGTTGTATGCCCGCAGGTACTTCATCACACTGCGCGAATCCTCGTGGTTGCCCACCGCCGGGAACATCGGAAAATCTTCCCCCAGCACCTGGTCAACCGTCCACCGCGTCCGTCCGGGCGGGTCCATGTCACCCGCAGCAATCATAAATGCCGCTCCGCCCTGTTCGGCGATGGCTTCCACGGCTCCTCGGAAATACTTCGGACTGTCGAACTCCCCGCTTCCGGCGTAACTGCGCTGGTCGGCGATGACCACGAAACTGAATGGCGCCGGAGTGGGGGTTGGCGAAGGGGTGCGTGTGAAGGTTGCAGTGGGGATCGGAGTATTGGTTGGTGTGGCGGTCGGCGGCAGCAGCGTGTCCGTTGGAGGGTGGACCAGCTCTTCCACAGCCGTTCCCAGAACGCCCACCTGCGTATCCAGTCCGTCGGAGAATCCCTCCGCCCGCCCGCATCCCGTCAGCATCCCCGCCAGCAGCAGGGCCAGAACGATCATAAACCAGGGAAACTGCGCCGTAAGGTTCCTCTCCGGACCGCTATTCCGGTCGGACAGGTATTCCATGTCTTGTTTGGCAGGTTGGCATTCGAGATTACGGCGTTTCACGGAATCCTTTGAAACCGGGGAACAACTTATCCATGATTTCCGGCGTGTATTTCTCCACCAACCGGGAAGAAATCGCATTTTCCTTACAGATACGCTCGTATATATCCACACTCGTACGGCGCAGGCGGATTTGCGAATCCACATCCAGCCCCCACAGGCCAAAGCGCTGGGTCCAGCCGCGTTCCCACTCAAAATTATCCACCAGCGACCACTCGAAATAGCCCTGGATATTCCAGTTGAAGTTCACTGCCCGCCACATCTGATGAATATGCTGGATCAGATAGCGCGGCCGCAGGTCGTCATTAACATTCTCCACCCCATTCTCGGCGACATAGATCGGCAGCCCATAGCCCCGGGCCCATTTGAGCCCCTCGAACAGTCCCTCGGGGATATTCGCCAGGAAACCGGTGTCGGAAAGCTCGACCCCTTCCGGGAAAAAGCGCTCGTTGAACTGCTTTTCCGGCGAGAGGACAAACTTCACCAGGTCGCGGGTGTAGTAATTGATCCCGAAGAAGTCCATCGTGCCTTTGGCCTCGGGAATTTGTGCCGAATTGAAAGCGAACGACAGCTTACCGTCCACCAGCGCCCGCGGGAAAGCATCATTGTAAGATTGCGAGAGAAAATTGGCCATCCATTTATCCAGCAGCATCCAGCTGCGCGCCGGGGCAAAGCTGCGGTAGTTGGGCGCGATCCCCACCTGGGCCTGGGGCTGGAGGTCATGGATGGCTTTATAGGCCAGTGCGTGCCCGCGCACCATGTTCTTCAGCACAATGAAGGCTGTCCCCGTCTCATTCTTACCGGGCGGAAAGCCCCCGTCCATATACCCGCCGTAAGTGTACACGTTGGGCTCGTTAATCGTCACCCACAACTCCACATACTCCTGGAGCGCCTCCACCACCTTACTGACGTAGCGCACGAACAGCTCCGGCGTACCATCATCCTCCCAGGCGCCGCGCTCCGTCAGCCACAGCGGATCGGTGAAGTGGTGCAGGGTAACCATCGGTTTGAGCTTGCGCTCGGTCATCCCGCGAATGATGTCGCGGTAATGGTCCAGGGCGTTCTCATCCCAACGGTCCGGTGCAGGCTGAATCCGGCTCCACTCAATCGACATACGGTGGGCGTTCTGGCCCGTGCTGCGCGCCCGGTCGAGGTCTTCCTTCCAGCGGCCGCCCCACCAATCGCAGGCCAGCCCCGATTTGTCCCCGTTCAGGATGCGCCCCTCCTCGCACTCCCAGGCGTACCAGTTGTTGTTCGTATTCTGTCCCTCCACCTGATGAGAGGCGGTCGCCGTGCCCCACAAAAAGCCCGGCGGGAATTGATAGATGGCTTCCGGCATGGAATGATTCTCCTTCTTATATTGGTTAGGGATATTTTAATATGAAAGCCCATAACGCGCAGACAAATCATAGGGTTTTGTAAAGCAGCTTTCATTTAACGAAAAGATGCCAGACACAGGAACATACAGGTTTTTTGGATCATGCCAACCCATTTTTGTGCTGTTGTGAACCCCCGGATGTTTTTCTGGGGAAGCTCATCCATCCTGATCAACCTCACGAATATCATTCTGAACCCCAACGGGTGAAGAATCTCTGCCCCCCTTACCGGTACGACCACCTTTAACATGGCCGGCCTTCCCGGCCGGAGAGGGATCCTTCAGTCCCCGCTGTAAGGTAGAGATCGCCGCAACCTGCCCTGCCGCAGCAGCCCGGCACCTATTGAAAAGCGCACCTGAATTTGATAAACTGAAAAAGTCAATCCACTCTCGCCGATCATGAAAGGGGGAATTTATGACCTTAAACAGAAAACGCTTTCTTCCCTTTTTGTTTCTTGTCATATTTTCTTTTAGTTTCATTCAACCCGTCAAAGCTGTCACCAGCAGTCAACAATTTCAAGATAATCCACCTGATCCACCTTTCGTACCGGAACCACTACCTTACTACTCACCCTCGAGTTCAAATGATAATCAAGAGCATTCTCCGATCGCCTCGGACCCTATTGTGCAAGAGGATCAAGTAATCGCGGCGGGTGCTTTCACCTCATGCGCCAGCGTAACACAGATCCCGGAGAGCGAATGCAATGCACTGGTAGCCCTGTACAACAGCACTAATGGGAGCAGTTGGACAACCAATACCAATTGGCTGCAGACAGATGCTCCATGCGATTGGTACGGTGTTTCCTGTTATCAGAGTCATGTATCCTTTTTGAATTTAAGCCAGAATCAGCTTTCTGGAAATGTTCCGCCTGAATTAGGTGTTTTACAAAACCTTGAATACCTGAGTTTTAATAGCAATCAATTAACCGGATCAATCCCATCTGAACTAGGTAATTTGCAGAATTTAACAGATCTAAGATTCTTTTCCAACCAATTGACAGGAACCATTCCTGTTGAAATAACGGGCTTGCAAAACCTTGAAAGATTAGAACTGACATACAATCAACTAAGTGGCAATATTCCACCTCAAATCGGAAATTTGACCAGTTTACAGGAATTATATTTATCCTTTAATCAATTTGAGGGAAGCATTCCCCCTGAAATCGGATCTTTATCGAATTTGGAAAGACTCTGGGTGAACGCCAACTTGATTTCCGGGGATATTCCCACCGAACTGGGTAACTTGAGTAATTTAACCTGGCTGGAACTGCGGGATAACTCTTTATCCGGAAACATTCCCCCTGAACTGGGAAATTTAACAAACTTACTGTATCTCGAATTAGATAATAACCAGCTGTCTGGTTCGATACCCACGGAGTTGGGTAATCTTCCTAATCTCAAGTACCTTTATCTACATGACAATCAACTTTCAGGATCTATTCCTCCTGAACTAGGTGATCTGACGGCTTCGCAAAGATTATCCTTATCTGCAAATCAATTAAGCGGAACATTACCACCTGAAATTGGAAATCTGTTGAATCTACAAACTCTTGCATTACATGAAAATCAACTGACAGGCAATATTCCCCCGGAAATTGGCAATCTGATCAATCTTGAAAGCTGCTGGATGAATTACAATGATTTTACCGGGTCAATTCCAGTCCAAATTGGAAATCTGGCGAATTTACAAAATCTCTCTTTTTATCAAAATAGGCTTTCTGGCGCAATTCCTCCGGAAATTGGCAATCTTACAAACCTGGGCCAGCTAGTCTTGGCATGGAATCAGTTAAGCGGTGAAGTACCTTTTGAGATCACCTATCTGACGCAACTTACTTTTCTCGACATTAATTACAACAATCTCTCCTCCAGCAACCCAACGGTAATCGCCTTCCTGAACGAGAAAGACTCGGGGTGGGCAGCCACACAGCAGGAATTACCTTTCACATCCTGTGCCACTGTCTCCGGCATTCCCCAAAGCGAATGTGAAGCCCTGGTGACCCTGTACAACACTACCAATGGTTCAAATTGGCGGGACAACACAAATTGGCTTCAAAGCAATACCCCCTGTGAGTGGTTTGGAATCAGCTGCAGCAATGGGCACGTCAGCCACCTGGGCCTCATGAACAATAATTTATCCGGCCCCATTCCCGCGCAGCTGACCGACCTGACCGAATTAGGCTACCTCGGCTTATACAACAACCACCTCACCGGCGAAATTCCTCCACAACTCGGCAGCATGACAGAGGTTTTTGCCTTTTACCTCTATGGCAATGAACTGACCGGCAGCATCCCGGAAGAATTGGGGGATCTGCCAATTGTTCGCTGGATTGACCTGAGTAACAACCAGTTGAGTGGTGAAATTCCAGCCGCGCTCGGCAACTTCGGCGCTTATTTTCAAATCCTGGATCTCAGCAACAACAACCTGACCGGCTCTATCCCCACCTCGCTTGGAGATTTACCAATTGATACCCTCTGGATTTATCTGAACGATAACCAGTTGTCCGGGGCCATCCCGGACAGTCTGGGGAACATCACCGAACTGGAAATCCTGGATTTAAGTAATAACCAGCTTAGTGGAGAAATCCCCGCATCCATTGGAAATTTCACGGTTATTGAAACATTGAAATTGCAGCACAATGAACTAAGCAGAGAAGTACCTGCAACCATTGTAAACCTGAACACCCTGACCAGTCTGGATATTGGTTACAACCACTTATATTCCAGCAACCCGACGGTAATTGCCTTCCTCAACGCAAAAGACCCGGATTGGGCAGATACGCAGATAAAACTACCGCCCAAAGTAGATGATCTTAAAACACTATTTAAGCCTAATGAAAAGCTCGGAAAGATCGTACTTAAATGGACTGCCCCTGACTTCAACGTGCCTGGTTCAAGTAAATATGATAGTTATGTCATCAAATACCACGACCAATCAGTCAGCGAAGCGGGGGGCGAAGAAGCCTGGTGGAACAGCGCCAATGACTTGCCTGGGGAACCCAAACCAGGTTCTATTGGCGTTCAGGACGAGATTATCATAACCGGCCTACCTGTAGGAGACAAGCATTATTTTGTGATTCGGACAAAAAACAGCTCTGGAGATTTATCCGGTTTCTCAAACGTCCCTTCCTTATACGATACCGGTTTCCGACCAAACCCCAATGGTTACAAATTTGAGAATCAGTCAAAACTCGGCGTTCTGGATATTGAAGACATGCGTAAGCTTTTCGGGGATGATGCGGTATGTCAAATAGTAAGCAACGATTACTGCATGCCAAGAACAATTCCACGGCTCTGGCAAATAGCAAAGAATCTTGAAATGCTGGGGGGGCATTGTTATGGGATGGCTGCGACCAGTGCAAACTTTTACTCCGGGGCCGATGATCCTTCTACATTCGGCTCAGATGAAACCTGGTATTTAGATCCATCTAAAAAAGTTTGGCAAAACATTGACACCTATCATGTGGTACAGAGTGTTGAACCAATTAACAGTTTGAGAATCCAATCCCGATTGGATGATAGCCTGACAGATATCTTGAATAAAATATATGCTTCGTCCGATCCATTGAATTTGGGAATATACCATGAAAATGAAGATGGAAGACGAGCAGGCCATGCGATCACGCCTTACGCGATTGAACAAGTAGAAGAGGACTACTATAGAATTTGGATTTATGATAATAACCATCCTTATGAAGAGGAAGATACTTCAGATTCTGAAGCTTTCATTAAGCTCTCTTATGTCACAGAGGATCAAGGTCTTTGGTCTTACAACAATTTATCATGGATTGGAGAATCAGACCTAATCCGCGTCAACGAAAATCCGGAACCGTTACAAACCGGAGAATATTATGATGCGCCTTGGGGCGCGACTCAAGAGAGTATTGCTCTTTCTGCCAATGCAGAAAGCCAGTTATTAATAACAAACTCCCTTGGCCAAAAAATTGGATATGAAAACGGCGTTTTTATCAATGAAATCCCCAACGCCTATGAAAACATTCCGGAATTAGGGAGTGAAACTTCATTATCGAATTTCCAATTGCCCACCAACGACACCTACACCATTACCCTGGACGGCACGGACCTGACCGAAGCCGAAGTCGCCTCGCTGACCCAGTTTGGGCCGGGGTTTGCCATCTCGGTGGATGCCCTGTCTGTCTCACCCGGCGGAGAGAGCCAGATTGCTGTCGCTGCGGACGGCTCGCAGATCGAGTTGCTGGCAGGAGAAAACCAATCCGAAGCAGCCCTTTCCCTGGCGCTGGATGGAACGGAGCACAGCACCTCCTTTTCCGTAACCGGGGCTGAGGTGGGCAGTGGCGCGGCCGTCTCGCTCTCCGCGAACGCGGACACCGGAATGATGGTTTACGAGAACGGCAGCGGGGCTTCCGGCAATTACCAGCCGCGGGTGACTCTTGTTGGTAAGAATGGCTACCAATTCTTTGTCAACCGTTCAGTGGAAATCCCACCCAATGCGGCCCACGCCTACGACACCGCCAGCTGGTTCGGCCCGGAGGCCATGACCGTCCAGATGGATCAGAATGGTGATGGCACCTTTGAAACCACCACACAGGTTGAAAACGACGCTTCTTACTTGTTCTTCCCGCTGGTTATAGAAAAACGTCCGGATCTTCTGGAGAAGTCTGAACCGGAGGCCAGCGAATTCCAGCAAGCCGGGACTGCTGCGGAATCTTCCGCACTACAGGCTCTCGCACCCACCGCCGAACCAACTGAAAATGCGTCTGCCACACCTACCGCCAGGCCCACCACTACCCAAACCAAACCCACAGCCACTGCCACCGAGTCTCCAGTGCAGCCTGTGTTCCAGACCAACCTGGGAGATTACCAGCTGACCGTGATGAGCGTGGACTCTGCGGCACCGGAACAATTCAAAGCTGAATTGCGCGGCGATTCCATCATCCTGGAAAATAGCGGTCCTGATGCCGCATTCATCCTGGAAGTTGCAAGCCAGCAAACACCCGCCGCCAGGCATACCCTCAAGATAAAAACTGGTGAAGTGTACACCCTGCGGTTGAGTGGACAGGGCCCGCCTCACGCCCTGCGGATCGAGCAGCAAGATGGAACAACTGAAAGCATCCCTCTTTCGGATAACATGACGCGGGCTATCCCGGCCTCCACCATCATCATAATACTCGGTGTGCTGGCTGGCCTCCTGCTGACGGCCTGGCTGATTTTTAAACAAAAGTGATTGAATCAGACTATCTGATCCGTTTTACAACGAGGGAACCAGGCTTTTCGAAGAAGTCGGGTTCCCCTTTCCCCTCATTTATCTCGGATATCCCTTCAATCATCGTCTCCCCCTGCCTGAATTCCTGCCTCTAACATAGCAGTAGAATGGATTGAAGCACAAACCATTTAACAACATCAAAAGCACCCTCCACCTCAGCCCAACAACTCAGGCGCGCTGCAGGGTTTGCTATATCGCTGCTGCTAAATAGAAATTACCACGGCTCTTTTTATATTGTTGTAAACAGCCAGGTGTTTTTCCTGGCAGCGTGGCAACCTCCCGTCAACCGAAGTTGTTGCAAGCAAAAAAAGAATTTCTTTGCGGCCTTGGCGTCTTGGCGTGAGACAAAGAATTTCTCACAGCGCTCCTTCCATGTCATTTCGAGACGCCGAACGCCCATGCCGTGGTACAATCCTCAAAATTCTACCCCCCGTGGAGGCCCCATGAAGATTCAGCCCTTCAAGCTTGAACGCTACTTTGCCCAATACGAATTCAGCGCGCCTTACCTCCTCAGCCCCTCCGACTGTGAGCCTTTCACCCTGAAAGAGCTGCTGGCGCTGGCCGGCCCGGAAACCCGCAAGCTGTGGGATAACCTGTGGCTGGGCTACACCGAATCCCGCGGCCTGCCGGCCCTGCGCGAGGAAGCCGCCGCCCTATACGAACACATCACCCCGGAGGACCTCCTCATCCTGACCCCCGAAGAGGGCATCTTCATCGCCATGAACGTCCTGCTCAACCCCGGCGACCATGTTATTGCCACCTTCCCCGGCTACCAGTCCCTGTACCAGCTCGCCGAATCCCTGGGCTGCTCCGTCTCGCGCTGGATGCCGCGAATGCAGGAAAGCCGGGTGGTTTTCGACGTTAATGACCTGGAAAACCTGGTGCGGGAGGATACCCGGCTGCTGGTTTTCAACTTCCCCCACAACCCCACCGGCGCCCTGCCGACTGCAGAAGAATACCGCCGCATCCTGGCGTTGGCCGAAGACCGCGGACTGTATGTCTTCTCGGACGAGATGTACCGCTTCCTGGAATACGACCCGCGCGACCGCCTGCCCTCCGCCAGTGACCTGTACCCCAACGCGGTCTCCCTGTTCGGCGTTTCCAAATCTTTTGCCCTGCCGGGCTTGCGCATTGGCTGGCTGGCAACGCGCAACCAGGAGGTAATGGCACAGCTTGCCAGTTTCAAGGACTACACCACCATCTGCTCCAGCGCGCCCAGTGAGATTCTGGCCCTGGCCGCTCTGCGCGCCCGGGAACAAGTCCTCCGGCGCAATCTGGAGATCATCGGCACCAACCTGAATGTGCTGGATAACTTCTTTGCCCAACACGCACAGACCTTCCGCTGGGCGCGTCCCAAAGCCGGGACAATTGCCTTCCCCGAATACCTCGGTGCCCAGGGGGTCGAGGCCTTTTGCACCGGTCTGGTCGAAAAGAAAGGCGTCATGCTGGTGCCTGCCGGCGTGTTTGATTATACCGGTCAGAACTTCCGGTTGGGCTTCGGACGCAGGAACCTGCCGGAAGCCCTGGCTCTGCTGGAAGAACATCTCGGCCAGCTTTAACACTCCCTGAACTTCCTTTTAAAAAGAAAATGCCGGAGGCGGGAAAATTCCGTCTCCGGCGATGTTTCAACGACTACCCCTGCATAACGCGGGCATTTATTTTATCAGATTTTATGCGCCTGCTTCTGCGTCCGGCTCCGGCAGGTCAACCGCTTCCGCATCCGGTTCCGGCAGTTCGGGGGCTTCCACTGCATTCAGCGTTTCCCCGGAGCGCAGCTCGCGGTAGGTCAGCGTCCACACGCTTGAGACATAAGTCTCTTTCAAGCCGCTCACGAACAGCATCGGCAGCCCTATCACCAGGATGAAGATCGGCAGGCCAACCACCCCGCCGGTAATCCACGGGATTGCGCCGGTGGAAAACACTCTCGTCAGCGCCCCAACCGTCAAACCTGCCCCTCCGCCCAGCAACGCCCCTATGGCCAGCAGCAGGAGTCCTACCGGGATCGTGAGAATAGCATAGCCAATCTGGACGCCCACCATGATCAACCACATGATGCCCACGTCTTTCAGATTGTGCCGCACCATCCCGTAACCTTCCCGGATGGACTCGATCACACTTTTATCCTCCAGCGCGCAGGTCCGCCAGAAGAAGCGTTCCAGAACACTGACCGCCACGGAGACCAGGATAATGACCATCATCGACAGGAAGAACAGGCCGATCGTGGCAATGATCGAGATAATTCCGGCCGTGGACTCGAAGTTATTGATGAACAGCAGCGCAGGGACTGCGGAGATCAAGATCAGCAGGATCGACCCAACCACCATCGGGACGGCGATCACCAGGTTGGTCAAAAACAACCGCCAGGCTGCCCGCGACCAACCCAGATGGAAGCCCTCTTTGAACTTGAGCTGTTCGCCGGTCTCTTCCGTGTGGTCCACCATCCGGATCAGGGAGACCTCACTGACCCAGCGCGCGATCCGGGAGATAACAAACAGGATCAATCCCAGACACAACAGTGCAATGATCAGCGGGAACGTTCTGGCAGCAAACTCTGCCGGTCCGGATTCCACCAACCGTTCAATCCCCTTACCAAACGATTCAAAACCCTGGCGCATCCCCCCCGGCAATTGGTCGAATTCATTGAACAGGGAACTCGGCGCGCCGCCGCCGCCGCTGCCGGAATGTGAACTGCCACCGCCTCCACTGCCGCCTGTCGCGGTAAGCGCCAGAATAATCCCGAAGATCCACAGCGCGCGATAGCGCCACAGAATATTCCAGGCTCGTTTTAAAATATTAATGTGATCCATTTTTCTACTCCTTTTGCATCCAACCGCGTGAACGCGCGGTAATGGTTTCTAATTTTTGATGGTGGCGCTGCCGCGCCACCCAGGTCGCCAGCCAGCTCAGATAAAGCGCGCTCACCGTCAGGAGGATCAGCACTTCGCCGATTCCGCCCAAACCCAGCGGGCAGATTCCCGTCAGGCCGCACACCAGCGCCCGTCCAATCGCTTCAACATCCAGCTCCAATGGACCGGCAGCCGGCAGACTCCAGGCCGGGAGGGCAAACAGACCGGCCAGTGCGCTGTTTGGAGCCAGCCGCAGCACAACCAGCACCAGCCAGGCCACCAGGTTGGTTGTCAGCAGGAAAACCAGTGCGCCCAGCAGTGCCACAGGGGTCAGATACCAGGCCGCCCGCAGGACTTTACCCCACCAGATCGGTTCCGGCCGGTCCGGGATCCGCATACGGACTTCCGCTTCAAATTGCGCCGCAGGCTTCAACCCGGCCGGTGCCGGGCTTTCGGTCAGCAGGGAAGAAAGCGATTCGAGTTGGGCCAGTTCGGCCCGGCAGGCCGCACAGCGGGCCAGGTGGGCTTCCACCCGTTCCAGCTGCTTACCGTGCAGTTCTCGGTCATGATAGGCTCCCAGCCACTGTTGGATGTGTTCGTTCATGATTCCTCCTGCGCCAGTTGGATCTCCTCGGACAGCATCTCCAGCAAGCGTTTGCGGGCGTAGCTCAGGCGGGACATCACCGTCCCCAACGGGATGCTGAGCGTACCGGCAATCTCCTGATAGGATAAGCCTTCGTACTCCCGCAGCACCAGCACTACCCGGCTGGCCTCCGGCAGGGCCAATACGGCCCGGCGGACCCGTTCAGCGCGTTCGCCCTGTTCCATCTGCTCTTCCAGCGCCGCGCCGGGCGCCGGAAGGTTAAGCTCCTCCGGATCCAGGGTTTCCCGCTCGCGCCTCAGGTCATCCAGTGCGGAGTTGGTCGCGATGCGGTATACCCAGTTGCGGAAGGAAGTCCCTGGACGCAGGCGGGCAAGATGCTGCCAGGCTTTTAAAAAAGCCATCTGAGCCGCGTCCTCCGCGAGGTGGGCATCCCCGCACATGCGGTACACCACATTGACCACGCCCTGCCGGTGGCTGCGAACCAGCGCGCCAAACGCCTGACGGTCTCCCTGCTGGGCTTTTCGCACCCAGTCAAGTTCCTGCTGATCCGCTGTCATCACTGCCTTCAACGCTTTATCCTTTCTATAGAGTTAACGAAATTCATCCGGTTTTTATTCGAAAAATGGGTCCCGATTTCAGGATACTTTCATTGTAGCAAATCAACCGGACACTGCCACACTCATGTGGACAGTCTGCAATCCCGGCGCAACCTTGATTGTGACATTTATCACACAAAACACCTGTCCTTTTGTTCTGGAACATCCACCCCTCCAAGCATACAATGGTGGAGGGGGGAAATCCCCCGCAAATTCACATACCCTTACAAAAGGATACGAAATGAAAACCAACACAGAGACCTTTGTCCAGGACCTGCTGGCAGACTTACCGGGCTGGTTTGAGGATGAAGAACGCTTTAAGCTGGCCCGGATGACGCGGGAGTACTACCCCTACAGGGAATTGTTCTCTCCGATCCAGATCAACAGCATCAAGGTCAAAAACCGAATCGTGATGGGGCCTATGGGCAACATCTCGATGGCGGAAGAAATGGGCCGCCCGGCCAACAAAATGATCCAGTACTTCACGGAGCGTGCCCGGGGCGGTACGGGGCTGATCACCTCCGGCCTGATCCCCATCAGCCAGGGGATTGATCCCTCGGTGACCGAGCGCGGCGACCGCAGCTATTTCCCGCGCATCGACCGCTCACGAACCGTATTTTCGGGCTGGCGCGACCTGGCCGACACCGACCATGCCTATGGGGCGCATTTCTTCATCCAGCTCACCCCCGGCCTGGGACGGGTCGGCTCCCCGGAGTGTTTGCTCACCAAACATGCCTTGCCGGTCTCGGCCTCCTGGAACCCGAACTTCTACCTGCCGGACGTACCCTGCCGCCCACTGACCGACGGCCAGCTCCGCAGGATCATCAAAAATGGTGCGCAGGCTGCGGCGGACGCCAAAGCTGCTACCATCGACGGCGTGTATCTGCACGGACATGAAGGGTATCTGCTTGAACAGCTCACCAATCCGGCTTTCAACCGCCGGCTGCTGGGGCGCTTCGCGGACTGGCAGAATTTTGGCCTTGATCTGGTAAAAGCCATCCGCAAAGCGGTTGGGCCGCGCTATCCCATCATGTACCGCATTGACCTCTCCCTGGCGCTGAACGCCACCTATGGCGAACGGATGGACAGTGTCAAATCGCTGCGCAAGTTCAAGGAAGAACGCACCGTACCCGAGACATTGGATTACATGGAGAACCTGGTCCGCGCCGGCGTAGATATCTTCGATGTGGACCTCGGCAGTTACGACAACTGGTGGCTGCCGCATCCCCCGAACTCGATGCCCTCCGGCTGCTTCCTGGCGGTTTCGCGGCTGGTGAAGGAGTTCTTTGAGGAACGCGGCATCCGGAGCAACGCCGGGCTGCCCGTCCCTGTGGTAGCGGTCGGCAAACTGGGCTATCCCGACCTGGCCGAGAAGGCCCTGCGGGATGAAGAATGTGACATGGTCATGCTGGCCCGCCCGCTGCTGGCCGACCCGGAATGGCCAAACAAGGCTTACGCCGGGCGGGTGGAATCGATCCGCCCCTGCATCGGAGACCAGGAAGCCTGCATCAACGAGTTTGTCAACGGCGGCCACCCGCAGTGCGCCGTCAACCCCTTCACCGGCTTCGAGGACGTGCTGCCGCGCGAGCTTTCCCCGGCGCCTCAACCGAAAAAGATCGCTGTGGTCGGTGCCGGGCCCGCCGGGATCATGTCCGCCCTGACCGCCGCACGCCGCGGCCACAAGGTGCAGGTTTTCGAGCGGCACAACCGCATCGGCGGTATGCTGGTGCCCGGTTCGGTCCCCAAAACCAAGTATGAGGTCGCGAACTACCTCGCTTATCTGGAAAACCAGGTGGAAGAATGCCGGAAAGAACACGACCTGAGCATTGTCCTCAACACCCAGATCACCCTGGAAGAGCTCAAGGGCGGTTTTGACGCCATATTGTTCTGCTCCGGCGGAACGCCCATTACGCCGCCCATCCCCGGTCTGGATCAGGATAATGTCATCCAGGCGGTGGACCTGTTCCGCAGCCCGGCCCGCATGAAGGACGCTCAAAAGGTAGTCGTGATCGGCGGCGGCGCGGTGGGCTGCGAATGCGCCCACTGGCTGGCCTCGGAACACGGCAAGGAAGTGACCCTGGTCGAGATGCTCCCCGAGCTGATGAAGCCCCTGTGCACCGCGAACCGCGGCCATCTGATCCACGAGATGGAGAAGCTCAATGTAAAGGTGCTCAACTGCACAACCCTGAAATCCGTGCAGGACCACCAGGCCGTCCTGGCGCGCAACGTTTCCCCGACCGTGCCGAGCCCCTTCATCACCTGGTCGCCTGTCCTGCCGGATAACATCCACAACCCGCTCGCCAAACCAATTGTGGAAGAAATCCAGGACGAGACCGTGGCAGCCGACCTGGTCGTGCTGGCAATCGGACTCCGCCCCAACACGGCCCTGTATGACGCCTGTGTGTCGGAAAACGCCGCGCCGCAAGTCCAGTTGATCGGCGATGGTTTCCGCACCGGACGGGTTTTCGAAGCCGTCAAAGCCGGTTTTGCCATCGGGCGCACCATCTGAACCGTACCAGGGGGCACCGAATCAATTTATGGGATTCCACTGTCAAAGGCAATCGAGGCCCAAAACCCTGAGGGGTTCAACATTGCCAATCGCAGGGATACAAAACAGGAATAAAACCATGCAAGAATATAAGATGACACTCTTACCCGAAGAAGAATCCATTCTGCGGGGCGAGCAGGGAGAGACCCTCCGCAAAGTGATGCAGTCCGTGGTCATGTACGGCGAAGCATTCGGCGCGGAAAAGCTGGTCCCCATTCAAGGCTCGCCGCATCTGGTGACCTCCTTCGGAGCCAACACCATCAAGCCGTATTTTGAAATGATGCAGGAGCTGATCGACGCCGGACTCAAGACACAGCAGCCTTTCACCGTTGACCCGCGCCCGATGGACTTCGAGCACCTCAACCCCGGCCTTCTGCGCCGCCTGAGCTTCAAACTGATCTTTGGCAAGCAGGAAGAATACGAACGCCAGCTTCAGGCATTGGGGCTTAAAAACGAAAATGCCTTCTCCTGCGCCTGCTACCTGCCGGAAGTCGGCAACACACCCCGCCAGGGGGATAACCTGGCCTGGTCGGAGTCTTCAGCGGTGGTGTATGCCAACTCCGTGCTGGGCGCGCGCACCAACCGCAATTCGGCCGGCATCGATGTGATGTGCGATATTGTCGGCAAAGCCCCCTACTTTGGCCTGCTGACCGATGAAGGCCGCCGGGCCACCTGGAAGGTTGAACTGCGCTCCGCCAGCCTGCCCAACGCCCAGCTTCTGGGCAGCGCGATCGGCATCAAGGTAATGGAAGACGTTCCCTACATCACCGGGCTGGACCGCTTCCTCGGAGAGGGACTGAACCCGGCCACCGAAGCTTACCTCAAAGACATGGGCGCCGCCACCGCTTCCAATGGCGCCGTGGGACTGTACCACGTGGACAGGATCACTCCCGAAGCAGTTCAACAGGGCGAAAGCCTGCTGGCGGAAGGGTATCAGACTTACATTGTGGATGATGCCGAACTGAAGAAAGTTCTCGACAACTACCCTGTGCTGTGGAAGGACAAAACCGCCCGTCCCGGCATGGCCTTCATCGGCTGCCCGCACCTCACCCTGCACCAGCTGCAGGACTGGTCCGCGCGTATTGAGGCCGCCCTGGCCGAAGCCGGTAAGGCCAGAACGGAAGTCCCGGCTTATCTGTTCACCGCGCCGGACGTCGCCGACGTGTTCCGCAAGGATGCCGCCCGTGTGGCAGCACTTCTCGAAAAGAACATTCACATTACCACCATTTGCCCGCTGATGTACATGAACAATCCCCTGTGCGGCAAAGACCCGATTATCACCAGTTCCAACAAACTGCGCACCTACACCTCTGCGCGCTTCTATCTGGAGGATGAACTCCTCCGGATTATTGTCAGCGGGACTCTCCCGCAAGGAGGCCGGCAATGAGCCAGACATTCAAAGGACGCCCGGTGCTGCCGGGCAACTGCAGCGGTGAAGCCCTGGTCAGCCGCCAGGGATTCAACACCCTGGCTTCGTTCCAGAAAAGTGTCATCCTGCACTCCAAGAAGGCCGTTTGCTCCGACCAGGACAACAAGGACCTGTACGGCAAAGAGATGACCGGAAAGATCCTGTGCCTGCCGCAGACCATCGGCTCGACCACCGGCGGTCTGGTACTCCAGACGGTAGCCGAGGCCGGGACCGGCCCAAAGGCCATGCTCTTCGCCGAACACATCGATTCTCTGGCAGCCGCCGGGGTCATCCTCTCGGATATCTGGGTCGGTTTCCGCTATGTGGTCGTCGACCAGCTCGGCCCGGATTTCCTGACCGCCGTCCGGACCGGCCAGACGGTCACCATTCAGGAAGACGGCACCGTCGTGGTGGGATAAAACCAGGATTAAATTAAACTCACGCAGCAAAGGGCAGCCCCAAAAGTAATTGGGACAGCCCCCAAAAAATTTAATATAATAGAGGGGATGAAAACACAAATCTTCAAACCATACACACAGAATCAACCCATGTTGTTGCCGCCGAATCTGGAAGAGATGATTCCGGAAAGACATCTGGT
>JAHDQE010000041.1 GCA_018433975.1 Ornatilinea sp. | reverse complement strand
GTTATATTGCACCGTCCCGTCGTTGGCAATATACACCAGGTAATACGGGTAGAGTACATTCTGCTTCTCCGCCTCAATTTGTTGGTTGACCTGCTTCAGGGTGAAGATCACACCCGGTTTAATTTGATCCTGTAAATCCCCAGGCACATCAGTGACTGCATAGATTCCCATCGGAGAACTGGCAAGCTGGCCTCGATTGGTTTTCATATATTCCATCAAGTCCATCTTGAAGTCATTCAACGTCAAATCTGTGATTGAGATGCCGCCTGAAATATCTTCAATATCAACAACCTCGCTCTTCAACTGATCCAGTTGTTTTTTGCGGTATTCGAGATCATTCATTGACCTGCCATCATCCACCGCGATGATATTCTCATCGCCAGTTGCGGAAATATCCAGTAGCACCATCCGGCCTTTTACCCTGGATTCGAGATTGATATATTCATCCAGTTCCAGATTAGGCCAATAATTCACCAGTTGAATTTCATCATTCTGTGACCCAATGCGGTCGATCCGCCCAAAGCGCTGAATAATTCGCACCGGGTTCCAGTGAATATCATAGTTGACCAGAAAATCGCAGTCCTGCAAGTTTTGTCCCTCTGAAATGCAGTCCGTGGCAATCAGTAAATCAATTTCGTCCGTAACTTCAGGGAACAATTTGTCGCGGAATTTTGAAAGTGGGGAGAAGTTCGTCAGAATGGAATTTAAATCTTTTACCGGAAGCGATTTGAGCGTTGATTTGTTGTACCCAGTACCCGTTACCTCCGCCGAATAGATCCCAAATTCTTCCAACATCCAATCCGCCAGGTGCGCGTACAAATAATCCGCGGTATCCGCAAAAGCAGTGAAAACAATCACCTTTTTATTGCCGGTATTGATGGGGTTGTTGATCTTCTCCCGGATAGTCTCTTTCAAAGACTGCAATTTAGCATCCCGTCGTGCAGTAACCTTCCTGGTTTCCGCCAAAAGGTACGCGAGCGCTTGCTTATCTTCTTCCAGGCATTGCCGCCACTTCACCAGGTCCATATCCTGAAGCAGGACTTTGACTTTATTGCCAATTAACAGATCACCGACCGTATCATCGTCAATATCAATATTTAGAATATTGATATCCGGGTCAGTTGAAAGTTCATTATCATCAATTTTTTTCAAGGCTGTATTGATCGATTCGAGCAGGCGTGAAACGGTCAAGCCAAAGGAATGGATGGAGCTTTCCATTCGCTTCAGTAACCCAATTCGCATCAAGCCGGTCAGGGCGTTTTCACGATCCGTCTGGCGGAAAATAGAACCACCCTTCACCTCTTTGTCATAAAGCTCACTGTATTCATCCCGTTTACCAGGTAAGATAAAGCTCGATGGAGAATAGACTGCCATGGAAAGATTCTTGATCTTTTTGTTAACCACCACCAATGATGGAAATTCATTTTTCAAGTCAATATCCGCATATACATTGACCGGCTTACGCCGTTCCGGGAATTTTCCTACCTCTGCAATATCGTAATATTTCTCAATATGCTTCCTACTTCGCGCCAACGTAACCAGATCGAGCAGCTTGAAATAATCCATACCGATCATTTCAACGAAAGAATCCGTTGTGCGATTGGCATCAGATAATTGTGACCATTGATTGAAAATCCGCTGTGATTTATTCAATGTTAGTGTAATGTTTGGAATGCCGTGTGCTGCAAATGCTGTATCATCACCTTCAGTAATAAATGCAATCTGGTTTTTGATGTCACTCATCCGGTTGTTGACCGGCGTGGCTGAAAGCATCAGCACCTTTGTTTTGACACCCGCCTGGATGATATCCTGCATTAAGCGCTGGTACCGGGTAACACGCTCCTCGCGAGCAGGATTATTTCGGAAATTGTGGCTTTCATCAATCACAACCAGGTCATAATTCGACCAGTTGACCGTTGCAAGGTTTATTTCCCCTGATCGACCAGTATATCTGCTCAAGTCAGTATGATTGAGCACATCATAGTTGAAGCGGTCGCCTAACAGAATATTACGCTTATCATTCTGGGTATAAACCGTCCAATTCTCGCGCAGCTTCTTGGGGCAGAGGACAAGTACACGATCATTACGCAACTCGTAATACTTGATCACCGCTAAGGCTTCAAAGGTTTTTCCCAACCCTACACTATCTGCAATGATGCAGCCATTATATTTTTCAAGTTTATTAATTGCCCCCAGGACGCCATCTTTCTGAAATTTGTACAGCATATCCCAGATGCCGGTCTCTTTAATCCCTGTTCTGGTTTTTACAATATTCTCTTCGGTTAGCTCATCCAGGTAATCACTGAAAACATTGTAAAGCGTGACAAAATACAGGAAGCGGGGAGAGTTCTCTTTATAAATAAACTGCATTTGCTCCAGAACTTCAGCTTTCACATCTTTTACAATCGATTCGTCTTGCCAGATTTGTTCGAACATCCTCAAGAATGATTCTGTATATTCCCGCCCATACATACAAGTGTTGATATCGACACGGTTAGAGTTAGTGATCCCTAATCCATCCGTCGTGAAATCCACAGAACCGTTAATCGCCACATCATCTGTATCCCCATCATTGTCGATGTAAATCAATCGCTGTTGAGCCGGATTTGGTCGGCGCAAGGACTTGAACTCAACACGATCCCGCACCCATTCAGCGCACTCACGCGCAATATGCGCCTGGCGCATTTCATTACGCAGCTTGATCTCAAATTCATTGCCGCTAATTTTTCTTTCTGGATTTTTGTCAATGAAATATTGCCTAGTGATCTCGTTGTCGTCCTTCACAAAGGTTGGCTCAGTGAAGATAAACTTCATCGACTTAATCTTGCCCAGCTCCTTGCGAAGCTCATTAAAAGCGTAAATTGTGAAGTAAGCTGAAATAATGGACAGCCTGGAACCAGATTGAATGTTTGCGGCTAATTCATCGCAAACTTTCCCATTACCTTTGTTGTCCAACATCTTCAGTTGTGTCAATGAACCCGCCTTTGGATTAAAAATATTTTTGATTCCCATAAATTTCGGAATGAAATTTCCTATATATTCTATACCAATTTTAAGAAATTCAGGGATGACACTAACTTTAACCGAAAGATTTTATGGGGAATTAATGGGGAAAAGAAAGAGCGAAAGAAAATCAATGTCGCACAATTTTAGTTTTGCGACACAAGCGCCAGATGGCATTGGAGAACAGGCGGTCAATAACTACCACTACCTGGCAAACGAGATTGGCAAAATTAGCCTATAACATAACAGAAAACACCCATAAATTGATTCGGAAAAGACTATCCTAAAAATCCAATCAAATCATCAAACTCTGCAATCGCGCCTCCACTGCTTTGTACGGCTTGCTTGCTTGCCGTTTATGAGTATACTTGTAGCCATACGAAGGGTTTCTCTCGCATAAAATGAAGCCCCCTTCATCTTGGGTGCACCCGACAGGTGGGATTCGTCGCGTATTTAAAGTTGTGATTCTGGCTTTTGGTTTATACTGGTCTATGAGTGTTATCCAGTCCCGCCTACCTGCAGTTAACGCAAACCGTTGGGCCGCTCCGCGAAAAATAAAGGTAAACAAAAAATAATCGAAAAATGTTGATAATTATCGGGGAATATTCCATATTTATTTTAAAAGGCTAATATGTCTCATCAAAGAAAAATAGAACATTCTCAAAACTTTATTCGTAATTCAAATCTTGTGAAAGAACTTTTGGAATTGACACAAATTGAAAACACCGACTTGGTTATTGAGATAGGACCTGGAAAAGGCATAATCACAAAAGAACTTCTGAAACGTGCTGGACGAGTTATTGCGATTGAACGAGACCCACAGTTTTCTGAAAATCTTCTTTTACTAAAAAAAGAAGGGAACTTTCAGCTTGTAATAAGCGATTTTCTAAAATGGCAACTTCCCCACAATAAGTTTAAAGTTTTTTCAAATATACCGTTTAACTACACCTCAGACATAGTAAACAAGCTTGTAAACTCTCCTGAAAGTTTGCCAACAGACATATACTTAATAATGCAAGAAGCCGCGGCCCATCGATTTAGTGGAGCACCCTATGAGCAGAATTCACTCATTTCCACGCTCGTTGCTATTGATTACACGGTAAATATATTAAGAAAAATTAGCCGAGAAAATTTTGAACCAAAACCAAATGTAACCATATCGTTTGTTCATTTTAGCAGGCGTGTTAAATCACCGATACCTGTAAATGAAAAACAATTTTTCCGAGACTTTGTTGTTTCCGGATACACAAAATGGGCACCTACAGTTTTAGAATCTTTCAATAAGATTTTTACAAAACGACAAAGGTTAATTATCGCAAAGTCGCAAAAGTTGAACGGATTAAGACCCACAGATTTATCTATTGAACAATGGATAGAACTATACAAGAGTTTTTCGCAATATGTTGATGAAGATAAAAAGAATCTGGTGTATGGTAGCGAGAAGCGATTAAAAAAGCAACAAAATAAACTTGAGAAATCATACAGAACACGTGAAAGAATGGATTGACTATGGAATAAATAAAACTATCTTGAATAGACCTATAATATCAACATATGTGACCGCCTCAGAAAATAAATTACCATCATCAAAAGGAGTCTCTCATGACTAATTTTCGCAGCACTGTTAATATTATAATAGCTGTATTCTTGTTGCTGTTTACCGTAACGTCCTGTGCTTCCCCAACCCCCACATCGACCACTCCAGTCCGCATTACGATGTGGACAATTGCTATAGAGGCCGATGCTACTCATGATGCGTTTGCAAATGCGGTATCCACTTTTAATGCGAATCATCAGGACATCCAAATCGATATTAGCTATATTCCAGACGCAAGTTATAAGACGCAACTTGAAGTCGCTATAGGAGCCGGTGACACACCCGACATATTCCAAACTTGGGGTGGGGGTACACTACAAAGTCAGGTTGAAGCTGGGGTTGTACGAGAAATTGGATCACTAAGCGGAGATGCTGCCGATAAATTCCGACCGATCACTCTGGGCCCAAGCACATTTGATGGCAAATATTACGCTGTTCCGGTAGATCTTGTTTTCGCATTTGTCTGGTACAACAAAGATATGTTTGATCAACATGGTGTTGAAGTACCAACAACTTGGTCTGAATTCTTAGCTAGCTGTGAAACCTTCAAAAAAGTAGGTATTGTTCCCGTCGCCGTAGGAAACAAAGAGCGATGGCCCGGTGGCTTCTTTACGGATTACCTTGTCAATCGTATCGGAGGACAGGAAGCGTATTTACGAGCCACTTATGATCAAGCAAATGGTGGCAGCTTCACCGATCCGACATTTGTAGAGGCTTGGGGCAAGATTAGAGAAGCGGTGGAGGCTGGTTGCTTTGAAGAAGGAGTGAATGCCAGTAACTCTTCAGATGCAGGCATACTGCTTGCAACCAACAAAGCCGCTATGCAACTACAGGGCAATTGGATGCTTTTCTATTATCGTGATCTTAATGAAGAGTTTGCAAATAACAGTCTTGGTCTCTTTCCTTTCCCGGCTATCGAAGGGGGAGATGGCAACCAGGCTGACTTAATGGGTGGAACAGGACAAGCAATGGCAATCTCGTCAAGTGCGCCACCTGAAGCCGAATCGGCCCTTATTGAAATGCTTGGTAGTGAACAGTTTGCCGAAGACCTTGCTGGTGCAGGGCTCATCCCTGCTGCGGCAGGTTATGATGACAATTTGTTTGCTAATGAACCAATGGTCATGAATATATTACAAATGCTATCAGAAGCGCCATCGCTTCACTTGTTCTACGGTACTGACCTGCCGCCTCAACTGGCAGATGCCTATTGGACTGTAACACAAAAGATTTTCGGATTAGCAACTACACCAGAACAAGCTGCTGCTGAGATGCAAACTGCTGCACATGAATTAAATACTGATAAATAATTAGCCAATACATGTAATTAAGACATCCGAGGACTGGCTAAGTCTTAAAAGGCCAGCCTTCGGTTTTTTCAACTGAGCTTACTAAATTGCAGTCTAACCAACGAGAGATGAATACCTATTTGCAAACGACCAAATTTGCCCGCTTCATGCGGCGCACGATTTTAACAGAAACCACAATAACTGGAGTACTTTTTTTACTGCCAGCAACAATCATATTTACAGTATTTGTTATCTGGCCTGTTATTCAGTCAGCTCGCTATAGTCTCTATTCATGGAACGGGCTTGGTCCACCAACCCAATTTATCGGTTTAGATAACTATGCATACCTAATCACTGACCCTCTCTTCTGGCAGGCACTGCGTAACAATGGTTTTGTCATGATTTGGTCTCTCGCCACGCAGATCCCACTAGGGCTTTCCTTGGCGATCCTACTTACAGGGCAAATAAAAGGTTCTAGCTTCTTTCGCACACTCTACTTATCACCACTCGTACTCTCCGGCGTGATTGTTGGTCTGCTATGGCAATGGATCTATAACCCAACCTTCGGACTAGCGAATGAGCTTCTCAGGATACTTGGTTTAGAACAGTACACATCGACCTGGTTAGGCAATGGAAGCATTGCCTTAGCGTGTATTGTCCTGGTTAGTACTTGGCGCGATCTAGGCTTCTACATTGCCCTCTTCGCTGCTGCCATTCAAGGTATTCCTCAAGAGGTATATGAAGCAGCAACAATCGACGGGGCTAACGGTTGGCAACTTCATCGGTATATTACTTTACCCCTCCTTAAGACAACGATGTTAACCGCTACAGTGCTTAGTATTATCGGATCTCTACTGTTCTTTGATCTAGTCTGGGTAATGACTCAAGGTGGCCCATACCATTCCAGTGAATTGGTCACAAGCTACATGTTCAAAATGGCATTCACATTAAAGAGATGGGGTTACGCTACTACGCTCGGTTTTGTGCTTTTTGGTATTACTTTTGCCTTTGCTATCGTCTTTATTCTACTTACCAAAGCTCGTGAGGAACTCGAATGAGTTAGCAATAATTATGAAGAAATCATTGATCTTTCATCTCTCTATCTGGTGGCAATACGGGATTGCGTTATTCTTTTCGTTGTTCTTCGGCTTTCCGTTATTTTGGATGGTATTTTCATCGTTCAAGTCTAGTCGTGAACTGGTAGGCAATATGTGGGCACTGCCAAAACATCCTACTCTAGATGCCTATCGTTCAGTTCTAGCTATTCCGGAATTCAAGTTTTACTATCTCAATTCCCTTATCATAACAATCGCGAGTGTCACACTCTTGACTATTGTAGCGACTATGGCTGCGTATGTGTTTGCACGGATACCTTTTCCTGGGTGTAATGTTTTGCTTTTTACCTTCCTCGCAGGCATGATGATCCCCTTACATGTTACCCTCATCCCCCTGTATACAATGCTTCGACAGATGGGATTGCTTAATAAGTTAATATCTCTGTTGTTTCCCTACGTTGGATTTGGTTTACCAATGTCAATCTATATTCTGCGTGGCTTCTTTGAAAAGATTCCCGTTGAGTTGGAGGAGGCTGCTCGTCTTGATGGAGCATCAACAGCACGTATTTTCTGGAGTGTCATTCTGCCATTATCCCGACCTGCTGTTATTACTGTAATGATACTGAACGTAATCGGGGCCTGGAATGAATACCTACTAGCACTAACATTCGTTTCGGGCAACAACCAAGCTTATACTTTACCATTGGGTGTATACTCTATAGTCACATCCGTGACAACATTCCAATATGACAAGGCAATGAGTGCTTTGACCCTAACTGCGCTTCCTATTCTTGTTTTCTTCTTCATCATGCAGCGGCAGATAGTTAAGGGCCTTGTAGCGAGAGCATTAGGATAGCCGCCCACTGGGAATCGAAACGAAACACTTCAAAGGTGTAGATCACGCAAGGCTTATGCAGGAGGAAAGTACATGTCTGAATTTGCAAAGGTTTGGTACCAATGCCATTCTTCCGTGAACCAGCGATCACGATATTCATGGTATCCCATAGAAGGTCATTATCAATTGCTGACCAATAACATCCCTGCTGACGGTTACAAACAAAAATTCGCCATAAGCATTCCCTGATTCTTTGACCCACGAATCTTGGTCTCTGGATCCTGGAGCATTTCAAGGAAACGTTTATGCGTTATGCGATAGAAAAGGATTTCGGATTCGGTGAGACCGAATTTCTGATAGGTATTTTCCGGCGTTGAGGGTGAACGTTCTTTTGTCATTGTCCTCTATTGCATCGTAGCATAAAGAAAGCGAAAAATCACCCTTTCTTCAACTCCCCCAGCTTCCACATAAATAGTCCTGCCTTATTCTTTACCCTCGCCGCCCCACACACAAAATCCAGCGCCTGCTCCAACAAAGCTCGGTTGGTCTCTTTTGCCAATTTCATATAAAGCGTGGCGTGCCGCTGATCGTTCAACTTTTCAGCCAGGTAATTACCATAATATTGAAATTCATAATACACTGGCTTTACCGTGTCCTTCACCTGCCACTTAGTCAACACATCTGCAGTGGTTGAAAAATCTTTCTTACTTTGCTTCATCCGGTTTCCACTATAGCATAACCGATGTTACAGCCTCCTTTTTTACCCCTCCAAAATACGCAAAATCTCGTCGGCGCGATAGATACGGTCTCTTGCTTTGCCTGTAACTTCTTGAAGAATACCCAATGCCTCTAGTTTTCGGATATACCTTTGTATGGTAGTGAAACTGCCCAGATTAACAGCTTCTTGCGCTTGCGCAATGGAGCTGATTGGGGTGCTGATGAAATAATCGACCATTGCAACAAGGTTCTTCCGACTTCGATCTTTGCTGAATAGTTCTTGATATTCAAGTCGCAAACTTTGAAGTGCCTGGATGCGCTCAACAGCATCCTCAGCTTGCTCATGCACACCATCAAGGAAGAACAATAGCCAACCTTCCCAATCTCCTTTTTGGGTAACGGCAAGCAAACGGTCATAATATTCCGTGCGATTTTTCTCAATAAAGATACTCAAATAAAGTAAAGGTTGCGATAAGAGTTCCCAAACAATCAAGAGAAATGTGATCAACAATCTTCCGATTCTTCCATTACCATCCAGGAACGGATGAATCGCTTCAAACTGGTAATGAATCAGGCCGACTTTAATTAGCGGCGGCAGATCTGATTCCTTGTGAATGAATTTTTCCAACTCAGACAGGCAAACGTTCATTTCATCTACTGGCGGAGGAACATAACGCGCTTTTTCCAAAGTTGCTCCTGGGCGGCCAATCCAGTTTTGTGTCTTGCGAACATCGCCAGGCGTCATCGTTTCCCCCCGAACGCCTTTCATCAAAACCCCGTGAATTTCACGGAACAATCGAACACTTACTGGAAGGGAAAACAAACGCTCTAGCCCATAATCCAAAGCCCGAACATAATTTTGCACTTCCTGCTTGTCTTCCGAATCGCCAAACAAACTCAATTGCTGCGCTTCAAAGGTCAGAAGCTCTTGAAATGTCGTTCGCGTTCCTTCAATTTGAGAGGAAAGAACTGCTTCCTTGCGAACAAATGGACGGGCAACGATATGCGGAACAGGAAAAGCGCGCCCTACTTCTTCCAGACGAGCTATACTTCGCTCAGCTGCAGCAAGCCTGCTCAACAATTTATTTGACCATTCCAACTTTGGGGGAAGTGGATTGGGGATATAAGCATAATAACCCTCTAGTGTTTTAACAACCTTCCCCGGTGCGTTTTTACTGAAATCTATGGTATTCACAATTTTTCCTGTCCAAACTATGCATTAAGTAAGAATGTTATTTTCATTTTATAGCCTAAGTGATAATAACGCAAGTGTATTATTTTCACTTATATGCATAACCGAGAGTAGCAAGGTTTGCTATTTTCACTTTGTTGCATTGATCCAAGCGTTGTCCCCTCCCACCAATACAAACACGCTATAATTTAATGATGGGAAACAAATGGGAAAACTATCAACCAAGGTTTAATGATTTGATCTCACTCCGACAGGCATCCAAAATCACCGGTTTATCGCCTAATCATCTGCGCCTGCTGGTTGGCAAAGGAACAATTTGGGGAATAAAAATTGATACTTTCTGGGCAACAACCGAAGAAGTTGTAATGGAATATCTTGCACAAAACAGAAAGACTGGACCAAAACCTAAAAAGACTTGAAATTATAGGCGTATTCGCCTATAATAAAATCACATCACAGAACGTTCTTCACTCAATATTGCGCAAATCTTTTTCGCCTTTTAGGTTATAAGGAGGGTGTTATGGGTGGCGGATCTGGATGAAATGCAAAAAAGACGATGAGTTCCGCGGCTCATCGTCTTTTACTTTACCAGCGCCACTTCATCAAGTAGTTTTCATACAATCGCGGATTTTTCTTTTTCCAGGTTACCTTCACGCGCCCATCGGGCAGGATTCGACGGTTTTCCCTGCCCAGGAGATATGTTTTTCGATGATTGCTCTCCTCTACCGTTGTACGTAAAGGCCTTCGATCTTTCGGGAAAATCACATTCACACTTATTTGGTTTGTTTTTTGAGATACATTCGTATCCCAAAATCCATCTGGTTTGAGAAATCCATCCTGGATATCCCACATGATATGGAAATCATCCACATCTCCCCTATTCTTAATTTCATGCAATGATAACAAAATAAAAGTTTTATAACCCGAGCGGTAGCGATCCACCGCTTTTCCTGGATGACACTGATAATTCAGAAGGATCTTCCCGTCCCCCCAGGCACAATCCTGATAAGCAATCATATTATCTTGCAAATACTTAACCTTTTTCCTTTTGGTAAACCGGGCTCGCTTGCCTTCACGATCCAAAATTTCGAGGGTGGATTCATAATCCAGCACGCGGTAGATGCCCTCATGTGCAAACCCCCTTAGCAGCTTTCCAGTATACTTGAAGGCATTCCCAATCAATTCCGGCCAGGGAGGTGTCAGGATTAAGTTGGCGATTTTTGTCGGGCAGTCTTCTGGTATATTATCTCTCCTCTCGATGTTTCTTCATTAATTCTTTCAACGTTTTCGGAACATAATAAAGATCACGTTCAATCGGCAGACCTAACGGCCCATGAACTGACTGCAATTCAGACAATGAGAAATATCCCAATTCAACTGCAAATCCAGAAACAAGACCAAAGAAAATGTCCTCACCATCAAACTCTGTGGCATACCATGTCCAATCACTATCCGGGGTAAAGAATTTAACTTGCGCTATGGCATTCAGTCCTTGATCTTCACATTCATACAATTTGGGAAGTTTTTTCCTGATTTGCTCGGTAAGAAGTTGGTGACCGGGAGGAAGCTCTCTCCCCCTCTCTTGCATACTAACTTCCACTATATCATGTCTGTCAAATTTGACACTTGACTTAAGTTTTTCAGCATGCTTTGATTGTATCAATTGTATCAATTGCATCATTTGAAACATGAAGAATTATTTAGGAGTTTCGAAAATCGCCCGTATTACTGGCAAACCAAGAATGACAATCCTGCGCTGGATTCAAGCCGGAAAGTTTGGTGATATTCTGAGAGTAGAGAACGAATATCAAATTCCTCATGAACAATTTTACAAGTGGTGGGAACAAAACATGAAGGTAAAGGAATAATATGACTGGATACCAGGGGGCAAGAACAATCACTTTTTCCATATATAAAGGCGGGACTGGAAAGACAACATCGGCGGTAAACACAGCCGCAGCATTGGCCCTTCAGAAGAAAAAAGTATTACTGGTTGACCTGGATCAACAAGCATCCGCCACCCGGTATTTAGGCTTTGATCCACAAGAACTGCAATATAACCTGTACCACGTCTTTTATCAAAACGTGCCTGCCAGTGTGGTTCGAAAAACTACGAAATTTGGTTTTGACCTGCTGCCCTCCTCTTCCCTGATGGCCGCCATTGAAGAAAGCCTAGAGCCTGGGGATGAAATGCTTTTAAGAGATCGGCTCCAGCCGCTTCAGGATGAATATGACTATATTCTAATCGACACGCCCCCAGGCAAAGCTGCTTTGGCGTTCAATGGAATTGCCGCCGCGGACCTATTATTGGTTCCTGCCAGCGCGGAAAGAATGTCTGTGGACGGCATTTCCGATCTGGTCAATCATGTGCAGGAGATCTTCTGGCACAAATTTCAGGACGCTTTGAAGCAGCAGGAAATCCGGATTCTTTTCACCATGTATAAAGCCAATACCAAACATTCCCCTGGCGTGGTTCAGGCAGCCCGCCGCATCTACCAGAGCAATATTCTGGATATTCAAATCCCGGAAACGATTGAGTTTCCAAGATCATTCGACAAGCGAATGCCGTTGGTTCACCTGCTCCCCAATCACCCAGGCGCTCAGAGTTACATCAAATTAGCAAGATGGATCATCGACTATGCGTAAACCAAGGCCGCAGGATTTTGAGCCGAATTTTAAGGGCTCAAAATCATTCAAACCGGATCAAGTGGATCTGAGTGGGATCATTCCCCTCAAACCCCGTTCAAACGTGGATAACCATATCCAACACAACCGTACGGAAAACCGAACGAACGAGCGAACGGAAATCCGTTCGGAATTCCGAACGGCTAATTTCCCGGTGAAACGAAGAACCAAGCGTTACAGTTTTGAATTCTACGATGATCAAATCCAGAAAATCCGCCAGATCAAGATTGAGACTGAAATGAATGGAGAAAGCATTGCAATGTCTGAAATAGTCAGAGAAGCGATTGATAAGTACCTAAACAACGATTGAAATTATCAAACAATAGCTTCTTCTAATCTTCCCAAGGCGGAGGCGGAGGAGGTGGAACAGGCAGATCAGGCAGGCTAGCCCCACTACTTTCCTCCTCACCATCTTCCTCTTCTATTGATGGCAATCCAAACACCGGTACGGTAAAAGAACCCTCAAACATCCTAGTATTTCCAACAAATACGGACACAACAACCTTCTCGTCCTCTGGCAACGCCGGGCCATTGCAATACAGTCTGTCAGGATAATCTGGCAACACTTCACAAGAATACTCAATCTTCTCTACCATTGTGGTGAATACACCTGCAGGTACACCACCCGGCACTTTAATGGTGATCATCATTGTACTGTCGTTTATATACCAGTAACTGATGATACTTGCATCAGCAAAGGGATTCACCGTTGCTGTCAATGTTGGTGTTTCTGTAGCAGTCTGCTCGAACACCTGCTCCTCAATATTCTCCACCTCTGGCTGCGGTGTATCCGTAGGCTCAGGGAGAGGCGTTTCTACAGCTTCCTGTTTCACATCTGCGCTAACCTGCTCAACAGGTGTAGCCGTCGGCATTTGTTCATCATCGGGAACGCAGGCAGAAAAAATGAATAGCGATAAAATGAGTATCAGGAAAAAACGCTTCACGGAAAAATCCCTTTTGTGTGTATATATCAACGACCTTCATTTTAGCATTTTTCCTTGAGGTAAGGAAAGTCCATCACCATTTCCATACCAAAATCGTTCGGTTTTCCGTACGGAATTCCGAACGGAAGAACGAACGGAAATGCGCACGGAGCTTCGTACGTACGGAAATACGTACGTTATTCCGAACGCAAAAAAGACCGGCTTGACAATCTTTTTCCGATTTGCTTTACTGGATTCAAATCCATTTACTGAAGTAGGGATGACGTCCGGCGCGGTGGTGCGCCTGCGTCCCAGCCTGCAGAGGCGAGCGAAAGAGGTAAGTGGTCGCGCTGTCGGATAAAAAGTACCGGCAGGGGATTTAGGGAAAACAAAACGCCCTGAAATCTCCAAGGCGTCGTTAGTGCATTCTATTTGTCAAGCTAAGGCAAACTTTTTCCCCAAAGCTTTAGCTGAACGATTTTTGCGAAGCAAAAATAATATAGAATTTGTTGTTTGATTTGTCAATGATCAACTCGAAATTTCCACAAAGTTTTTCACAATCGCATTAAAAGGCAAAAAAAGAACCGATTTACATGCAAGCATGAAAGAGTAGAGAAGGATATAAATAAACGTTTTTAGCAGCCTTGAATGTCTTCTAAATTTATTTTTTCATTCATCGTCATTGATTCATCCTTTTCCCCGTAAGTAAAACATCCTAAGCCTGTTGGGTTTACTGTTGGGAAAGTCCTTGTTCCGTCCCAACAAGTAGGATCAACCCTGCAACCATCGAGGTTTAGGGTTGATGCGGGAGATCCGCCTTGATTCGGGGAAACCAGTGGTTGCGATCGTGAAAATTCTGCCTGAAAACAGCAGAATCTCACCATCTTAACCAGATTCCCCTGCTCATCAAGCCGGTGCGTGTCGGGCTGGTTTGCCAGGTTTATGCCTGCAAACCGACCCCGACCACCAACCCTGCGCTTCGAGTCCGTACTGAAGTACGACCTTTCAGTGCCCTTGTGCCTGATGTCACTGCGTTCCTCAGCACTGCGGCGCCCGTTCCGTCAAGAGAGAGCTGCGGGAAAACACCGCATCACACTCTTGACCTCACTACGTGTTGGTGGTCGGCCTCTTCGAGCCGACACGCTTGCACCGTGACATCTCCCGCCCCTCTGTCACGGCGGCTTGAAAAGCGGAAAGAGCCCTGACGGGCTCTGGTAGTTTTTATCAATACACATATATATAACTCAAACAGATTCTAGAATTTTTGTTAACATGGAGGGATTCTTTTTAAGGTATTATAAAATACCCCGTCGGTATCAAGATTGCTTTATTGCTAGCAATACTAGGATTTGTTAATAATTTATTCATCTGGTCTTTGTTATTTATGACATAAGCCCCCGTTGGCTTGGTATACATAGTTGCACTTAAAGCTGAGTTTATCCTTTCTTCTTCAGTGTAGGGATCTAAGCCATCGCAATTGCGATGAAATGTATTTCCATCATAATCAAATGCTGCTGGAATTAAATATATGCTATTTTCTTCCAATTTAATTTTATTTTTCCACCAATTTCCAGAATCTTCTATCATTCTTAAAAGAAAATCATAATCATTGTCTAGATAGAAACGTCCTTCTTTTAAATCATAATATATTTCAAAATGACGAGGCAATTCTATAATTATATTTACCATTATTCCGCAATTTTGTTTATTTGGTGGCATAATTAAAAAAGCTTCCAGTCCTGGCCATTCAAAATCTTTTACTGCTCCTTCAGCTTTCATTTCTAATCCCAAATCTTGTTTCAATTTTTTTACTTCTCCAGTTATTACAATAGGATAAATCTCTCTACTGAGCTCTGTTTTTCCAGTTGGACTATATTTTTTTGCACAAAAATTATCTAATTTAATTGTTTCTTTTAAAAATGGTGCAAATCTTTCATCAAAATTTTTCTCCCAAACATCATTAGGATTAATACCGGCATTTTTTTCTACTTGATTGCCATTTTCGTCCTCATAGATAATGATTCCTTTTTCTGCATCATAAACATATGGTAGGGCTCCTTCTACTTTTTCCGCTGCCGCCTTCGCCTGCGCCCAGATCGCTTTCTCTGGTGATAACGTCGGCGCAGGCGTTTCAGTTACCGTCGGGCTTGGCTCAGGGGTAGGGCTTGCTGTTGAGCTGGGTGCCGGAGTTGGCGTTTCGGTGGCGGGAACGGCTGTGGATGTCGCTGCCGCTTGAGGTGTGCAGGCTGCCAGCAAGAAAAGTAAGATCAGTATTGTGAGAGTCTGAAGTTTGCGCATGAGCAATACTCCTTGTAATGCCCCCAGGAGGGTTTTGGTGGAAGGATTCGTTTCTCTGATTTTATCACTGATAAGCTTGCAAAATTCTCCCACAAGTGCTGTGCGATCCCGCAGCCTCAGCGGCTTTAAAAGCAAAAAGAGCCCTGACGGGCTCTTTTTTTGTAAATCATCGCACTAGAGAATAAATCCTGACCTCACTACCTGAGTGGGACTTTGACTTTTACCTTCTCAAACACAGAGAAATCCTGCATCGTTAGATACAAATCTGTTACTTCGGAATTAAACACCGGATCTCCTTTAAAAATCGCGATTGAGCTGTATGTTCCATATCTAATTTTCCGCAAATCTTGTGATTCAATTACTTCCTTATCTAAATCGCCATACCCATAAAAGTCCCATAGTTCATATGTATTTCCAATATTATCTATCATCGTAAAGCAAATACTGGGATTCCATGAAAACATAAGATCTTTGTCTGATTTATTCCAAATTTCAGCTCTGAAATCAAGATTTCCGCTTACATCCACTTGGTGCAGATAGACCCGCATCCAAACATTATCTTTCTTAATCCACTCTCCAACATCGTAATACTCTTTTTGCACAATCACTTCGGGAGTTGGTTTTTCCGTCTTTACAGTAGGAACAATCACCACCTCAAGCGTGGGTTCGACAACCTCAACTGTGGGCGCTGGTGCTTCCACAATAATTTCTGACGCAGGCTCTTGAATTTCGACCTGGGGAGCAGCTTCCGGCGCTTGAACCGCAGGCGATACAACTTCAGGCTCTATTTGTGGTGCCTCGGCTTGAGGCACCTCCGGACAGAAGAAAGTTTGCCAGATATAGAATCCTCCAGCCACCATAAGCGAAACAGCAATGAGCACTACCAGGAATCCAAATACCCTCCCGATAAAAGATTTCTTTCTCTTGATCTTAATTGGTTTTTGATTAGATTGCATTGAATCAGACCCTCCTTCAAGTGTAGTGATAGCTTTCTCGTCATACAAAATCATTGCGTTCAATTCAGGGGAAATGTCCTCTGAAATTGTTTCTTCTTCGGATTCTTCAACAATTTCTTCGTATTCAGCATCAATAATTTTCGATTCTTCTTTTCCATGGAGCAGGGGACAATACACCGACTTGATTTGAAATATCCGTTCATCACGAGGCAGGTTATCTAACCCTAGCTTTTCATAAATGCCTGCCATATGTGCTTTTACCGTAGATTCAGCAATGAACAATTCTTTGGCAATGTCTTTATAAGGCTTTTTCTGACAAAGCAAACCCAGAACTTCCTTTTTTCGTTTGGATAGAGAAGCTAGTTTATTACGTGGATTATCTTGGGGCATCTTTAAACCTCGGACTATACCTAATTCAGCATCAAGCGCAGAAAGTTAAACCCGAAAAATCAACCGGGGACGATAGAAATATTCTGGTGAAGACCGTACGATGAGATTGCCTGAGCGGCTTGGATGACCCCCTTCAAATAAGATTATAACGCAAAAGGAGAATACATATGGATAAATCCGGTTTTGATCAATTGTTTTTTGAACGCAAACCCAGGATACCAAAAAGAACGATTTTCCTGGCAGTACTGCAAATTGGCTTTGCGGTCATCTGGCGGCTGTTACCCATTCAAGTGCTCTTCTGGGTCTTGCTTCCGGTGATCTGTATTCTGGGCTGGGCAGCCAGCTTTGGATGGCGAACAGCCCTGCGAGAATTTCGTTTCTGGTTAGATCAAATCACAAGAGAGGAGTACTAATGCGCAACCAAATTCAAGTCATAGATCAACGTGCACTTTCGACAATGGCCATCCAGTTGCTGGCAATTGGAAAAACAAACGGTTGGAATTTCCAGAACCTGGGGAAAGCGCCCACCCCCGTTGAACCCGTCCATCTGGAAGGATGGTTTTTGATCCCCGCAGAACAGGACACGCACCCCATTCCAGATCGAACACAACACCGTATCAAAACAGTATTCGCTTCCGGGATCCGGCCTGAAGCCTGGGTGGTCATCCATGAAGCGCCCCCTCTGCTGCCAGCACCGCAACAGCCCAAACCTTCAGGTATTTTCATGCAATTGTTTGCGCTGGGAGCGCTTGGATCAGTATTAGGCATGCTGGTATCGACAGTGGCAGTTGTCGACCCAATCCTGGTTGCCGTCACGCCAGAGGGTGATTGGATTGAAATTGACCGTTGGATTAGTTGAGAGGTGAACATCATGGTTGCACGCATTCTTTCCAGCATCTGTATTTCTGCCTTCTCGATGGTAGTACTGAATATCTTTCTGGCTTTGATCCGATTGCCTGGAAGAATGGCAACCAATCGGGGCGGATTGCGAAGACTACTGCGTATCTCCTACGAGCTGTATGCAGGAATTCTATTCAAAATTCGCCCCCTGGCATCTCATTACCTGGGATTGGATATCTTACAAAAGATTCCCCGCACCATCCTGACAGCGGCATTCTCATTCGGAATAACAAAGGCAGTTTTTATGATGTTTGGTTTATTCCTTCCCCGCTGGCTGACAATCCTCTCTTTGCTGCATGGTTCATTCATCGGATTGACCTGGGAAAAGATCGTGACGCCTGAAGATTTTCAACTTGGCGAAAGGATAGATGAGTGATGCTAACCAAATGGATCATGGGCCGGGATGAAATTCAGTTATCCACTAAAGAACGCTCAACGCATACTTATGTAATCGGGCAGCCTGGTTCCGGCAAATCACGTGCAATTGAATCCTGGGTAATGCAAGATATCCAGGCAGGGAAAGGCGTGGGGGTCATTGACCCCCACGGTGATCTCTTCAACAACCTGGTCGCAAGGCTGGCAAACCACCCAAAGGTTTGGGAACGTGTCGTTATCTTCGACCCTCTGGATGACAAATGGGTAGTGGGCTTTAATCCCCTGGAAGCAGTAAATCATTTACCGCAAGAACGCCTTGCCATGTATATGACCGATATTGTGATCAAAGTCTGGAAAATTTCGCCTAAGGATGCACCCCGCATGGTCTGGCTGCTAACCAACACTTTCCTTGCCCTGTCAGATTTGGGATTGACGCTCCTCGATTTACCTCGGTTTCTTACAGATTGGGATTACCGGGAACAGCAATTACCAGGGATCAGCTCGATTATGGTGCGAAACTACTTTCAGAATGAATTCCCCCAGAAACCTGAAAGCGCTTTGCAATGGGCTGCGCCTATCTTGAACAAACTCGGCAATTTGATTTTCGATACACAAATTCGAACAATCTTCGCCGGGAAAAGTACCATTAATTTCAGGCAGGTCATGGATACCGAGAAGATACTCTTGATCCATCTTCCTAAAGGAATTATGGGGGAGGAATTAAGCTCTTTGTTGGCAGCTTTCATTGTGGCACAAATCCAAAAAGCGGCGCTCAGTAGAGCAGCGGTCAGCCACCGCCGACCCTTCTATCTATATTTGGACGAATTTCAAAACTATACCACTGACAACATCAAGGATATTCTCTCTGAAAGCCGCAAATATGGATTATCACTCACGCTGGCACATCAGTATTTGGATCAACTCTCGCCAGGGCTGCGCAGCGCTGTATTGAATACTACCGGAACGATCGTTTGCTTCCGGGTGGGCTACAAGGACGCCAGCTCTCTCGTTAAAGAGATCTTTCCATCCTCAGACTACATAAAAAGTAGGGGACAGGAGCTCAAGCTGCGTTCCATCAACAGTCTTCTGTTACCCATGTTCAATCCCAAAATAGAAACATCCAACTGGGACTTTCTTGCCAGAGAATTGGTCAATTTGCAACCGCGTCAATTCTGGTTTCGCAAAAGAGGATTGAATCGCCCGATTAAGCAGTTCACCTTTAATATGCCCGATCCTTTGCTTACAGCTAAAAAACGAATAAGCATCCAACAGCTTCGGGATTATTCAGGGTCTAAATATGCCCACTTGAGGGAAAATATATCGCAATCAAACAACCAGCAGCATCAACCGCCAACCAATAATTCTTCTATTCCAAAATGGTCAATCTGAATGATAGAGTGGAACTATGTCAAAAAACAGCATAAACATAAAAACCAATCCTGCATATCCAATGCGTTTCCAAAAAAGAGACGAAGAGATTCTTTGTGCCATTCAATCCTACGATGGGGTACTTGCCAGAAGGCAAATTAAGCAAATGTTCTGGCAGGAAGCAAGCAATCAGGCGATGGAAAGACGATTATCTCTTCTTTTTCAAAATAAATATATCAACTGGCCCAATATTGAACAACGCAGAACACGCCCTATCCCCGAACCAATTGTTTGGTTGGGATGGCGAGGGGTTCTTCACATCTCCCAAATGCAAGCGGATCTCCTTCCAATTCGTGAACCGCAAAATGAGGGGGAAAATCAGATGCGATTTTTGGAAGATCGTTTGCGCAAAAATAAAATCTTCTGGCAGCGGGAACCGCATTGGAGTCAGCTATCGCATGATATCGCTACAAACGACTTCCGCATGCATGTTGAAAAAGCGGTCAGCAAACTTCCATCGATGACAATGGAGCTGTGGCAAACAGAAAGTTCATTCAGAAGAGACATGGACATTATCGAGTATGAATATTTAGATCGCAAAGGGAATAAACATACCAACAAGCATGGAATTCGCCCGGATGGTTTCTTTACGCTAGTCGATCATTTACATCAGATAAATAATTCCCCAGCAAAGGCCAGGTTCCTGGTTGAATATGATAACAGTTCACACCCTTTATTCCGTTTCGGGAAGCATAAAGCCTTACCCGGTCTTAGATACATTCGCAGTAAGCAATACAAAGAACGATTCGGTTTTAATTCTGGCCGCTGGTTGGTCATTTGTAAAAGTGAACAGCGAATGAAAAATTTAAAAGCGCAAACCGAATTTGTGCTGGGTTCACAAGCCTCAATTTTCCTTTTCACTACCACAGATCAAGTAAATCACAGAACTGTTTTAACTTCTCCCATTTGGCTTAAAGGTGGAACAGAAATAATGGAACCTTTAGTGAAAAACGTAAGGAACGTACCACAATGATTTGCTTATTCATTATTCTGATCCATAGTGCTATATTGGCAATTAATACCAGTCTCGCACAATTCACTCAATCAAAAGGGAGTGATTGTGTAGCTCCTGATGACTTGCCGATCAAGGGTTATGATTCCAGCCAGGAGGCAAGCAGCCTGACCAGAATCATCGGGACTTTATATATACCCCTGCCCAGATTTTGGCGGGGGTATTTCTGCTTGCACATTTGAGGTGAGCAATGGAATGTACGATTAATCTATCCGAGAAAGACCAACTTCTGAAGGCCAGCGATATCGCAAAAATTCTCAACATTAGCCGCGCAATGGCATATCGATTGATGCAGATGGGAGAGATTCGCACCATTTCAATTGGTACAGCAAAGCGAGTGCGGATACAGGATTTGAGTCTCTACGTTGAAAGCAATCTCTCACCAAAAACTGGAGAGTAATCTGATGAACTTTTCGGTAAGTGATCCAGCACTGCTTTTTTGCAGTAGAATATTAATACTGAACCTTACCAAAAGAATATGGTGTCGAGTTGCCTTTCCTTTAACTCTTGCTCCAAAAGGAGGTTAAGGAAATGGCAAAAAAACGTGGTAATAACGAAGGGTCAATTTATCGACGCGACAATGGTACCTGGCGGGCTCAAGTCACCCTGCAAGGAAAACGGCTGAACTTCACCTCCAAAACAAAACGCGAAGCCCAGGAATGGCTTCGAAAAACTTTGGATGAAATTGATAACGGGCTAAACTTTGCAAGTACCAAAATTTCGCTGGAAAAATTCATGAAAGAATGGCTGATCAGCATTGAGCCAGCCCTGCGATACAACACCATCAAGCAATATACTCAGATCACACACCAATACATCCTGCCAACATTGGGTAATTACCAGCTCAGAGACATCAGGCCAGAACATATCCAGCGACTGTACAATACAATGGTCAAAAATGGTTATGGCTTGCGAACTGTCCAGCTCGTTCATTCCGTCTTCCACCGTGCCTTTGTCCATGCTGTCAAATTAGGTTCACTGGCACGCAATCCGGACGATGCGACAACCCCACCAAAACCCCAACACAAAGAAATGCGCTTTCTCGATGAGAACCAGGCACAACAGTTCCTAATCGTTGCAAAGACCCAAAACGACCGCTTTTACACACTATACTATCTGGCGATTGCTACCGGAATGCGCCAGGGTGAACTGCTTGGTTTGAAATGGGCAGACCTTGATCGGGAAAAAGGCGAACTGCAAGTGCAGCGCCAATTGACCAAGAAAAAGGGGGGAGGGTTTGAACTCACCACGCCCAAAACCAGAGCAGGTATCCGGAGAATCAATTTAGGACAAAATACATTGAAGGTGTTACAGGAACATCGTCAGGCGCAATTTCTAGAAATGCAAGCGGCCGGGATCTATTGGCAAGACCAGGATTTGATGTTTCCATCCAAGATTGGCACACCAATGGATCGCAGTAACATGAGATGGTTTTTCAAAGGCCTTCTCAAAAGCGCTGGATTACCCAATATTCGCTTTCACGATTTGCGTCACACAGCTGCGTCATTAATGCTGAACAATGGCATACCATTGATTATTGTTTCAAGACGTTTGGGACACGCTCAACCGAGCATCACACTGGATGTGTACGGACATCTCATCCCAGGTAAACAACAAGAAGCTGCCTTACTTATGGATGAGCTTCTTACCCCAATTCAAATCAAAATTGAAAATTAATTGCACCCGGTTGCACCACGGTTGCACCAGAAATGATAGGCTTGCTTACAAAGCAAGTATTTTAACGCCATATGTGGCGGTCTCATTACTGAACACCGCCACATTTAGGTGCCCCCGGCGCGACTCGAACGCGCAACCAACTGATTCGAAGTCAGGTACTCTATCCATTGAGCTACGGGGGCGTAACGTGTTGCTATTATACCGCAAAAAGGATTTCTCTCCAATTAGTTAGAGCGCCTTTTCCGCAGAATTTCCACCGCGAACACAGCCAGAAGCCCCAACAAACCACCCGACAAATCCACCCCCAGGTCAAACAATTCGCCGCCGCCCACCGCTCTGCCCGCCAGAGTCGTCTGGATCACCTCCTGAAGGATCCCGATCACCAGCACCCCCGCCAGGCCGAAATACAGCGGCCTGCCAAACTGGCGTGCCAGCATTGCCCCCATCACAGCCAGGACCGCGTATAACCCGGCGTGCATTACCACATGCATCCAGGGCGGCGAAAAGATGCGCTCGAACCACAGGTTCACAACCGGCGAACGGCCGCTAACCCACGCCATCGGGAACAGGATTCCAACGACCCACAACGCCAACAATACCACCAATCCTTTCAGCTTCATTTTCATCCTCATTTTCCTCTACAAAAACAGGATTATAACAAACTCTTCCGCCGGAACCAGCTAAGGCTATACGCAGGCCGTTGTCTGTTTTCCACGCTCTGCGAAACAGCCTGTGCTACAATTAAACCGCTGTAGCAGCAAATCATACTACTTTATGAAACCGATTGGAGGTTGAGCATTTATGACCATGACTTCCCGTGAGCGGGTTTTAGCGGTTCTTAACCACCAGGAACCCGACCGCGTTCCTATTGTGATCGGCGCCAGCAACGCCACCGGCATCAAGATGAAACCCTTCCGGGGATTCAAAAAACTGGCAGGGATCGAAGCAGAGGACCGTTATGTTTATGATTGGCCGGAGTTGGGGACCGCGCTTCCGGATGAAGAATCCATGCGCCGTCTGCACAGCGATGTGCGCCCGGTTCTGGACCGGTTTCCGAAGGATATAGAAGACCGGATTCATAACCGCCCGCCTCACACTCCATTCATCGATGATTGGGGATCCGGATCAAAGGAAATCGAACCCGGCGTGTGGTATCCCGGCATCCATCCTCTGGCAGACGCCACCACCATCGAAGAACTGGAGAACTACCCCAACTGGCCGGATATGGACGATCCCTACCGGGTGGCGCATGTGCGCGAACAGGCTGCACAACTGGCCGCTGAAAACGAATACGCCATCATGGCAACGCCCTGGCTGCTCTTTCCTTTCGAGCGCGGGTTTGCCATGCAGGGCATGGATAAATTCCTCTACAACATGGCCGCCGAGCCCGATTTCGCCAAAGCCCTATTGGAGAAAAACCTGGAGCTATGCAAGACCCTGATGGGACATTTCCTGGAAGAGATCGGCGATAACATCGATATCATCAAAATCGGCGACGACCTGGGCACCCAGGAAAGTCTAATGATCTCCCCGCGCATGTACCGCCGCATGCTGAAACCCATCCACGCCGATCTGATCCAGTTCATTAAAGAGCGCACCAAAGCCAAAGTTTTCTTCCACACCGATGGGGACGTGTTTAATCTGATTGACGACTTTGTGGAGATCGGTGTAGATATCCTCAACCCTATCCAGACCTCAGCTGGAAAGATGGCCAATCTGGAAGAGCTTAAAAGTCGCTTTGGGAAGAATCTGGTGTTATGCGGTGCCATTGATACCCAGCATATCCTGCCGCACGGCACACCCGACGAGGTGCGCCAGGAAGTCCGCCGGGTGATCAACACCCTCGGTCAGGGTGGGGGATACATGGTGGCATCCGTCCATACCATTATGGATGAAGTCCCCCCGGAAAATATCCTCGCGATGGTGGATGCTGTTGAAGAATTTGGATATTACCCTTTGAAAGGCTGAACCTTTCCTTAATTAAAGTAAAAAACGCCACAGTCACTGAACTGTGGCGTTTTACATTTCTTTTGGTATGACTATTCTTTCTCGTAAGGCGAACCTTCCGCCGCCGGTGCGTGGCTGCTGCCAACTACACCCGCCAGAACCACCATGGTGACAATATAGGGTGCCATCAGCAGGAACTCCGACGGAATCGGTACATTCAAAATGGACAGCTTCGACGCCAGCGAATCCGCGAAACCAAACAGTGTTCCGGCGAAGAAGGAGCCAACCGGATGCCAGTTGCCGAAGATCATTGCTGCCAGACCAATGAAGCCGCGGCCGGCAGTCATCACTTCGTCAAAGCGTCCCACGGAACCCAGGGTAAAATACGCGCCTGCGAAACCGGCCATCATCCCGCCCAGGGTTACCGCCATATAGCGCGTCCGATTAACGTTGATTCCCAGCGTATCCGCCGCTTTGGGATGCTCACCCACAGACCGTAGGCGCAGCCCCCAGCGGGTATAGAATAAACCCACCGTCAGCACAATCAAAAAGATGAACATGGCATAAACAAACATGTTGTGGCTGAAGAAAATAGGTCCAAGCACCGGGATCTTGGAAAGCCCGGGGATATTCCAGGTGGGGAAGCGGCCCGGGTTATTCAACTCCTGATATTTCTGCAGGAATTTTGCCGAAAAGAAAGAAGTCAAACCGGTTCCCAGAATGTTGATGACGGTACCGGAAATAATCTGGTTGGTTTTATATTTAATCGAAAGCACCGCAAGGAACAGCCCCAAAAGTGCGCCGGACGCAACCGCTGCCAGCAGCCCGATCCAGATATTTGTCAGGCTGCCCACCAGCGCCCCCATAAAAGCGCCTACCAGCATCATCCCCTCGATTCCGATATTCACCACGCCTGAACGCTCGCACAAAATACCGGAAAGCGCGCCCAATGTTAAAGGAACGGCTTTGACCAGAGATGTGGTGATCAGGCCCACAATATTTAAGGATTTTCCGGCGGCAGCCCAGGAGAGGAAGGCAAAGATAAACATGGCCGCTACCAGGCCCAGGATCAAATTAGTGCGGTTACCGAAACCACGTGCCAACTGGTAAGCCCCCAGTCCGGCGCTGATGAATGCCAGCACGTTCATGAGTGGATAAGGTCTGAAGATCCAATCGGCAACAGATACAGCCGCACCGCCGGGAGCCATATTAAAGGTTGTCAGCACAGCCGGGTCCATCCCGCGTACAAACACAGCCCAGATTATCCCCGCGGCCAACAGAAAAACAGCTCCCATCACACGGCGGCGTGTAAGGTTTTCATATTCTTTCCCATTGTTTTGATCCAATGTCTTTTCTTGAAGAGATTTGTTTGCAGTTGTCATGGTTTACTGACCTCCCCAGCTTCGGATGGTAATCTCTTCCTCCGCCACATCAGGTGTCTTCAGGCGATAAATCGTGCGGATAATCGCCGGTGCAGCAATGAAGGCCAGAATAAGAGCCTGTAAAATCGAGATAATGTCAATTGGTATCCCGGCTTTAAGCTGCATCTGGATCGCACCATTGCGCAAGAAGCCGAATAATAATGCCGACAACACCACACCCAGAGGATGACTTTTTCCCAACAATGCCAGAGCAATGCTGTCAAACCCATATCCTGAGGAGAAAGCCACAGCAAGGTTGTGGTTCAACCCAAGCACTTCATTCGCGCCGGCCAGTCCTGCCAAAGCGCCTGAAAGGGACATCCCCAATATCGTATTTCGCACAATGTTCATTCCTGCATAGCGCGCGGCATTCGGGTTAGACCCCACGGTGCGCAGTTCAAAACCCCAGGTGGTTTTGAAGAGCAGCCAGTACACCACCCAGGCCATTCCCAGAGCAATAAAGAAACCCAGGTGGAACCGGATCGGGTCGGCAAAAAAGCGCGGTAGCCAGGCACTTTTTTGAATGGGTGCGCTGACCGGGACAAACTTTTCCGGGTTCTTTAAAACCCCATTCAGCAAATACTCACTCAACCGGAAGGCCACATAATTCATCATAATCGTATTGATCACTTCATGCCCGCCGGTTTTCGCTTTAAGCCAGCCCGGGACAAAGCCCCACAAACCGCCGCCAACCGCACCTGCCAGAAGCGCGAGCGGAACATGAATGACCGCGGGCAGTCCACGCAGGTAAATACCGGCCGTTACAGAGGTCAACGCCCCAATAAAGATTTGGCCTTCGGCACCAATGTTAAACAAACCCACCCGAAAACCTAACGCCACTGCCAGGCCGCCAAAAATATAGGGCGTGGATTGCACCAGGCTTTCAAAAAATGGGTTGAATGCCCGGCGGATGGCAACCGGATCCCCTCCCTGAAGCGCCGCCACAATCTTGGATGGGCTTCCCAGAGAGCCGGTGAATAAGGCCGCATAGGTATTCCAGGCTGCTTTCGCCCCGGTCTGAACAGCCAGCCAGGGTGAAGTCCGGAAGGTTGTATACACCTCCTCGGTAGTCAATGCCACTAAAAGACCGCCTAAAAGCAAACCGGTGAAAATGGCCAGAATGGTCAAAGTCAGCGAACTCTTTGAGAATTCTTCCCAAAACACCTGGAATGCATTCTTTTTCGTTTCATTAGCAGTTGCTTCACTCATAGAGCACACCTTTTTCTTGAATCATGCAAAATTGCCAATCACCCAATCAGGCGGGAGTTTCTTCTGAAACGATCCCTGCCATCAGCAAACCAACCTGCTCTTTGGTGGCTGTAGCGGAATCCAGAATGGCAACGATCTTACCCCGATACATCACCGCAATGCGGTCCGAAAGCTGCATAACTTCATCCAGTTCGGTAGAAACCAGCAGTACCGCAACACCATCATCCCGTTTCTCGATCACCCGCCCATGGATGTATTCAATCGAACCGACATCCAGGCCGCGGGTTGGTTGAGAAGCAATCAGGAGTTTAATGGGGCGCGAAAATTCGCGGGCCACAATCACTTTCTGCTGGTTGCCGCCCGATAATGAGCCGACAGTTGTATACTCGCTGGGTGTTCGAACATCAAATTTTTCCACCAAATTATGGGCGTTTTCTAAAATCTTATCTTTCTGAACAATGATCCCCTTCGCAAAAGGTGGAATGTAATACGTATTCAACACAAGGTTATCCGCGATGGAAGTGCTCAACACCAGGCCGTCTTTCTGGCGGTCTTCCGGGATATGGGCAGTCCCCAATTCGGTGATTCTGCGAGCAGAATCACGGGTGACATCCTCACCAAGCAGGGTAATTTTGCCATCAACCGGCGTATGTAAACCGGTAAGAGCTCTTACCAGCTCCGTTTGTCCATTTCCCTGAACACCGGCTATTCCCAGGATTTCTCCTGCCCGCACTTCAAAACTGACACCTTTGACTGCGGGATGATTAACCTCATCCAGCACATGCAGGTTCTCCACACTCAACACTACTTCACCGGGCTGTGCCGGCTGTTTATCCACGGTAAGCATCACATCCCGTCCGACCATCATGGAAGCCAGGACATTCTGGTCTGCCTCTTCCGGCGTGGTAGACCCCACAACTTTTCCACCCCGGATCACGGTGATCCGGTCGGCGATATCCAGCACTTCCCGCAGCTTATGGGTAATGAAAATGATGGATTTACCCTGCTCCACCAGCGCTTTCAAAATGATAAACAGTTCATCGACTTCCTGGGGGGTAAGCACTGCGGTCGGCTCATCCAATATCAAAATATCTGCTTCACGGAACAGGAGTTTAATAATCTCAACGCGCTGCTGGACACCTACCGGCAAATCCTTAACATATTGTGCAGGATCCACTTCAAGATGATAGGTTTTAGAAATTTCTCGGATGCGAGCGGCCGCCTTAACCCGGTCCAGAAAACCACCCGGCTTCAAATCTTCAGCGCCCAGCATAACATTTTCGGTTACAGTGAACACTGGCACCAGCATAAAATGCTGGTGTACCATCCCTACGCCCACCGCAATGGCATCACTGGGAGATTTAACCTCTACCTTCTCTCCCCGCACCATGATTTCTCCCTCATCCGGCGCATATAATCCGTAGAGAATGTTCATCAAAGTGGTTTTTCCAGCACCGTTTTCACCCAGCAGTGCGTGAATCTCTCCTTTGTTGAGCGTTAAATCGATATGATCATTGGCCAATACACCCGGGAAACGCTTGGTAATTCCATGTAACTCAAGAACAGGTGCCATAGTCACCTCAAAATAAGAACGGAATTGTTGTAATAAATTGAAGATAAATTATATCATAGCCACTTTGTACAATCTTTATATCCATCTTCAAAGAATCGCATTAACCTTTAGAAAAACTATTATTCATCATCCCCCAAATTATTTAACAAAGAACCAGGCAGTCGCCTGGTTCTTTGTCTTTTCTGAATAGATTTGAGTCTACCCTCTGATTAATAAATTATTTGGTGGTGATTTCACCGGCGATAATTTTCTGCGCCAGATCATCAATTTCTGCTTTCAGTTCTGCAGGAATTTTGTCTTCCCAGGCAGAGCCATATTTAATGCCTACGCCACCGTTCTCAAGTGTTCCGATGTAGTTACCGGCGGTGAAGTTACCATCAACCAGTTCCTGGCAGGTTTCAAACACAAATTTGTCCATGTTCTTCATAGCGCTTGCGAGAACATAATCAGCCTGTGCTTCATAAGCCAATGACCAGTCGTTGTCCACACCGATCAACATACCTGTGCCGCGCTCTTCCATAACGGCCAGTGTTCCGCCGCCTACAGGACCAGCAACGGGCATGATGATGTCGGCGCCTTCATCCAGCAGGCTCTCGCCCATGCGGCGGCCGTCATCGGTGCTTTCAAAGTTACCAACCTGCAAACCGTCTTGTTTCTCATAGTCCCAACCAAGGACCTGAACGTCGGTTCCGTGCACTTTGTTATATTCGCGGACACCCAACACATAACCATCCATGAAGATAGTGGTGGCGGGGAAGGCGATTCCAACATAGGTACCCACTTTACCGGTTTGGGTCATACCGGCTGCCAGGTAACCATTGAGGAAAGTGGCCTGATCAATTGCGAAACCACTGCCGCGCAGATTCGGGTAATCGAGGTAATCCACGTCAATGATAGCGTATTTCTGATCGGGATTGGCTTCGGCAGCGGCCACTGTGGCCTCTTCAAGCAAGAAACCAACGGGGATGATCAGATCACAACCATCTTCAAGGAAAGCATTCAGGTTCACTTCGTAGTCGGTCTGCTGTTGAGATTCCAGGTATTTCCCTTCAATGGGTAAACCGGCATCAATGGCATCCTGAACACCTTTCCATGCGGTGGCGTTAAAAGATTTGTCATCAATACCGCCGGTATCCGTTACCTGGCAGACCTTATAGGTCTTTGCCTCTTCCGTAGCAGGCGCAGCGGCTTGACATGCAGCTAAAAGCATGGATGCCACGAGCAAAACAGCAAAAAGCACATACGTTTTTTTGGACATTGATTTTTTCTCCTCCATCTTTTGGATGAAAATAATTCTGGCACAGGACCTTCCTGTGTCCGGCTTCAAATTAAGTATAATGCCATTCAAGTGACATTGCAAGAACACCAAAGCCCCAGTAAAAAGCCCTGGTGACATAGACCGATTGCTTAAAAACACATAATCTTTATGCGTTTTATCATTCCGTTTACGATTTAAACTTCCTCGCTTCACCCCTGCGAACGCCGAGCATCATAAACCATGCTCCCACCAGAAAGATAGGACTGAGCAGCATCATCAAACTGTAATTATTATTGAAAACCTGCACCACACTACCAAAGACAACAGGGCCAACAATAGCTGCTGTTTGCGACATAAAATAATACAGACCGGTGTAAGTTCCCGCGTGCTCATCATCCGTCATATCCACAACCATCGGCAGTGAATTGATATTAATCAGCGCCCACGCAAATCCGGCAAACATTAGAATTAATGAGACCGGGTACAGGCCGGCATCCTTGGTCAGTGAAGCAATTTTGACCCCGACCAAGGATGCCACGGGAATAAAATACATGGAGGCAATGCACAAAGTCATCAAGATAATTCCCACCATGATCGTTCTTCGCCGCCCGAATTTTGCCGCGATATATCCTGAAGGAATCGCAAAGATCAGGAAGATGAGCGAGACATACGTCAATTGAAACCCGCTGTCTGCTGCCGTCAGTCCCAGATGATTCACAGCGAACAGTGTAAAGAAAGTTTCTATCGCATACCAGCTTAAAAACCACAGCAAAATTGCCAGCAACAATCTTGCCGCACTTTTTTCCTCTTCCATAAACACTGTGCGGACACTTTCGAGGATGCGCACATCTTTTTGATCCTGTGCTTTCGTGGAATATTCCTGAGGTTCCTTTACAAAAATCAAAACTAAAGCGCTCGCCAGAATGACCAGACCGGACCCCATCCAGAAAGCATAATCTTCATTTTTTGCATAAAGGATCGATCCCAAAGAGAAGGAAATCACCGATCCCAATCCCCCCATAAAATTAATAATTCCATTCGCCTGAGAACGATACTCCGAAGGCGTAATGTCGGGCATCAGTGCAATCACGGGAGTTCGCCATAAAGCCATACTGAGCAAAACCGTTCCGGCAGCGATCACAAAAAGGGGCAGCCCCGAGGCAAGCGGGATTACCCCAAAAGCAATCGCCCCAATCGGTGCCCCCACCAAGATAAACGGCATCCGTCTTCCCATCGGAGTCCGCAGACGGTCCGACCAGGCTCCCACTGCCGGTTGGATCAGAACGGCTGCAATATTATCTAGCACCATAAAGAAGCCGATCCAGGCCGCGCTAAGTCCGAATTTTCCGTCCAGCATGAGCGGTACGTAAGCGTTGTAAATCGCCCAGATGACACTGACGCCAAAAAAGCCAAATCCAAGCAGAAAAGTTTTTGGATAGCTGAATTTTTTCATGTGTTGTAAGCCCTCTCCTATGAAGAAATGAACCGATATATTGCTCTTGAACGTTTGTTACTTTGGATATATCCATACTGCTCGGAGAATCGTCCTGTCTTAGCAGTTAAACCCATTGTGAATGGTAAAGTTCATTATAACAATTCATTCTCTTTTATATATAATGGTCACAGAATACTTTCTTCTAAAAATTGGATGCTTCACAAAAAGGGGGGCAAATGCCGACTAAACTTCAAGATTTATTCTCACAGAAACGCATAGAAAAAATACTCCACTATATTGAGCAAGTAAGCCTTGTTATTGCAGTGATTGTGCCGGTATTGACGGTCCTTCATATAATTTTTCTGTGGCCGGGAATTTCCCAAAACTTTTTCCCTCTTCCAGTTTATTTACAGATAACTAAAATACTATCTCTCTTGATCGTCGTTGGTTTTTGTGCTTTCTTCTTCGCCATGTATGTGCTTCTCTCGTTCACAATTGTTAGAAGACAAATTACTTCTCGAAAGATGTTATTACTTCTCCTTGGTACAATGGCCGCAATCCCAATGTGTTGTATAGTCGGTGTGAAAACCCTCAGACTCCCCAATTCAATCCACGCTTCCGCCAAGTTGGATCAGAACCAATACTACATAAACTATTATCACGACATGGGTGATATTTTTACCAATTACCATTTCGCGAAATGCAATGAAAATGGTTCAGAATGCGAGGAAATATATCGTTATTGGGAAGGACCCATCTTCGGAGCTTCAGCACTAATGGTGGATCAAGACAAACATGAAATTCATTTTTTTCACGGAAGTGGATATACAGCTGACTCTTTAATTTACACCTATGGTCCAGATCCTCGTGAATACAAATTTGAAGATATCAGTTTCGGCGCAAGCACTTTTATACTCTACTCATATGAGAAGAACTCAATCCAAGAATTTTTAATCACGAAATGTAATGAAGAAATTCAGACAGGTATTCCCTGCGAAATATTACCTTTCCGTTATTCAACCGAAACCTTTGAGAAAGAAGAGTTTGTAAATGATGAAAGTACCGGGGAAATCAAGTTGTTCGTTGATGATAGACTAATTTTTACCTATGATACGGCTCCACATTGCCTGGCAGAGGGCTGTATCATTATAGACAAGTAATTTAGAGCTGCAAATTATCCTTCCACCTTCGATTATTCTCAGGGGATCAAATGAAAAAGATACTCCACTACATTGAGCGAATAAGCTTCATTATTGCAGCAATTATGCTAGTATCGGCAATTATTTATACAATTTTGCTGTGGTGGGGGATTTCCCAACCCTTCTTCCCTCTCCCAGTTTATTTACAAGCGATTCGCATATTGAGACCAACGGTCGCAATTGGTTTATATGCTTTCTTTTTTGCTATGGATGTGCTTCTCCTGCTCGCATTTATTAGGAAGAAATTTACATGGCGGAATACAATATTATTCTTGACCAGTATCTGGATCGCGATTCCATTGTGTTGTGTTTGCAGCGGGCAAGCACTCATCATTTATCCTGAAACAATTCTTGATTCCGTCAAATTAGATCATAACCATTTCTACGCTACCACTACGGGTGGGGATTATATGAGTTATTATCTCCTGAAATGCAATGAAAGAGATTTTGAATGTGAGAGAATATTCCATGATGGAGGGGGACGCTTCATTGGAACTGCAGCGCTGCTCGTTGATAACGATAAACATGAAATTCACTATTTTACTGGATCGGGTTATGGTGCCACTAATTTAATTTATACCTATGGTCCAGATCCTCACGAGTACAAATATGAAAATTACATATGGCTCGGCTCAACTTCATTTTCTCTTCATTCCTATGAAAAGGATTCAAACAAAGCGTTTGTGATTACAAAATGTAACCGAGAAGTTCACACCGGTGTTCCTTGCGAAATACTACCCTTTCGCTATTCAACCGAAACCTTTGAGAAAGCGGAGTTTGTAAGTGACGAAAGTGAGGAAGAAATCAAGCTGTTGATTGATGACAGGTTGATTTTCACCTATGATACGGTCCCGCATTGTATCGCTGAAGGTTGTATGATTGAGCAGTGACAAAGAGAAAAACACAGCAGTCTCACAAAACTGAAGGCAAAAAGCGGATTGTTTCTAAAAATAACAAAGGATATCTGCGATAAAGGCCATGCGTTGGTGTCATTCCTGATCTGTAGCTGCTTCAAGCGCATCCAAATTGCTCAAATACTTCTTATCTTCCTCGGTCAGCTCAAACTTTTCCAGCATATCCGGGCGTCTCTGTATTGTACGGAGGAGTGCCTGCTGCCGCCGCCAGCGTGCGATTTTACGGTGGTCGCCGGAAAGGAGCATCTCCGGGACCTTCATCCCGCGAAACTCCGGCGGCCGGGTGTAATGCGGGTACTCCAGCAAACCGGAAGCATGCGAATCGTCCACCGGTCCGCCCGGGTCTCCCAGCACGCCGGGAATGAGGCGCGACAGCGCATCAATCAAAATCAATGCCGGCAGTTCCCCACCTGTCAGAACATAATCGCCAATTGAAATCTCATCCGTAACCAGGTGCTGCCGGACCCGCTCATCTACCCCCTCATATCGCCCGCACAGCAAAGCAATGCGCTTGTTGGCTGCCAGCTCTATCGCAATTTTCTGCGAAAATTTCCGGCCCTGCGGAGTCAATAACACCACGGGGCAGTCGGGGGGAGCACCCAATCGATCTTCAATCGCCGCGAAGATCGGCTCCGGCTTCATCACCATTCCACCGCCTCCGCCGTATGGCGTGTCATCCGTTACGTGATGTTTATCGGTGGCCCAATCGCGGATATTATGCAGATTAACTTCAATAAGCCCGTTTTCTTGCGCACGTTTCAAGATGCTCATGTCAAGATAAGGGGGAAACATTTCAGGAAATAAAGTAAACACATCAAATTGCATACCCCCATTTTACTTCAGGATATCTGAAATTAATACGGAATTAACAAAAAGATATGCAAAACAGGAGTTTCACAGGTAGAATCAAGTTGAAGATCGGCAAGAGGATTGTAATTGCAATGAAGAAATTTCAAAATCAATCCCCCATACTAAATTGTTAAGTTCAAATTAGAGTATGCCCATCAAAATTCATTCTATCTTGACGGGTCATTTCAGGAAATGGTAATATCAAAATATGTATTTGAAAGGTAGTAAATGGAGCATGACGAGACGGCGGAGGCGCTCCAGTCCGTTTCGTATTTTCATCTTAGTAGTTCTGGTAGGGGCCCTTGTGTATGTTAACCAGGTCATCGTGCCGGCCACACCCCCACCCTTTATCCCCACACCCACACCCACACGCTCGCCGGAATCATATGTGACGGATGCGGAAAATCTGCTTAACGAGGGAAAATTTTCTCAGGCCATTCAGGCTTATGAAGAAGCCATCCAGGCCGATCCCGCAAACCCTTCAATTTTTATCACCCTGGCAAGGCTTAACATCTACAATGGCAATTATGAAGAGGCCGCCACAAACGCAGAGAACGCCCTCCTGCTCAATTCCAATAATTCAATGGCGCACGCTCTCCGCGGCTGGGCACTTGGTTTCATGGGTGACTATCTGCAAGCTCAAAGCGCAATCGACAACGCTATTGAGCAAGATCCCAATAACGCCGCTGCTTACGCCTACAGGGCTGAAATCCTGGTATTGCAGGATGAAAGTGGCACTGGGACGTTGGGGTCCTTAGATAATGCCATTGAAGCCTCCAGAAAAGCAATTGAACTGGACCCCAATTTGCTTGAAACACACCGGGCGCGTGGGGTTGTGCTGGAAGCAACAGGCAACTACACCGAAGCAGCGCAAGAGTTCGAACGTGCCATTGCATTAAACGACAATATATCGGATCTCCATCTGGCTTTGGGGAGAAACTACCGCTTTTTGCAGCAATACGACAAAGCCGTGGAAGAATTTACCCGGGCTAACACACTTAACCCCACCGATTCCCTTCCGGATACGTATATTTCCCGGACCTACGCTACCATCGGTGAATACGCCACGGCAATTATATTTGCTCAGAATGCCGTCAAAGATGATCCCACGGACCCCTATCTGTGGGGTAATCTGGGACAAATGTTGTACAAGAATCTCGAATACAATGATGCAAAAACCGCTCTAAAACTATCCGTTCGCGGCGGCACCACACCTGACGGTGAAGAAGTCGAAGGACTCCCTTTGGATTACGGCAGGGTCGCCGAGTACTACTACACTTACGGCCTGGGCCTGGCCAAGCTGGGAGAATGCGGTGAAGCGCTGCAAATGGCACAGCTCATTCAGGAAGGCGTTCCAAACGATGAAACGGCCGCCTATAACGCCCAGGAAATGATCAATATCTGCGCGGAATTCGCCGGTTCGCCCCCCACCGCTACTCCGCCGGTGGAAGACGAAACACAAGGCGAGGAAATCCAGCCCTCTCCTGAAGCTGAAAACTAGGTCATCTTATGAATCTGACCGGCAAAAGCCCCACCTTTCGCAGGCAAAGGGCTCAATCAAACCCTTATAGCATCTTAATACTGTTAGGAATGCTCATTATTAGTTTATTCCTGCTGCGAGCTGTTCAACAGGACGAAATTCAGCCCCTATTTTCACCCACCCCTGTGCCTACCCGGACAGCTTATTCTTACAGCCAGGAAGGCGACACCCATTTCTATGCGGGGAACCTCAACGAGGCCATTAAAGCTTACCAGCAGGCCGTCGTATTGGATCCGGGGAATGCCACCTTGTGGGCCAATCTGGCCCGTGTCCAGGTCTATTCATCCAGTTCGCTGACGACAGATAAGGAAAAAAAGGCCCGGCTGCAGGAAGCGCTGGACTCGATCAACAAAGCCGTAGAAGCCGATGAATTCAGCAGCGCGGCGTATGCCGTTCGCGCTTTTGTTCTGGACTGGAATGCGAATCCCATCCTGGCCGGCGATGAACAACAAACTTTGCTGACCGAGGCGGAGCAGAGTGCCGTTCGCGCTCTACAGCTGGACAACCAGAACACCCTGGCAATGGCCTATTATGCTGAAATCCTGGTAGACCAGAGTAAATGGCTCCAGGCGACCCAATATATTGATCAGGCTCTGGAACAGGACTCAACCCTAATGGATGTCCACCGGGTAAACGCCTACGTTCAGGAGACTCTTGGTAATTATGGTGGGGCAATCAATGAATACAAAGAAGCCACTGAAATCACGCCCAATCTGACCTTTTTATATCTCTATATCGGTGTCAACTACCGGCAGTTAAAACAATACGAAACTGCGCTGGAATACTTTGCCAAAGCGGCAAACATCAATGAGCAGTTGGGCGTAGAAGATCCCGGCCCCTACATCGCAATCGGGAAAACCTATTCTCAGATGGGTGAATTCTTCGTTGCCGGTCGAAACACGCGGAAGGCACTCCAGATCAACCCGACGAACCCCGATGTCTATGGGTCATTGGGAATGGTATATTACAAATCCCGTAATTATGAGGGAGCCATCGAGACTTTAAAATGCGCTGTGAAAGGCTGCACGGCAGAGGAAACCTGCCAGGTGCTGAAGGGGGATACCTGCACCGAGGAAGAAATAGCAGAATCTTCTCCCATTGATGGGATGCCGCTCTCCGGAAGTACGGTGGTATATTATTACACCTACGGTTCTGCATTGGCAGGCATGGCCCGCCCCTATAATGACTATTGTGAAGAAGCCGTGCAGATCCTGCAGGAAGTCAAAACACAATTCCGTGATGAGCCGGTAATCATTCAAATTGTGGAAACATCGGAAGAAATTTGCGCCACTTTCGGATATTAATCCGCATAAAAAAATATCAGAATTTTATTAAAACCTCTCCCATTCTCTTGACGAATTCTTAAAAGAAGATTATTATTTTTTATACATTAGCACTCTATTGTTGCGAGTGCTAAAAATTATGTAAACAAAAAGCTTGAACAGGAGGCAGTTTATGGCAGTCAATCTGAAACCCCTCGGAAATCGAGTAGTGGTTGAACCCCAGGAACAGGAAGAAAAAACCAGCAGTGGTCTCTTCCTCCCCGAAACAGCAAAAGAAAAACCCCAAAAGGGTGTTGTTCTCTCTATTGGCCCCGGCGAACGCGATGACGAAGGCAAACGAATCGCTTTAGATGTCAAAGTTGGCGACATGGTATTGTATGCCAAATATGGCGGCACTGAAATTAAAATTGACGGCAAGAAACTTCTTATCCTTCGTGAGAGCGATATTCTTGCAGTTATTGAAGAGTAATCAATCCCATTATTAATAATAATCAAGGAGAATTCATATGGCAAAACAATTGCTATTTTCTGAAGACGCACGACGCAGTCTGAAGAAAGGTGTAGATGTCGTTGCTAACGCAGTATCTACCACTCTCGGCCCCAAGGGCCGCAATGTTGCACTGGATCGCAAATTCGGTTCCCCCACCATTACCCATGATGGCGTGACCGTCGCAAAAGAAATTGAACTGGAAGATCCCTTCGAAAACATGGGCGCCCAGCTTCTCAAAGAAGCTGCCACCAAAACCAACGATATCGCTGGTGACGGCACCACCACTTCTACCGTTCTGGCACACGCTACGGTAACCGAAGGCCTGAAGAATCTGGCCGCAGGCGCAAACCCCATGCTGCTGAAACAGGGTATCCTGGCTGCCGCAGATGCTGTTTCTGCCGCAATCAAAGAACAATCCATTGAACTGACCACCAAAGACGACATTGCCAATGTCGCTTCCATTTCTGCTCAAGACCGCGCCATTGGCGAATTGATCGCAGACGTAATGGACAAAGTTGGCAAAGACGGCGTTATCACCGTTGAAGAATCCAAAGGCCTTGAATTCGAACAGGAATATGTTGAAGGTATGCAGTTTGACCGCGGTTACATCTCGGCATATTTCGTCACCGATACGGAACACATGGAAGCCGTTATCGAAGAGCCATACATTCTGCTCCACGATAAGAAAATCTCTGCGGCAACCGATATCGTTCCTTTGCTCGAAAAAATGGTCCAGATTGGCAAACGCGAATTAGTGATCGTCGCTGAAGATATCGACGGCGAAGCACTTGCCACCCTGGTTTTGAACAAACTGCGTGGTATGCTGAACGTCCTGGCCGTGAAAGCCCCGGGATTCGGCGACCGCCGCAAAGCCATGCTTCAGGATATCGCAATCCTGACCGGCGCAACCCTCATTTCTGAAGAAACCGGCCGCAAACTGGATACCGCAGGTCTGGAAGATCTCGGTCGCGCAGAAAAAGTTCTGGCCGACAAAGACAACACAACCATCGTCGGTGGTAAAGGCGACGATGCCGCCATCAAAGGCCGCATCGATCAGATCCGCATCGAGATCGAAAAATCCACCAGCGATTATGACAGCGAAAAACTGCAGGAACGCCTGGCGAAACTGTCCGGTGGTGTGGCTATCATCCGCGTTGGTGCCGCAACCGAGACCGAGCTCAAAGAGAAGAAACACCGTGTTGAGGATGCCCTCTCTGCTACCCGCGCAGCCGTTGAAGAAGGTATCGTTCCTGGTGGTGGTGTCGCACTGCTGAACGCCATTCCCGCATTGGAAGGCTTGAAAATGGACAACGAAGATGCCCAGATCGGTGTCAACATCGTTCGCAAAGCATTGGAAGTTCCCATGCGCAAAATCTCCGAGAATGCCGGTAAAGACGGCTCCGTGATCGTTGCCAATGTTCAGGCTGCTCAGGCCGAGAAGAAATCCAAAACCATTGGTTACAACGTTCTGACCGAAGAATATGTCGATATGGTCAAGGGTGGCGTGATTGATCCCGCCAAAGTTACCCGTGGCGCAGTTGAGAATGCAGCCTCTATCGCTGCCATGATCCTGACCACCGAAGCTCTGATCACCGATATCCCCGAGAAGGAAGCACCTGCTGCTCCGAACCCCGGAATGGGCGGAATGGGCGGTATGTACTAGAAGTAAGCCTAAGGAAAAAAGAACAGGTCGGGTTTTATCCCGGCCTGTTTTATTTTTATATTGTCCTGACCTGGTCCAAACTTCCTTATCTGCCCGGCCTTTTTATACGGATTTCTTTTGCCGGCGCCTCCAGAGCCGTAAGCCAATAAAGGCAGCCACGGCAGCGCTACTCAAAGCAAAAACGACATTCTGGTAAACGCCAATCCAATCCGCGACCACCGGCCAGCTCGACCCCAGCAAACGTCCTGCGATTGCCAGCAAAAAATTCCACAGCGAAGTTCCAACGATCGTATAAAGAACAAATTTCACCATATTCATTTTGGCCATCCCCGCAGGGATAGACACCAGACTGCGCACAACCGGGACCATCCGGCCAAAGAAAATCACCAGGTCCCCAAACCGGTCAAACCAATCCACTGCTTTATCAAAATCATCCGCCGAGAGCATGGCCCATTTTCCATATTTCTCAATGATCCAACGGACCCGCTCTTCCCCCAGCCACATGCCAAGCGCATAGAAAAACAGCGCCCCCAGCAAAGACCCCACCATTCCCCAGAACACTACCCACAGAATGGTGAAGCGACCTGTAATCGTCAGACTTCCCGCCAGAGGCAGTACGATCTCGGAGGGAATGGGAGGAAAAACATTCTCCAAAAACATAATCAGGGTCAGACCGGGATACCCCATGGTGCCGATAATGGATTCCGCCCAGGTTTTGATGCCGTCAAGAATTATGCCTAAATTCATTCATAAGCCCCAGAAATTTATTTTTCGTTTACGTTGGGGAAAATTTTCCCCTGTTTCGTTGATTGTATTCCTATATAAATGTAAACCCAGAACACCTATACTATCATAAAAAATCCCACTTATCTTTAGTTTTTAATTTACACTTAGAATGAGCCGCATTTAATCTACACGAAAATAAAACAAAATTCTGGCAAAGTATGACTTTCATCCTGAAATCACCAGTAGAATTCATTAATCAAAATTTAATATTGTTACTTATGTTAAACTTATAATTGCTGTAAAATGGGTTTATAACATTCAATCCGTTGGGGTGAATTAGTCTTACGATCATACACTCCATAATCACCAAGAAATAAGGAGGACGCTATGACGGTACATCTGTATTTATCCTTATTGCCGGAAGCGCTGATTGCCTCAATGCTCTCACCAGAAGAATTTGGTGTTTACTACGCAGTTGGAACACAAAAAAAATCCAGCGGCCAGGCAATCTTTTTTGAAATTGATCCGGATTTCCGCAGTGATTTCTTCCGAATTGATGAGGGTGTTTCACGTTGCGTCCCCCATGAAGAAGGCGAGCCAAAGGCTTCTATCTATATTTCTGTTTACCGGGTTCTGGAACATATTCCCACTACAGCTCTCCAGAAACTTTACCTGACAACTCAAGATGGCCGGACTCTTGGATTAGAGCCCAGCAATCAGTTCCCAAAAGCAATAGAAGGAGAACTGCATCTTTATCAAGAGATCGCTCCCGTAACGCCCATGGTGGTCAGCAGGTTGGACCCCGTAAGGTTCTACAATCTTATTGTGCAAAATCCCGAATCGCTGGTTACACTGCCGGCAATTTGCTTCGCTGAACTCCGACTGGGAGAATTAGCAACCGATCCCGAAGACGGTGCCGTAGGGGATTTGCCTTACAACCAGATGGAACATCTGCGCAGCTGTCTGTCGGGGCTTAAAATGAAATCCACCAAGATGGTTGACCGGATTTCCAGTGCTTCATTCCCTTACCGCACCCTCAAATCCGGGATTTACGTAGGTGTACAGAATAAACTGCTGTATTTCCCACTTCCGGATAGGAATACGCTCCGTGAGCAACACCACAACTGGTGGCGTTCTGCAAGAATGTAACGGTATGGGATCACAATGATGGTTAAATTGTCAAAATCTATTATTAAACAACCCATAAATACAGATTTGTAAATTTCGCCCCGCTGTAGAGCGAAAATTTCTTAGAAATTTATTTTCTCGCTCAAAAGTGGGGTGAAGTATATCAATTCCAATCCATCACCTACTATTTTTTATCGGAGAGATTCGCATGAATCAAACTTGGTTTCTCGTTTCACTGGCCGCTGGAATTCTATCCATCGGTGTTGCTGTTTGGCTTTACTTTTGGGTCAAGAAACAGGACCCTGGCACAGAACGCGCGCAGGAAGTAGCCTCATGGATTCAAGAAGGCGCGAGTTCCTATTTGATCCGCCTCTACAAGGCATTGGGACTGGTTGCCGTAGGACTTGGCATCATCATCGCGATTGTCTTCAGCTTTGACATTGCACATTTCGGAACCGGTGAGGTCACGATCAATGCTGCCAAAGGATTGACCACCGCCGTCGCCTTCATTTTCGGGGCGCTGTGCTCGGCAATAGCAGGGTATATGGGGATGGGGATTGCAGTACATGCAAATGTGCGCAGTGCCACCGCCGCCAACAAAGACCTGAATACGGCTTTCCGGGTTGCTTTCTATGCCGGTGCTGTCATGGGTCTGGCAATGGTGGGCCTGGCGGTAACCGGCATGACACTCATCTATCACATCACGGGCGATGCGGAAATCGTCCTCGGGTTTAGCTTCGGGGCCTCCACATTGGCACTGCTGGCTAAAGCAGGTGGTGGTATCTATACCAAGACCGCGGATATCGCCGCGGATCTGGTTGGCAAGGTGGAAGTAGGTATCCCGGAAGATGATCCCCGGAACCCCGCTGTCGTTGCCGATAACGTGGGAGATAATGTAGGAGATGTGGCCGGCATGGGAGCCGATATCTTCGACAGTTATGTCGCCAGTGCTGTGGCCGTCATGCTGCTGGGTATTGGCTTTTCCACTCCGGAATTACAGGCTAAATACACCCTGCTCCCCTTGATCATCTGTACCCTGGGAATTTTTGCTTCCCTGCTGGGCATCCAATTTGTCCGCGTAGGAGAAAACGGGAAACCAGGGCCGGCCCTTAACCGGGGCACCGTACTGACCTGTATCTTCCTGGCTGTTATGATCATCCCTCTGGTATTTCTGGGAAATTATAATATCGGCGTTTTATGGTCCACCTTGATCGGCATCGGCACCGGTGTGGTGATTGGTTTCACCTCCGATTACTTCACCTCCGATGACCATAAACCGGTATTAGAAACGGCAAAAGTTTCCGGATCCGGTTCTGCCATCAACATCATCACCGGCTTCAGTTACGGATTGATCAGTATCGTCCCGTCTGTGATCGGGATCGTAATTGCCACACTGGGCTCTTATTACCTTTCAGAAGCTTCCGGTTTGAGCGGTATTTATGGTGTGGGTGTCGCAGCCGTTGGGATGCTTTCAATCAGTGGCATGATCGTTTCATCCGATGCTTACGGCCCCATTGTGGATAATGCCCGTGGAATTGCCGAGATGGCAGGAATGCCGCAAAGTGTGATCGATACCGCCGACATACTGGACTCGGCCGGTAACACCGCCAAAGCCATCACCAAAGGCTTTTCCATCAGCGCAGCCGCTCTGACCGTACTGGCTCTGTTCGCAGCATACGCCGAAGTGGTTGAGGCGCGCGGCATCATACTGTCCATCAGCCTGCGTAACCCTGTGGTTGTGGCCGGCGTTTTCCTTGGTGCTATGACTCCCCCGCTCTTCAGCGCCCTCACCATGCTTTCCGTAACGCATAACGCTTTCGACATGATCGAAGAAGTCCGCCGCCAGTTCCGGGAACACCCTGGAATTCTGGCCGGGACCGAAAAACCGGATTATGCCACCTGTGTAGGCCTGGCCGCTCAAGGTGCTCTTTCATCCCTCGTATTGCCTGCTTTCCTGGCCGTGGGCCTGCCGCTTCTGGTTGGTTTCATCCTCGGCCCTGACGCGTTGGGCGGGTTCCTGGGCGGCGCCATCTTCACCGGCGTGCTCTTTGCGCTCCTGATGTCCAATGCAGGCGGTCTGTGGGATAACGCTAAAAAATTCATCGAAACCGGACAATATGGCGGCCCCGGCTCTGAAGCACATAAAGCCGCCGTGGTGGGTGATACAGTGGGTGATCCCTTCAAAGACACAGCAGGACCTTCCTTAAATACCCTCATCACCGTCATGTCCCTTGTATCCTCCCTGTTTGCCCCCATCATCGCCGCTTTCCATCTGTTCTAAATTTGTGGAATAAAAAGTAAACCATAAGAATTCAGCAGGCCCTGTAAATAAGGCCTGCTGAATTTTTTAAGGATAATTAACGGCGATCCATTGCTGTCCTGCTCACTATTTTCACAGGCCTTCCAGCAAATTGGAAAGCATCATCTCTTTTTCCGGCACCGGCCATGCCAGAGCGTAGTGTTCTTTTCCCATCATTTGTTTCATAGTTTCTTCGGGAAGGCGCCGGAAGAGATTGTTGGGACCAAACTGCGTACGGTGGCAGTACAGCGCCTCCCATTTCGCCTCGACCCAATCCTTCACATCAATAACAACATGGATCTGTTCGTCCGGCCAGTGTTCACCGGCTTCCTCAAAACGATCGAGGTCGGAAGTATCCATTCCCAACGCGCTCATTTTATCCCGCACTTCCAGGAAGAAAGAGCTCGGTATCGCCGTATAAAAAAGCCGGTCAGGCTGCCAGGCCGACCCCAATTCGGGTTTATACTGTCCATCAGCCGCCAGATGAAAAGCAGCCACGGTATGTTTATGAATAGCAATATGGTCGGGATGTCCATATCCGCCGTTAGGTTCAAAAGTGATGACAACCTGTGGTTGAACTTCCCGGATAATCCTGACAATTTCCGGAACGACTTCTTCAGCGGGAGCGTTGATAAGAGCCTTCGGATTCTCATTCTCTGGCGTGCCGATCATCCCCGAATCGCGATAATTCAGAAAAATCAATTCAGACACACCAATTTTTGCTGCCGCGCACCGCAGTTCTTTTTCTCTCACCTGGCCCAGGGTCTCCGGTGTTGCCAGGCTCTCATCCGCGATTTCTCCCACCTCCCCCCGGGTGGCACAAACCAGTACGACATGGTGGCCCTCACCTGCATATTTAGCCAGGGTACCCCCTGACCCAAAGGCCTCATCGTCCGGATGCGCGAAAACTGCCAGGATATTTTTGTTCATTACTTTAAGTCCTTTGCTCAAGACAGGCTGGAACTGGAGGACACCCGATTCCTGGCCGGAACATCTGCGAATTCACTTCTTTTACCGGCTTCAATCCAACCCGAAACTTGCAGCACTCTGCGGGTCATGTAGCGAACAGAGTCCAAAACCTCGGGTTTAATCGGTTCCCCTCGGGCAGTAGTGCTCACCCCATAGGGATTCCCGCCGCTTTTTGAAACGGATGGGTCAGTATATCCTGGAGGCACGATAAAAGTGCCCCAATGATAAAACGAATTATACAGGGCCAACAAAGTGGATTCCTGTCCACCATGATCATTGCCTGCGCTGGTAAACCCGGCAACCACTTTATTGCTCAATTTGCCCTGGGCCCACAGCGGACCGGTAATATCAATGAACTGCTTCATTTGTGAAGTGACATTTCCAAAACGGGTAGGTGTCCCGAAGATAAACGCATCTGCCCACTCCAAATCATCCAGAGAAGCTTCCGGGATATCTTTCGTAGCTTCAACATTTGCCCGCCAGGCCGGATTTGCATCAATGGCGGCATCGGGAGCAAGTTCCCGCACTTTTCTAAGTCGTACTTCCGCACCTTCAGATTCGGCCTCTTCTTTTGCTGCCAGAGCCATCTGATAATTTGTTCCGGTAGAACTATAGTAAATAACTGCTAATTTAGTTTTTGACATTGTATTCTCCAATATTTTTTGAAATGTTATTGTTGTGTACCTAACCGCTTGCAGAGATCTGCAAGTGTTTGTTGCTCTTCTTTGCTTAAAACTTTCATTTGTTTCGTAATTGCTTCTACGTGGTAAGGGAACACCTTTTCAATGAGTTCACGCCCCTTGGATGTCAAAGACACTCGAATAATACGGCGGTCTTGTTGATCTCTTTCTCGGACAGCAAAACCGTTTTTCTCAAGATTATCGATCACCACAGTGATGTTTCCAGTGCTCTTTAATAATTTTGCACTGATTTCACCCAATGAGAGCGGTCCTAAATGATAGACCATTTCCAGAACGCCAAATTGACTCGGCGTAAGGTCTTTCAAACTTTCACACTGTGTGAGTTTGGAGCTAATTGAATCCGTGGCTCTGGTAAGTTTGATAAAAACATCCAGCGCTAAAACTTCATCTTCTTTTCCTTGATAATGGGTTCCCATAATTACCTCGAATTCAAATAGTTTGATATTGAAATATTATCAAGCGGATTGCTCTTCGTCAATCCTCGTATCCAAAAACATTATACAGATCTCAAAACAAAATTAAACCTTCCGGATCGGTTTTTTATAGTATGATAAATAATCTTGAAAACAAATTTTTCTTAAATCGGGTAACTGAATATGCACGAAGAAATTAACAACAATGAAGAACAGGAAACCAAACATTCCCATAATAACATTGCGGCCTGGGTGATTCCCCTGGTTGCGGTTCTGATAGTGGCTGCAGCCGTTTATCTGGGGGTAAAGTCCCCAAAGATCTCCTTTAACCTCTTCCCCACCGCCACATCCACTCCGCTTCCTCCCACAGCAACTTTTACACCAACCCCGCCACCCACCAGCACACCGCTGCCCACTGAAACACCTCTCCCAACCCCCACTCCCTACCCGCCATCTGCATTTCAGGTAGAGGATGTCGGAGATATCGTCCCTGCCATCCCCGGAATTGCCGAAAGCGCTGTGATTCTTAATGACGACCTGAACGTCCTCAGTAATCCGGATTTTTCCAACCCCCAGTGGGTTCCCTCATCGGATATTGGCCTGGATGTGCAGATTCTTGAACCCTATCACGCCACTTTTGGAAATGCAGCAGCGGCCTGGGTAATGGATACCTCCCTGCAGCCGGGCCTGTATGAACTGTATATTCTGGATACCCTTTACAGCTCAGGTGGCAGTCTGGATTTCACCGTTGCGTTGGGGAACCAGGTGCTCGAGCCCATCATCGGACAGCCGAAAGTAAATTACAAATCCAGTTACACCACGCCTCCCCAGAGCTTTGACCTGTGGCACAGTCTGGGCATTTATAACATTGACCAGCCGGGCATCCTGTCAATCACGACCAGCTGGATGAACCGCGATGAATATTCCGTTGTGGCAATTGACCGGGCATTGATTGCAAAGCTTCCCGAATCAACCGGCGCGCTCTTGAACATGCTGCCCCGTACGCAGCAAACTTATATCATGGACAATCTCGCTGCCACAATTACAGCACGAGATACGCTTTACAAACGCGAAGACCTCCCCGCCTGGGGCGATGAATTCCAATTTCTCGTCAATCCTACCTCGGCCGCTCAGGTAATCTGGGATTTTCCCGAGCGCATTCCGGTAGACCAATACGAAATTTTCGCCTGGATTCCAGGTGTAAATGGGAGTGCCCAGGTCAGCTACACATTTTTCGTTGAAGGCAGCACACTTGGAATAGATCCGGTATCCATCCAGCAGCAGGTTCCTCCAACCGGAGAATGGGTTTCTCTGGGCGTTTGGAAGATTCCGGAAGTTTATGGAGAATCGGTTGCCGTTTCCCTCCAGATGGATATCCCCGAAGGCACGATTGGAGAAGTTGCAATAGACGCGGTCGCGATCGTTAAATCCCCCTGAAATACTCTTTTTAACTAAAAAAGCAGCCGGAATCCATTTGATTCCGGCTGCTTTTCTTAATTTTTGTCTATTCGGTTACCGGCTCTCGCTCCGCCAATCTCTTAAGACGATCTCCAAGCTGGTGGGCAAGTGCAAATGTACGGCGGGCATCATCCTGATCAACACCACTCAATCCACAGGTTACCGTAACCAGAGAATTGCGTGCCAGTTCCCGTGTGGAAATCTCTTTAGGGACCGACATAACCCAGCGCAAATAATGCGGCATGACATTCAAATTTTTATTCGAGGTTTTCATAGGAGAAAAACCAAAAGCAACCTTACCACCGGATCGAATGTATTCTTGAGCGGCCTCATCCTTCAAAAACTTTTCCATATCCTGACTGGCGTCAAAAGAAACCAGATCGGGGGCAGCCTCTTCCAGGATTTTGAACACTGGCGGAGCAGCGCAGCTATGAACACCCACAAATGCGCCCGCAGATTTTACAGCGCTCAAGACGGTATCCAACAACGCAACTGCTCCTTCCGTCTGGCTTTCTTTTATGGCCGCCAGATAAGGCTCGTTCACGAAAAGAATGACCGGTTTTCCCCAACGCTGTAATCGCTCAACCTGCCACAATGCGGTCCGGCTGACATAACTGCTGATCGCACCCCGAAGTTCTGGAACTTCCATAAAGGAGCGGTCTCCGTGATAAAGATTCATCGACAGAGTCAACGGACCGGTTGTCTGCCCTTTCAGTGCTATTGCTGAGGCAAAACGACCTGCTTCCAAAGCTTCTTCAAAGGCAAAGAATCCGGCTGCTGTCTCCGGCTTCAACCCCACTTCACCACTGACAAGGAACTCCACCAATTCATCCAGTTTACCTTCACGGACGAAATAACCCGGTACAGTGCCTGTTTGCAGCAATTCCTTAAAAGGTTGGACGAGTTGCTCAACCATGTTGCTGCAAGGGAATCCCTGAACCGGTTTCGGCCAGAATGGAATTTCCGGAGAAACTTCTTCAACAAAATCAACAGCCTTGGAGGGGCTTTTATAAGGGACACTGCCAATTCCAGTGACAGCTCCGGTTAAATGAAACGTAGAATTTAAAAAATCCTGTGTGGAAGTGGGCTTGAATGATGAAGCCTGGGGCATTGATCCTCCAAAAGATCTTCAACACAGATTTTAAATCAAAGCACGGTGAACCAGATTTAAGAAAACTTCACTCGACTAAATCTGTGTCAAATCAGGGGAAAATATTGTATCGTTGTAAAAATATCATAGCCTAAAAGAAAAGTCAACATATGGACGTTATACAACAAAAAAATGGCTTCTTAAATTTTGTTGCAATTCTGAGCAGGAGGTCGTTTCACCACAGGCCCAAATCAGGCCAGTGCTTCCCAAACAGTAGTCTTTCAACAATTTCACAAAAAAAAGGAGTGAGGAAACCCACAAACGCCCTCCGTTTTTCGGCAGATCCATGTATCGAAAGGCTTTTTTATATCCGGTTGGATTCTTAAAATTTATCCAATCTCTTTCGGGGTTATATCATTTTGAACAGGAATCCCCAGCTTTTTCAATGTTTGAGGCGTTGGAATTCCATTCCGGTCAAACCCCCGCAGCTGGTAATATTTATCCAGCATGGCCTCCAGAGGAACCACCCGTCCTTCAGGGTCATCTCCTCTGGCTTCGTGCAGGAAACGCCCCGGGAGGGTATCATCCAGCCGGGTTACGCCCTCGCGTGTATTCATGTAACGCTCTAAAACATGGATTCTTTCCCCTACCTTCAAGAGTTCACCCTGGGTCAGTTTGATCCCCACCGCCGTCTCCAACAATCGGGGATAGGCGCCAATATTCATCACACGGACTGCAATCTTCGGGAAATACTGCATAACAAAAGCCAGCAGCGGTTTAGGCACCAGTTTAACAAGGGGATCTTCCAGAACGTATGCAAAAGTAGTGAAGAGGCAGGTATGCAGCGAGTTAATCGCAGCGTACAGGTCCTCAAAAAATTTAACAAACTCCGGTTTTGCCCGGGTAGAATATGGGTTGAGGAATCCAAAGAAATTCTCTAATGGGAACAGCGTTGCCGAAAGATGACAGCCCCCCCGATTAGCAACAGCATACGCCAAGCCCTGCCCCCACGAACCCCGTGGGTCATAAGCAGCCATCTCAAGTCCTTTTACCTGCATCGCGAACTCCTCTCCCCCATATTTTTGGGACAACCAGCGCGAGCCGTTCGCAAGTTCGTCCCCGGCACCTCTCCGGTATGCGATGTCCTCCAAAAGATCTGAAACCCCTCTGGCAGACCCGAACTTCAAATCTGTCTGGATATACCCTTTGTTCCCCGCCTCAATCCAATAAGCAATCGTTGAGGCACAGGAAATCGTATCCATTCCCAATCGTCCGCATTGATCGTTCCATGCGGTAATTTCCTCAGGATCAAAGATTTCAAGATTGGAGCCAAACAGCCCGACCGTCTCATATTCGGGAACCGAATAGATGCCATTCTCAAAAAGGCCTTTGTGTCCGCAGGAAATTGTGCAGGGTTTACAACCCGCCGGTTTGATATCATACTGTTCCCGAAATGATTGACCGGAAATATTTTCGGCTCGCGGGTCACTGCCGCTGGTGTAGTTCCTCACCGGCAAAATCCCGGTCTGATTGCAATAGCGTACATTTGAATTGGTTCCAAAATTTCGGTATTGCCGGTCCGTGAAAAAGTTATTACGAATATTTTTGTTCGCCTTTTTCCTCACTTTCTGAAAACCGTCGGGATCAAAGGGGACAATTTTATAAGTTCCCCCGCGTGCAGCAACAGCCTTCAGGTTCTTGGAACCCATTACAGCGCCCAATCCCCCCCTCCCCAGGAACCGGTGGCCGGAAGCAATATTTGCATACAGCACTCGGTGCTCCCCTGCCGGACCAATCACCAACGCCCCATCCAGCCTTTCTAACCCCAATTCTTGCTGAGTTTGCTCCGTATCCAGCCCCCATAAATGATCTGCGTCCCTTATCTCAACCTGACCCGCACGGATTTCCAGATAAACGGGTCTCTCTGCTTTCCCGGTGATCAACAAAGCGTCATACCCGGCCGTCTTAAATGCCATACCGAACGGGCCGCCGCACGATGAGGAAGCGATAATGCCGGTTAACGGCGACTTGGTAATCGCTGCAAATCGTCCTGTACTGGGACCTCCGCCGCCCAGCAACACCCCCATCATAAACGCAAGGATATTCTCTTCTCCAAAAGGGTCTGCCCCGGGGATCATTCGGTCAAAAAGATATTTCAAGCCCAGACCTTTTCCCCCAAGATACTTACGGCGGTCTTCCCAATCAATACTAAAATGACGGATCGAACGATCTGAAAGATTGATTTCCAGAGCTCTGTTGGTCGTTCCGATAATTTTCTGCGTTAAAGAGTTCTCTGACATAATTTTCGATTTTATTGTAACATCCGGGAATGGATAAGTGGCAAATTGCTTTTAGCCATCCGGCATAAAATGCATCTATTCTAGCCAATATCCGAGCATCATCCGCACTGATTCAGAGACTTTACAAAAAAAGGCTCGTTTACTGGGTGAGGGGGGCACCCAATAAACGAGTTAGCCTATTTTTACACAAATTCCACACAAAGTCAAGCAAATTCCGACAGCAATTTAAAAAATAGGAAACCAAAATTCCAACAACAAAAAACGGATCATCTTTCCCCCACAACAACAAATTCAAACAGCGGACCAAAACCTGCGGTAAAATTAATCCCTGTCAAAAACAGACCAGATAACCCTGAAATTTCTCCTGCACATTTCGCAGGGTAAATCCGAGAACAAGAGCAATCCATGAATAAAAGTAAACCGTCAGACCTGAAGAAAGAAACGATCTTTTCCATAGTCCTGCTGGTGATTCTTTCAGCACTGGCTTACCTCCCGATGATTTACAAGTTTGGTTATTATTTTGATGATTGGAACTTGATCTGGGCGGGATACACTCAAGGAGCACAAAAACTTGTAGAGATTTATTCCATTGACCGGCCCTTTGTGGGTTACATGTTTTCAGGATTGTACCGCATCTTCGGGGACAGCGCTTTGCCGTGGAACCTCTCCGGTTATGTCGTCCGGTTGGCAGGGGGACTGGGCTTGTTCTGGATGCTGCGCATGATCTGGCCAAAACAGCGTCTGGAAACCCTGGCAATTGCTCTCCTATTCTTAATTTATCCCGGCTATTTGCGACAACCCAATGCCATTCAATACCAGAACCATCTCATTAATTATGCCCTGGCAATTTTCTCAATTGCTTTCACGGTTAAATCAATCCTCGCTGAGAAGCACTGGCAAAAGAATCTCTTTACCGGATTGGCAGCATTGTTTGGTCTGTTATCTTTCCTGATTATGGAATACATGATCGGGTTAGAGGGTTTACGCTTGCTGGTCATCTGGTATCTGACGCCTCGGATAGAAAACGAGAAAGTGGCTCAGCGTGTCAGCCGGGTCTTTAAACGCTGGATTCCTTATGCCCTGATTATTATAGGCTTCCTCTACTGGCGTGCGGTCATTTTCAAGAGCAGCCGGCCTGCTACCGATTTAGACGGCATGCTTCAATGGTATATCCAGGCTCCTGGCTACCAGCTTTCCCGGGTTGCCATCGAACTCTTTAAAGATTTCATCGAAACTGCTTTCATGGGTTGGGTTGTTCCGTTCTATCAATTCACAGTCCACGTCCGGCTGCGGGAATTTATTCTGTCCGCCGGGCTGGCGGCATTGGGCGCCTTAATTCTCGGGATTTACTTCTTTTGGACAAAACTGCAAAATATTGATTCTGCCCCGGGTGACACGGAAAAATCGCACTGGGATCTGCCCGCAATATGGATCGGAGGGTTATCCATGCTCGCAGCTTCTTTGCCCATTATCTTCTCGGACCGAAACGCATACTTCAGCAGCAGTCTGGACCGCTACACCATGCCTGCGGCAATCGGCGGCTGCATGCTGCTGGTAGGTCTTATCTCCCGGTTTGTCAGCAAAAAAGCCTTCCCATGGGTGATTATCGTACTGGTTGGAGTAGCGCTTACGACTCACTATCACAACAATATCTACTTTGCAGACTATTGGAAATATCAGCGGGAAATGTGGTGGCAAATGTCCTGGAGAGCTCCTCAACTCGAAGAAGGCACCGTGCTGATGGCGGATTTGCCGGGTGGCTTCCCAATCGAGGAAGACTATGAAGTTTGGGGTCCGGCTGGGTTGGTCTATTATCCCGACTCGCCGGAATTAAAAATCTCGTCCGAAGTACTGAATTCAAGTACCGCGCAAAGAGTCATCGTCGGCGAAGGTTCCGAACGGAGTATGCGCACCATTGACGTCAAACGCGATTTTGAGAATACGCTCCTACTCTCTTTCCCCAATATAAAATCCTGCCTGCATGTCATTGACAGCAGCAAACCCGCCCTGTCGGACCAGGAACCGCCCCTCATCCAACTGATAGCTCCTTACTCGCATATCGATCGAATCGATACGGAAGCAGCACCCAGAGAACTGCCGCAAAGTATCTTTGGCCAGGAGCCGGAACATGAATGGTGCTACTATTATCAAAAAGCATCTCTGGCAGCACAAAAACAGGATTGGGAAGAGGCAGCACGTCTGGGAGACGAAGCCATTGCCCTGGATTACCGTCCATTGGATTACTCCGAGTGGATGCCTGTACTGGAAGGCTATGTCCATACCGACAGGATGGATGACAGTGAAACCCGGAGTTTGCTGGCGATCATTCAAGAAGCTCCACTCTTTAAGGATAAAATTTGTCTGGAATTGTCCAATTCCGATTATGATCCCCTTGTAAAAGACTTTCTTAATGAAAACCTTTGTAATTAATCGTTGGATATAAAGGTTTTTCATCCCGGCATCTTCAGCAGCCCTTATGTAAAAATTCCTGCAAATGGGATAAACTATATTATAATTAAAGCGTCAGTAAACATTTGGGCATAAAAAATATACTCTTCTGTTAGAAAGCCCAGCAAGAAACATGGAAAAAACTCCTCCACTTTTTATCGCCGAACAATTCAAGAACATCCAGGACCTCTGGTACCACATAAAACAAACGAATTGGAATTCTATAACTTCTAAAGGGTTGCAATGTGCGCTCCATAAACTTGCCGGGGAAGCGGGGGCTCACGGCTACTTTCAGATTAATATAGCTGCAATCATGTTCGAAAAGAGCTTAAAAGCGCTCAATCCATCCAAATCTTTAAGCTCCTCAAAAATAAACGAACTGGACAAAAAATTCGAAGAATTAAAGCAGTCCATTACCCTTCTTAAAATTTCTTCTACAAATCAGATCAGGAATGAGACCGTACCGCAAAATTCCCCCAGGGATGAACGATCCACAGGCCTGATTTATCTGATTCAGGAAGATGCCGAACTGGCGCAAGATCTGGCGATTCAAATTGGTTATTATGGATACAGAATCAAAACTTTTTCCGATATTGCTCAGGTCATTCCATATATCCGCCAGGAGCCGCCAACCGTAATTATTTTGGGAAGCGGTTTTCAAAAAGAAGAGCTAGACAATCTAAAGCAAAATTTACCGGAAGAGCGTTCTCAACAAGACGCGATACCGCTTTTTTTCATCTCGGACACAGATGAAATTAACCACCGCCTGGAGGCGGTTCGAGCAGGCGGCGAAGCATACTTTACAGACCCTTTTGAAACCATAGGCCTTATTGATGCATTAGACCGGTCTTTTAATTGCCAGAACGACCAGCCTTATCGCATTCTATTGGTTGAAGATTCTCGGTTTCAGGCCGCTTATTATGCAAAAATCCTTGAAAGTGTCGGGATGCAAACCCGCATCACAACGGATCCCCTGAAAATCATTCGGATTCTCAATGAATTCAATCCGGATTTGATCCTATTGGACATGTATATGCCGGAATGCACAGGGATGGAACTTGCAAAAGTTATTCGGCAAATGGAAAAATTCGTCAGCATATCCATTGTATTTCTCTCTGCCGAGACGGACAAAGATAAACAGCTTCACGCGATGAGCCTTGGTGGAGATGACTTTCTGTCAAAACCCATCAAGCCGGAACATCTGATCAGTTCCGTAACTTCAAGAGTCCTTCGCTACCGGAAGCTGCGATCCATGATGGTCAAAGATGGGTTGACCGGGCTGTATAACCACACATCCATTAAGGAACAACTGGAACATGAGGTCGCACGCGCGGGACGAAAGAAATACAGTGTTGTTTCTTTCGCAATGCTTGATCTGGACCTTTTTAAGAACATCAATGATACCTATGGACATTTGACCGGAGATCAGGTGTTGAAGAGCCTGGCCAGATTCCTTCGCCAACGTTTGCGACAAAGTGATATCATTGGGAGATATGGCGGTGAGGAATTTGCTATCATATTCCCCGACACGGAAAAAGAATGCATTGCCCCAATTATGGATGAACTGCGCGAGGGTTTTTCAAAGATCCACCACCACGCGGACAACGCACAATTCACGGTTACTTTTAGCTGCGGGATCGCTGCTTATCCGGATTTCTTGACGGCAAACGAGGTTAACGAAGCCGCGGACCAGGCGCTCTATCAGGCAAAACATTTGGGACGAAACCGGGTTGTCATTCAAGAAGCACCACAGTGAACAGCCTCCAAATACCGCAGTCTCGCGAATTCTTTAGAAAATTATCCTTCCCGTCCATCCTTTTTTACAACAACTTAATTTAACTTTAAAGATTTATGGTATCGTATGATTTCATAATATTCCATCGGAGTGCCATATGCCCTCTTTTCAAAAAAGAATTTTCAACATCAACAGTTTCTGGAACGCCGCCAACGCTGCTTTTCAGACAATTTTCAATCTCAAAAAACAAGAAGGGGAAAGCTCGATTGATTCCATGTTTTCTGAAAGAATTATGCTTGCCGTCACCCAGGTCAATGGATGCCGCTATTGCAGTTTTGGACACACCCAGGCAGCGCTGAAATCAGGAGTTCCCATCGAAGAAATCCGGGGCCTGCTCTCCGGGGACCTGAACAGCGCGCCGGACGAAGAAATCCCCGCATTGCTGTTTGCCCAGCATTACGCAGAAACCGCAGGACATCCTGACCCAAAAGCCTGGGAAAAGATCCTCCGCACCTATGGGGAGAATAACGCCCTCAAGATTCTGGCAAACATTCGAATGATCACCATCGGTAACTTGATGGGGAACACATTCGATTCTTTTCTTTTCCGCATTACCGGAAGGCCTGCTCACCCGGAGAGCAACTTTTTCCAAGAACTGGGTGTCCTGGTTGGCACGTTCTTCATCATTCCGGCCGCAATGATCCGGCAGAAATTTTTTAAAACCCGGGATTTATCTCCGGTTGTTCAAACGAAATAAGCCTGCCCATTCAACAACGACTTCTTACAACAGAACAATTTGGTACAATAATCCAACGTACGGATAATGGATAAAATTTCTCTGTCAAAACTACTGGAACGGCCTCTCCTTTTAAAATTAATTTCAGCCGGTCTTCTGATTGCTGCAATTGGACTGACTCTACTGCAGTTATCTGCATTTAAAGAATCACAAAAATACTTCCCGTCCGGTTCCATGATCGCAGAGATACCTGTAGGGGGATTAGATCGAAAAGAGGCCGGAGATCTGCTTTTTGAAACCTTCAACCAGCCCGTTGAACTTCAATATCAGGGCCACCGCCTGCAGATCTCCCCGATCGCACTCGGCTTCAAAATGGATATTGAGGCCATGCTCTCGGAAGCTGAACAGCTCTCTCAAACCTCATTCGGGGCCGCTTTCTGGAACTATCTCTGGAACATTAACACCCCATCTGCCGCCGTATCGGTCCCCCTGTCTGCCGAAATTAATCAGGACAGCATCCGCCAATTTTTGCTGAATGAAATTTCGCCCCGCTACGACCAGCCTCCTATCGAGGCAACGCCGGTTGCCGGACAAACCATTTTCGAGAAAGGACAGGCGGGATATGCAATCAATCTCGCGGAAAGCACAGAAGCGATTCTGCCGGCATTGAAATCCCCCACACAGCGGACGGCCAAACTTGTGGCAGACGAAACGCCTGCCGAGCCCCCCTCACTGGATAACTTGCAGATCCTGCTCAAACAGCAAATCTACCTGTCCTCACCGGACACGCTTGTAGAAATTTACCTGAAAGATCTGGAGGATAACCGGTCCATGCACTTCGCGGTTCAAAACAACGAAGAAATTCCCCCCGAGATCGCTTTCACAGCGGCAAGCACCATTAAAATCCCCGTGATGATCTCCGTGCTGCGCCGCACAGAGTCCCCCACCCCGGAGTATATTACAACCATGCTGCAGCAAATGATCATGTATTCCAAGAATACGGATACGGACCAGCTCATGGAAGAAGTGATTGATCCGATTTACGGCCCAATTTATGTCACGGAAGACCTGGAATCCATGGGATTAAAAAACACGTTCTTGGGTGGATATTTCTATCTGGGCGCTCCGCTGCTGCGGCGTTACGAAACACCGGCAAACCAGCGTCTGGATATCAATTTAGCTCCGGATGTCTACAACCAGACCACTCCCGGCGAGATGGGTACGCTCCTGGAAGGAGTTTATCATTGTGCCAAGGATGAAACCGGATTGTTGACGCAAACTTTTCCCGGACAACTTACCCAAGAAGAATGTCAGTTCATGATCCGGTTGTTGATCGGAGACCGCCTGCCCTACTTGATTACGGCCGGGTTACCCGAAGGCACGCAAATTGCCCACAAACACGGCTGGATTGAAGAATTGGACGGTCTGCTCCACACAATGAGCGATGCAGCTATAGTTTACACGCCTGGCGGAGACTATACCCTGACCATCTATATGTATCATCCCGAACATTTGATCTTCGATGATGGGAATCGCTTGATGGCCCAGCTCTCGACCACCATTTACAACTTCTTCAACGTCTATTCAAGCGATTGAGATAAAACCGGCTTTTTCTTCTTTTGAGCGGTATTCACCAAATAAATTCCCCCCAGCACCGCGGTTCCGCCCAATAATTGTTCCATGGAAAGCAGCTCTCCCGCAAGGGGAATGGCCAGAATTGCGGTCAACACCGGCTGGGCGATCATGGTAGGAGATACCAGCGAAGCCGGTAAATGTCCCAGAGCATAGCTGACCATGAAATATCCACCCACCTGAGAGATCAAAGCCGCCCCCAAAAAGGTAAGATACGTCATTTTTGAATAACCGAACAGCGGTATTCCCACGGCCTGTGTATACCCCAGGAACATCAAACCGCTCATCAACTCCATCAGCCAGATATAGGTAATGGTATCCAATTTCGCGCGGCCTTTTTGTGTCACCAAAAAGTAACCGGCATAAAACACACTGGAGATGATCGCCAGAATATCCCCGCTTGAAAACTGCGGATGTTTGATGAAATCACTGCTTAAAACGATTGCTGCACCGCACAAGGTAAATACCAGGCCGATCCAGAACTTACCATTTAGCCGCTCCCTCCACAGGAACACAGCCACAAGTGCAACCCACAATGGAGAAATATTATTAAGCAGGGTCGCGTTTGCCACAAAAGTCCGTTCGATGGCAGTACTCCAGAAACCATGGTCCAGAGTCGTAAACAGGCCGCCCAAAAAGGGAAAAATCAACAGACGGGCGGATGGAAAACCCTGTTTTCGGACATTGCGAAAGAAAATGGGAAATAAAAACAACGTTGCTAATAACATCCGGTAGCAGGAAGTCATCACCCCCGGAGCATCCGCCCAACGCACAAACAAAGAAGAAAAGCTGAGTGCTAGAATTCCCCCAAACAGGGACAGATAAGGTAACCAGGACGATTTTGTTTGCATCACGGGATTTTACCACGCAACCTCAATATTGTCAGACAAATCCAGCTTTTTCAACAATTTTCTGCAGCACTCAAAAAGGGATTTGTCGGAGATGGAATTGGATTCAACTTTTCCCCCTATGCTATAATCTAAAAACTCTGAATTTTCGGTTTTCTCTTTCAATCAGCATATAAAAAGCGCCTTCAGGATGGAGCATTTCAAGGTGCTTTTCATTTATTCTCTATGGTGCAGCTTAAATGCTTAAACAAGACAAAAATCTCACACCCCAAATCATTCACCTTTGTCAACAGTTAGTAAGGACCCCCTCCGTAAACGGCCTTAACCCGGAAATAGCGCTCGCTCAAGTGATCATGGATTTCGCCCGGCAGAACGGGTTACAATCGGAACTTCTGGCCCTGGAAGAAGATCGCCCCAATGTGCTGGTCCGGGTGGGTGACAGCGAAGAAATCGGACTGCTTCTCGTGGGCCACATGGACACCGTCCCGACCGGGAACCCGGAAAGCTGGAAGTTTCCTCCCTTTTCAGGCACAATCAGCGAGAATCGGCTTTACGGACGGGGAGCCATTGACAACAAGGGAGGGATCGCGGCTGCCCTGGGCGCGCTGCTCCTATTGAAATCTCAATCCCTTCAGGATCTAGAAAAATCGGTCGTCCTGGCCTGTGTGCCGGACGAAGAGTCCGGGGCTACCGGTAGGTTAGGCATCAACCATTTGCACAAACTTAACAAGCTGTCCGGAGTTGGCGCGATCTACACCTATCCCTATCTGAAAGAATCTGCCATGGGGCACCGCGGCGTGCTGCGGTTGAAGATCAATACCTACGGGAAGAGCTTTCACACCGGCCTGCATGCCTGGCAAATCGCCGATAAGAGTTACAACGCGGTTACCGGGCTTTCCGAGATTTTATTGGAACTCGAAAAAGTAAAGTTCGAAGGGAAAACTTCATCCTCTCTGTTTGATCGTTTCGAAACCGTCCTCACTCCCACACTGATTGAGGGAGGGGCAGGCCCCAGCATCGTCCCCGACCATGCTTCGGCCACTCTGGATATTCGTTTAATCCCATCCGTCCCCGGGGAAAAGGTGCAAGAGAAAATCAATGAAGTCATTGCCGGTGTGCAGAGCCGCAGGCCCATGCTGAAAGTCACAACCGAAGGATTGGTTTCACTGCCGACAACCATCATCCCGGAGGATTCAAAAATCATTTCGGCCATTCGCTCGGCATCTCGCGCAGTCCGCGGCGTCGAACCGGATTTTGTGATCTCCGGTCCGGCCAACGAATCCTATTTACTAAATGAGATTGGCATTCCAACCTGCACGCTCGGCCCTGAAGGGATAGGCGTTCATTCCATCGACGAGTACCTGGAACTGAGTTCCCTGGAAGACACTATTGAAATCTACAGCCGGGTAGCCCTTGAGTTATCCGGAAGGAGAGAAAGTTGACCGACTTTTTGCAAGAAGCAAACCGGATCCTCCCCGATTTAATCCTGTGGCGCAGGGATTTTCATCAGTTCCCGGAGCTTCGTTTTGAAGAAACTCGAACCGCCCGGATTGTAGCCCAATATCTCACCAGCCTGGGCATTCAGACCCAAACCGGAGTGGGAAAAACCGGTGTTGTAGGTCTCATCACGGGCAAAAAGCCCGGGCCAACCGCACTGCTGCGTTTTGATATGGATGCGCTTCCCATTCAGGAAGAAACCGGCCTGGATTACCAATCTCAAAACCCCGGCGTCATGCATGCCTGCGGGCATGATGGCCACACCGCGATCGGCATGGGGGTCGCGAAAATCCTCTCGGATCACCGCGACGAGCTGGTGGGAAACGTCAAGCTGGCCTTTCAACCCGCCGAAGAAGGTACCGGCGGCGCGTTGGCAATGATTGAAGATGGTATTCTGGAGAACCCCAAAGTAGACCTGACCTTGGGCCTGCATCTGCAATCCCAGACTCCCAGCGGCACCCTGCTGATTGGAGAAGGGCCCATTCTGGCCGCAGCAGATAAATTCAAGATTTGGGTAAAAGGCAAAGGAGGACATGGTGCCCTACCCCATGAGACCGTAGATGCGGTCGTGATTGCCTCCCAAATTGTGAATATGCTGCAAACGATCGTCAGCCGGAATGTAAACCAGATGGGAACGGTTATCTTGAGCATCGGCAGTTTCCATGCCGGGTCTGCGTTTAACATTATTGCGGAAACCGCCGAGCTTTCCGGGACCATCCGGACTTATGATAAAGATCTTCAAAAACTGGTTCATCGCCGCATGGCGGAAATTGTGGAAAATACGGCAAAAGCGTTGGGAGGGAGCGCAGGAGTGGATATTAAGACCATTGTTCCTGCCGCCGTGAACGACCCTGCGGTCAGCGCCCAGGTTCGGGAACTGGCCGTCGAAATGATTGGTGCCGGGCGGATCAGCACCGATCAACGCGATACCCCCTCTGATGATATTGCCGAGTTTTTACAGGCCGCTCCCGGCTGCCATTTTATCCTCGGCGCAGGCGGCCCGGAATATGCCCCCCATCACAATCCGAAGTTCAACTTTGATGAAAACGCCCTGCCCCTTGGGGTCGCATTGCTATGCGCATCGGTTGCACATTTTCTGAAATAACCGAAAAAAAAACAAATTTCTTGAGCACACTTCGATTTCTACCGGCGAACCATCCCGGCAGAAATCGAAGTATTTCCCATCCTAGCGATATCCCTGCAAAAAGACCTCATAATGGCCGACTTCAACGCCCCGTCCCCATTCCCATAAATATTCAAAAGGTGAATCGCCGCGCACCGGGATAACGTCCAGATCAGTTTGAACAACGCCTGCATCCAGCAGATTCAATTGCTGGTCATACAACAGGATTAACAGATACACATCCTGAGCAATCGTCTCACTCTTGTTAAATACTTCTCCTATCAGTTGAAAACCGCCCGATTCGGAACTGCCCGCTGTGGAAACAGAGAAATCCAGATCCGGGTTAAGGTAATCCCCAAGATATCGGTCTCCTTCCACATCAATCCGGTAGTCCACCCACTCCGGCACGTCGGAACCCATTGCCACGCGGAAAGCATTTGTCCCTTCAGGAAAAGTCACATCCAGCAGAGTGTAGTCCGACCCGGAGGCAACCACCTCACCGTTTCCATCCAGCAAATGGACCGTTACCACCGCGTAATCCAGGGGCATCAGCGTAGTATTTTTCAAACGTCCTATAAATATGGTAGCCCCACTTTCATCGGCATAATTGGAAACAGTCGCTACCAGGAACTGCTGCTTCTTTTCTTCCGGTTCAATCGTCGGGATGGGAGTCGATGTCTCATATCCGGTGTACTTTGGAAGCTGCGATAACCCATCCCCGTTGGGTTTAACCTGTCCGGGAACCGCATCACTACTTTCTCCACCTGAAAGCGCACAGCCTGCAGCCAGCACAACTAGCAAACTCACTGCCAATAACAATCCTATGGCTCGAAAAAAAGATGATTTTCCAGAAAAACGCATCATATCCCAACCCCAAAATAACTTGTTATTTGAATTTTACCAGCAGGAAGAAATAAAAATAACTGTGCCGGACTTTTTTATCTTGCTTTCCATCCCTTTCGGAAAAACCGGATAAGCATCATTGGCTAAAAAATAGTGATTCTCATCACCCCGGAACCTAACATTTATCATCAATTTTCCACCTATAATTATCCCTGAAAAAATTATCCACGGTTCAGGAGTTGCTATTTTGGGATTCTTCGCTTTAATGATGATCGCGCTCGGTCTGGGAATGGACTGCTTTGCCGTCTCCCTGGGTATTGGGACCGCCAGAACCTGTAAATCTTTCCGCCCTTTCTTTAGACTATGTTTTCATTTCGGCCTGTTCCAGGGCGGCATGGCTCTGCTCGGCTACCTGGCCGGGAGTACCATCGCGCCTCTGATTGAAAGCGTGGATCACTGGATTGCGATGGGACTGCTCGCATTTGTGGGGATACGCATGATCAAAGGTGGAATGAACCCCGAAGCAGAAACCTATTGTGATGATCCATCAAAAGGGTGGACGCTGGTCATGTTGGCTGTAGCCACCAGCATTGACGCCCTGGCCGTTGGGCTTAGCTTTGCTTTTTTGCAGGTGGATATTGTACCGGCCAGTCTTACCATCGGAATCACTTCCACTATCATGTCCATTATTGGTCTCACCATCGGTCATGGCCTGGGGACGGCCTTTGGCAAACGAATGGAAATCATCGGTGGGCTGATCCTGAACGGGATTGGCATCAATATCGTTATCAGCCATATTTTCTAAACCACCGCCGCGAGAATCTTCTCGCGGCGATTTTCACTCTTCAACCAGGATCAGTACTGCGGCAAACTCGGGTCCACTTCCCGGGCCCAGGCATTGATCCCGCCGCGCAGGTTCTTCACCCGGTGAAAACTGGCATTCTCCAGAATCTGTTGCGCCCAGGCAGAGCGCACTCCCGTCCGGCAGTAAACCACAATTTCCCGGTCATTCCGCCCCAGTTCCTCCAATCTTTCGGCAAGTTCCTCATAAGGGATCTGCACCGCGTCGGGGAGCCTAGATATCAAAACCTCCACCGGGTCGCGGACATCCAGAAGCAGCAAGTCCTCCTTTGCATCCAGGCGCTTTGCCAGCTCACGCGGTTCAATTTCCGCACGGGTCGCTGGCTCAACGGACGCTTCCCCCACTGGCGGGGTGCCGCAAAAGCCGTTATAGTCAATCAACCCGTCAATCTCCGGGTGTTCGCCGCAGATCAAACAGTTCTTATTTTTCCTCAATGTGACGGTTTGAAAGTTCATATCCAGCGCATTAAAGAACAGCATCTTATTAACCAGCGGCTCTCCCAATCCTAAAATCAGTTTGATGGTTTCAGAGGCCTGAATCACGCCCACCATACCGGGCACAACCCCAAAAACGCCGGCTTCGGCACAGGTGGGAGCGTCCTCCAGACGGGGCGGGTGCGGGAACAGGCAGCGATAGCAGGCCCCCTTGCGGGCATCAAATACGGCCGCCTGTCCATCAAACCGATACACAGCGCCGTACACAAACGGCTTTCCCGTCAGTACACAAATGTCGTTCACCAGATAACGGGTGGCAAAGTTATCCGTCCCATCGATCAGGATCTGGTAAGGTTCGGCAATCTGCATCCCGTTTTCAGCATTGAACGGCTCTGCATACACATCCACCTGAATGTAAGGGTTGATCGCCAGCATCCGTTCTCTGGCGGATTCTGCCTTGTACCGGCCGACCTGGGCGGAATCGTGCAGCACCTGGCGTTGTAGGTTGGAAGCATCCACCCGGTCAAAGTCAACCACACCGATCCTTCCAACCCCGGCCGCCGCCAGATAAAGCGCGATGGGAGACCCCAATCCTCCCGCCCCTACCAGCAGCACCGCGGCCGATTTCAGCTTCCGCTGCCCCTCCAACCCGACATCCGGGATCATCAAATGCCGTGAATACCGCAAAATCTCTTCCTTCGAGAATTCTACTGCCATTACAGACTCCTGAAACCAGCTTTTAGATTCATTATATCCACTTCCCGCTCGTTTCTACAGTTTTCTGAATAAAGATCCATTTTTGCATGGAAGCAAAACCGTGAAATCATATTCCATAAACAAAAAAGCCTGGAATAAAATCCAGGCTTTTTTGTAATCTTATTTTGGTTGAGTCGATCCCTCACATTTCACGGAAATCAACGGTAAGCCTAAATCACGTAGCCGAGCAATGAGGCCGTATAAAGCTGCCTGATCGGCGATCGTCCCACTGAAGAAAGTCTCGTCTTCGCATGGGTGTGAAATTTCCAGATCATGAAACCATTCCGACCAATTCTTATCCATTCGTGCTTTAACTCGGATCTCAACCTGTAGCATCGTCACGTTCCTCAACGTATGGCAAATAGGGATATGTTTTATTTGGCTTGTTTCTTGGCTCGGCGTTCGACAATCGCGAAGTAAACCATAAAGCCCGCCCATCCTGCCAGCACCACCCAACTCATCCAGTCACCGAGGACATTGACCACGGTTTTTCCACTGCCCAGGGGGACATCTGCTACAACCGTCAACCGGGTGCTTTCAGGCACTTTGTTCATTTCCACGATGCGTCCGTAAGGATCGATAATTGGTGACCACCAGGCTACATCGGTAACAACGACCGCTGCACGGGTTTCAACAGCTCGCAGGACATGGTGCGTCCAGGTCTGCTCACTGATACCCTTGGTTTCACGCGTACCAATGGCAATGAGCTGAGCCCCTTTTTGTGCCAGACGCCGGGTCACGTCGGTGAAATTTCCATCCATACAGATGATGGTCGCAAAACGGCCCAAAGGGGTATCGTAAACCGGGTACACGTCCGAGTAGACCGCTTTCCGTTCACCAATTCCAGGGTGCACCTTGCCGTATATCTCCTGGAACTCTCCATCCGGAGTGATAAACACCGCCTCATTGCGGAATCCCTCCTCCACATCCAGACCATAGGTCCAGAAAGCGTACGTGCCTGTCTCAACCGCCAGATCTTTGAATTCCCGAGTGTACTCAACCTGAGGGTCAATTGCCATACCCAGTTCAGGTGTGAAGAGCACCTGTGCGCCCTGATCGGCTGCCTCATAACCCTGACTCAGGAGGGTTTCCACACGAAGTTCCTGGGGTGTGCTGCTGTCCACATGAGCCGGTTCAGGAAAACCGGGCTGTAAGGCAGCCACGCGGACCGTGGGAGCGTCTTTGGGGGCAGTACCGAGGATGATCAGACTGATTCCAATCCAAACCACCACAGCAGCACCGGTGCCAATCAACCAGCGGCGGTTACGCTGGGGATCCACTGCCACGGCATCTTCCGGCATCCAATACCGGTCCACCGCAGCAATCAGACCCTGCGCGAGCGTAAAATTGACCAGGATGATCATACAACCCAATCCATAAATACTGAAAATAGAAACGGGTTGGATCAACCAGGCCTGGCTGGATTGCGTATTCGCCACAAACCCCATCGTTCCCATGAATGGGATAAAGTTGCGGATCGCCTCAAAAGCAACCCAGGACAGCACTCCATATAACACAAACCAGCGCATACCGGTCAGATGATGATGTTTCCGTTCCGTATTCAGAAAGAATGAGAGCACCGCGATGAAAAGACCCAGATGAACAATGAACCATGGGCCGCCCGCGAAAACGCGCGCCAGCATCGGCCACAACCAGGCCAGATCTGCAACCGCAACCGCCAGGCCTGAATGCCGCACAGGCATCAGGCGATATTGAGCATAAAGATACGGCACCAAACCCACCCACATCAAAGGCCAGATGTTTAGCGGTGGGTACGCCATCAGGAGCAACACTCCGCTGAAGGCTGAAAGCACAATTCCCAATGTAAACCGCAATGCCATTACTTTTGTTGTTGACATTTCACGAATTTTGATATCGGTTCCAATAGCCATTTGTCATTCCTCCTTCCAATTCACTAACAAATGAACTCGTAATACCAGAATATCGCCTCGCAATCCGGATTACATCGATCCACGGATGGATTAAAGGGGTTTATATGGGGTTTATTTCCTTGTTTAAAGCAAAAAACCACCTGCTTTTTACGGTTCAGGCGGAAAGTGGATTTTATTTCAGGTTCAATCAAAACAAAGCCAACGACCTGGCGCGTTCAATTGCTTCTACCCGATTACGCACACCGAGCTTCCCGTAAACATTGTGGATATGTGTCTTGACCGTGCCCAGTGAGAGAATGAGCTGCCGGGCAATTTCCCGGTTGGAAAGTCCGCTGGCAACCAGCCGCAGCACTTCCAATTCGCGTTCGGAGAGCGGTTCAACCAGACCGGACTGGTCCGGCGCGGTTTCCGATTTGCTCGTATGGAAGGCGTCCCGGATTTGCCCGATATATTCCGGGTCTCCCCCTCGTAAAACCGCACCCTCAAGAAATGGAGCCAATGCTTCCCCCATATCCGCGAAACTGCGAACAAAACCATTCGATTGAGTGGTTTGCAGCACGTTAATTAATACGCCAAGCGCGGCTTCTTTCGTCTCTACCGCCAGCACCTGAAAGAGGTGTACAGCAATCAGACCGTAGTTCCACCCTGCCCGAACCGCTTTCGCTTCACAATGCTGTAAAATCGCTCGAGCCTGAGCTTTGCGGTTTTTTGCCAGCAGAAGTCGCACTGAAGCCAGGCCTAAAAAAGGATAGAAAGGATGAACATCTGCATGGTTTCCGGAAAGGTCAACCCAATGCTCCGCCTCAGCCAGATTCTCTCGGGCCAGAGAAACCATTACATGGAGTGCCGCGCATCGGGCGCGGTTCAATGGGGTAACACTGGCCTGTCGAAGGAGCTGTTCCGCCTTGAGCAATTCCTGTTCCGCTCCATCAATCTCCTGGTTCATCAGCCTTAATCGAGCCAGCTGCATATGTCCTGCCATCTGGAATTCCTTGTTCCGGGTCTGTTCGCTGATCGCAATACTTCGGTCAATATGCAGTTTGCACGGTTCCAATTCATTCCACTCGTAATGAAGCGCACTGACGTCCAGATGAGCCAACGCCAAAACCGGGATCGGACCGGTCAGCTTAACCAAAGGCTGATAAATTGGATAAGCCCGACGAAGTTGCCCCCTCGCAGCTAAAACTCTGGCGAGAAATATCTGAGAGGTCAGCTCCACGTAGCGATTTCCGGATTTCAAAGATAGCTGGTAAGCCTCCTCCATAGCATCCGCAGCTTCAGCAAGCTGGCCATTGTGCCAGTGCGCAATGCCCATATTAACGGACAGAACTTCTTTTAAGGATTGATCCTCCCCGGGAAGCAGCGCCAGCGCTTTTCTCGATAACGCCACAGTTTGTTCATCATCACCACGAGAACGCGCAATAAAGGCCTGAACCGCAGCAATTTCACCGCTCAGACTCGAATCCGCTTCAACTTGTGCTTCGGAATGTGCCAGAAGTGTTTCAGCTTCGGATAATTGACCGGACAGGACAAGCGGCCAGGCAAAATCAATGCATAACGCCGGACGTAAAAGCAATTCCTCCCTAGGATATTTTTTCATCCAATGGATCAATGTCACCACTTCACCGCGCTGGAGCATTTGACCAGATCCAATCCGGATTAACTGAGCGGTTTTCTCCCAATCCTCGGAGGACAACGCGTGCTCCACGGCATCCACAAAGTAACCTTCCTCTTCATACCATTTACTGGCTCTGAGATGCAGTTCACGGATCGAACCTGCCCCGCCTGATCGCAGCCTGTGCTTCAACAATTCAGAAAACAGGTGGTGAAACCGGTACCACTCACGCTGCGGGTCTAATGAGACGATAAAAAGATTCGCTTCTTCAAATTTTTGCAGCAGTTCACCGCTGTCCTCCCGCCCCGTTACCGCATTGCACAAAGAAGCGGAGAGACGATTAAGGATTGAAGTATTTAAAAGAAACTTTTGAATATCAATCGGCTGCTTACTCAGCACTTCATCCATCAAATAGTCTAGAATAAAACGATGGCTGGAGGCAAAAGATTGCAGGAAATCTTTCCGCCCCGTAGAACTTTGTAAAGAAAGGGTTGCCAATTGCAGCCCCACTGCCCACCCTTCAATTTGACTTGAAAGCGATTCGATCTCCTCGGGAAGTGGGTCTATTCCCGCTCCTCGACGGAGAAAATCACCGGTCTCTTCGAGGTTAAACCGCAAATCGGATTGGCGAACCTCCAGCACCTGACGCTGGGCGCGAAGTTTCGAAAGCGGCAGGGGAGGGTCCTCCCGGGTCAGGATTACCAGATGTAAATTGGGCGGCTGGTACTCGAGAAGAAAATGGATAGCCTGATGGACCTGAGGATTTTGGAGGAGATGGACATCATCCAGCATCAGGACCAGTGGTGTTGGGATTGCGGCGATTTGATTGACCAGCGTAGTGAGAAGGATTTCCGATGAGGGAAGCTGTGGGGATTGAAACAACTTTTGGGCTGTTTCTGCGATTTCCGGATTAATTTGTCCCAGTGCCGTGAATAAATAAATCAGAAATCGGACAGGGTCATTATCGTTTTCATCAATTGAAAGCCAGGCACAGGGATAACTTACGCTGCGCAGCCACTGCGCAGCCAATGTGGTTTTTCCATAACCCGCCGGAGCTGAAATTACTGTCAGACGACGAGAAAATCTGTCTCCTTCCCAAAGGCCCGCATTGATCCTCTCCGCCAGGCGGGTCCGGGGCACAAACTCCTTGCGGTCGGGGGGAATCCAAAATTTAGAAACGATCAATGGAAAAACCATCGTATTGATTTGATTATAGCAAAATCAAGTCCGAATCCGAACAGGTCAATTTTAGGGCTGGCCGGCGGAATACTTTCGGCAAATAAATTTTTTACCCCAGGGGTATCAAAAGCAGCATGGCGAGAACAAGGTCGGTTATTTCGACCGGGAAGGAATGAATTGGTAAGGTTAAATCAAAAACATCCTCTGAAAATCAGGAGGATGTCTTGATAACTTGGCGGGAGCGACGGGGTTCGAACCCGCGGTCTCGGCCTTGACAGGGCCGCATGTTAGCCACTACACCACGCCCCCGTGGGGACTTAAATTTACCACATAACCCTATTTTTGGCAAACATTTTATTCTCTGATTCCGGAGATTAATTTGTCTCTAATCCTTTGCGCTTTATCCTGGAAAACGCTGTTATGCCAATTCCTGTACCGCTCGATGGCGGAAGCAGCTCACCAGATGGTCGTTCACCAACCCGGCAGACTGCATGACGGCATAACAGATCGTCGGTCCGACGAATTTAAAACCGCGTTGTTTAAGATCCTTGCTCATCACTTCTGCCTCTGGGGTAACCGCAGGAATTTGGTTGAGCGTTTGCCAGTTATTCACCATCATTTTCCCATCCACAAAATTCCAGAAATAAGCATCAAAGCTGCCGAACTCTTCCTGGACCTTGAGAAAGGCATGCGCATTGGTAATTGTCGCGTTTATTTTGAGACGGTTTCGCACAATGCCCGCATTTTCCAGCAAAGATGCCACCTTGATTTCATCATAACGCGCCACGACCTGGGGGTCAAAATCATCAAAAGCCGCCCGGAAGGCATCCCTTTTTTTAAGGATAATAGACCAGCTCAACCCGGCTTGAAAACCATCCAGGATCAGAAACTCAAACAGTTTGCGGTCATCATGCACCGGAACGCCCCATTCCGTATCGTGATAATGCTGCATCATCCCGCTGTCATCGGACCACCCACAACGCACCAAATCTTCCATAGTCAACTCCATTTCCCAAAAATCTGTTCTATTATTGTAACGACAGATCCTCAAACAGACAACTCGGACCGGCAAAAAGATTGAAACAATCACCCCGTGTGCTACAGAAAAAAACGGCTAAAAATCCAATACACCGGATGATTTTAGAATAAAAATCTACTATACTGGTTAAAGACATGCCAATCCTGGATAGAAAGAGGCCCTTAAAATGAATAAAATCGAACGTGTTCGTGCCGCGCTCAGGAGTGAAAAAGTGGATCGTATCCCGGTCAGCTTCTGGTTCCATTTCCCCGATCCCCAGAAACATGGCGGGGCCATGGTCAAAGCACACCTGGATTACTTCCACGCTGTGGATATTGACTTTCTGAAAGTGATGAATGAGCACCACTATGAAGCCAACGTGGATATCAAAGCCGCTTCGGACTGGCGTCAGGTCCGCCCGGCCCCACTTGGTGCGCCTTTCTATCAGGCACAGTTAGATGAAATCAAGCAGATCGCCGACCGGATCGGAGACGAAGCTTTGATGGTTACGACCATATTCAATCCTTATTCCTCTGGAAATCACGCCTGTGGCAAGTTGGTCACTTCCCACCTGAAGGAGAATCCACAGGCGGTCAGTCAGGGTTTGGCAGCCATTGCGGAGAGTCTGGCCGTGTTTTCCGAGGCCTGTATCGATGCGGGCGCGTCGGGGATCTACTTTGCTGCCCAGGGCGGCGAGGAGGAACGCTTTACCGAAGAGCAGTTTCTGCGTTACATCAAGCCACACGATCTGACCGTTCTGAACGCGGTCAAAGACAAAGGCGAGTTCCACCTGCTCCACATCTGTCGTGAGCGGGTGCGTCTGCCCCTCTATGCGGATTATCCCGGCCACGCCGTGAATTGGGCCGTGACCAAGAACAGCCTGAGCCTGAGAGAAGGGCAGAAGCTCTTTCAACGTCCTGTTATCGGAGGATTGGATGACCGGGGCGTGATCGTCAGCGGGCCGGCCGAAAGCATCCAGGCCGCCGTCCACGAGGTCATCGCGCAGACCGGTACCACTGGGTTCATGCTGGGCGCGGACTGCACTCTGCCAACGGATATCGATCTGGACCACATCCGGGCTGCGGTTCAGGCGGTTCGTATCTGACTTTAAAGAGCCTGCCTGCTGCAGTCTATAAGTTGCAGCAGGCAGGCTCTATTTCGCACGCCTTTACTCATACGCCAGCACGTCCCGTACCGTTAAGCGGACGGCGTTGCGGGCCGGGATCCAGCTGGCAATTGCAGAGATAACCATCACGCCCACCAGCCAGATCACAAATCCATCCGGTGAGATCACAAATCCAAGCGCAGTAGTCACAAAAGCAGTCCCAACCACATAGTCCAGCATCCAGCTGATCGGCAGTGCCAGAATGGAACCGAACACCCAGCTGATCAAACCGATCAGTGCCCCCTCCACCACCACCATCATCAAAATAGCTTGATCCCTCGCCCCGATAGAACGCATCACGCCAATCTCACGGGTGCGTTCCATCACATTCATACTCATCGTGCCCATCAGGCCCAGCCCCCCTACCAGTGCGATCAACACGGCCATAACCAGCAAGAAGTAAATTAATACATCAATGGTTACTTTCTGCTGGTCCATGTTTTCTGCCCCGGTAGTCATATCACCGACCGAAATTCCGGCTTCAGAAAAGGCCTTTTCCAGATCCTTTTTGACCCGGGATTGCGTCAACGCATCTTGAGGTTCGGTGACGATCCGCAGATTGAGCACCTGGTCAACCTGATTCTGGAGTTGAGTCAGATACTCATAATTGGCATATAAAAGCGGTGGAACAACGTTTCCCACAAGCTGGTAGGTGCCCACCACATAGAAGGGATACTCTTTCCCATCGATACTGACCTGGACCGTATCGCCGGTATGCACATCCGGCCGCACGGTAAGAAACTGGTTTCCCACTACAATCGCGTTTTTATCTTCCGGAACCAGCCAGCGGCCGCTGGTGATTACCGGCTGGATCAATGTAGATCCCCCTGGTGGCGCAAAGATATAGACTTCGGTCTCGCTTTTTCGGTCCGCAGAAAGGATCGTTGCGCTGCTTCCTCCCCAGCCTTCGGCCAGAACCACGCCCGGCACACTTTTCGCAATTTGATCCACTCTTTGAATGCGGTAGTAGCGGTTAAAGCCAACGGTCACATCCGAAAGGAAATATCCCAGCGTTTTATTGATCTCCAGATAAAACGAGGATTTAACATTGAAAACGCCGATAAAAATGGCTCCCGCCAGGGTCAGGGTAGACAGTGTCATGATCAGCCGCCCTTTCCGGCGAAAAGTGTTGCGAAGAGAGATCAACAATGGGCGCGGAAGGCTGCGCACCCGTTCGACAGTCCGGTCAAGGAAACCTGCCCCAAAACCACCCCCACTCAACCCGTAGCTGCTAAGCGCTTCCCGAACCGTGATCCGCGTGCCGCGCCGGATCGGCATCACGGCTGCCAGCAGCGGGATAACCAGTGCCACAAAAACATCCAGCACAAAGGTGATCAACGGGATTCGGAATGGCCCCATGTTGAAATTCAAGAACCGGCTGATCCCAACCGCGACTCCATACCCCACCAGAACGCCCAGTGGTCCTGCGAATAACAAAGCCAGCAGTCCAAAAGCGAGCACCAGCACCAGATACATGCCCACTACCTGATCGGTACGGGCGCCAATGGCTTTCATCATCCCAATCTGGCGGATGTGCTGACCAAGGAGAGCGTTGATGGTGCTGACTACCAAAAATGCGCTCAACAATACTGCCAGTCCGCCCAAAAAACCCATCATCACACCCAGCGCGGTGGTAATATCCGAGGCAAAGTGCCGGCCAGGCTGATAAACCAGGGTTTGGTATACCTGCCGGCCGCTCTTCTCGATCTTATCCGCTACCGCATTCGCCACCTCGCTGACATGTTTCTCGTCTTTCTTGTTTCCCTGCACGGTCAGATAAAGTTGATTGTAATCGGAGAGTCCACCCAACCACTCCATGGTTTCCGGGTTGACGTATGCGAAAATCTGGCCGGAGAAGGCATAGGATGGGAAAGAAACATCGCTGACAATGCCGTTGACCCGCAGTTCCCGTATCCTGCCGTCGTAAAGTTCTACACGAAGGGTATCCCCCACCTCCAACGGGATCGCTGCCAGGCCGGAACGTTCAATCAGGATTTCATGGCGGTTAAGCTGCAATTCCTCTCCGGTTTTCTCCGGCCGAATCCGGCTGATTTTCATCTCGTTCACGTCCGGGATCGCGAATATCGCAAGAGGGATCTTTTTCTCCGGCCCATCCAGCACACGTGCAGAAACAGAACTTCTCCCTTCAACTTCTCCCACACCGGGGACATCTTCCAATGAGGCGATCAAATCTTCATCAAACGGAGCGCTGTAGATGATGGCCCCATAGGGGTTGGTCGATTGATAATCTGCATCCATATCATGGAGCAGAATCAGGAAAGAACTGCTGACCATACCCACCGCGAACACCCCCACGCCAATGGACAGCACAACCAGGATGGTGCGAATCTTATTCGCCCATAAATCTGCAAGGACTTTTCTCCAGCGGGCTTCCAGCTTCATTGCATTTTTTTCCGGGTCTCTAAGTTTTCATTCATCCGCAAATGAATGATATGTTCCATCGCCTCGCGTGTTGGCTCCGATTCGGACATCAGCGCCATAAAGACTTCGCGGTCCAGTGACATCACCTTGACAGGCACTTCACCGGCCCGCACGGTGGCTATCGCCTTGGATTGCTTCAGCAGTTCAATTTCTCCAAAATATTCTCCCGGTCCCATACGGGTGACAACAATATCATCCCCGCCCGGTCGTTTCAGCGCAATTTCAACCCTCCCCTCACGGATGATATAAAAATTATCACCGACCTGGTCCTCCTGTATGATCACCTGTCCGGGTTCAAAGACCAGTTGTTCAAGCTCACGGGTGGCGTGGAGCATCTGCTGGTGAGATAGCTGTGGCATGATCCGGAACACCCATTCGTTGACGATTTCTCCATCGGCAATCAACAAGGTCCGGTCAATCCGCTTTGCAAGGCCAATATCGTGCGTCACCATAACAATCGTCTTACCCTGCCCGACCATTTTTTCAAACATCTCAAAAACATGCTCGGCAGTTCTGGAATCGAGGTTTCCGGTCGGTTCATCGGCGATGATAATCGGTGGATCATTGGCCAGTGCCCTCGCAATGGCGACTCGCTGCTGCTGTCCGCCCGAAATCGCCGAAGGGAGCTTATGTGCATGGTCCTCCATCCCCACCAGCTTGAGAAGCTCCATGGCCCGCTCGGGGCGCTCTCTGGATTCATACACATTGCAGAAATCCATGGGCAGCATCACATTTTCCTGAAGAGATAACATGGGTAAAAGCTGGAAGAACTGGAAAACAATTCCCAGATTGCGCCCCCGCCAGGCAGCCATCTCACTCTCCGAAAGCAAATGCACTGCCACATCTTCCACGTACACCTCCCCTGTGGTTGGACGGTCAATCCCGGTGATCATATTGATCAGAGTGGATTTTCCACTGCCGGATTTTCCAATGACCCCAACGAACTCTCCCCGTCGAAAATCCGCGTCAATACCTTTTAACACCATAAAATCCCCGGCCGCAGTGTAGTAGGTTTTAATAATTTTCCGCAGACGGATCAACGAATCCGTTTTTTCCGGCGCCGGTGATATTGCTTCAATTGGGGCATTGTCCGCATTCTTTTTTCCGATTAACCCTGCCAGCATCACGCCTCCCGCTCTCCCTATAAACTTCCGGTACACAGGCATACCGGTCATTCAGCACTTTTAAAAACACCTGTTATTGTTAATAAACAATTGCTTTTCAAACAGATCTGGTGAAGCACCATCATCTTTAATTCATATACGCAAACAGAACTCGCAGGTTGCAAATTCACCCGGGGGTAAAAGCTTGCGGAGTAAACTGTTAAATAAAATTAACTGGTTTTTTTGAAAACAGCTTATTAAAAAGGGAAATTAAAGGTTCAGACAATCCGCCATTTTAATGGGTCATCCCGGATATCCATTTTTACGCAGTAGACAACCTGCCCCGATAGGGGCTTCTAGGCTACAATCTGTCCGGGGCGTGCCCCCGTATGCCTGCCGTTCTCAATAACGACCTGTCCATTAACCAGGACCCACGGGATGCCAACCGCATATTGGTGTGGTTGTTCATAAGTGGCCGCATCGCGCACTTCCAGCGGGTCAAACACAACCACATCCGCGTAATACCCCGGTTGCAATTGTCCGCGGCGCATCAGGCCCAAACGATGGGCCGGAAGGGAAGTCATTTTGCGCACCGCTTCCTCAAGAGAGAACAGGCCCTTTTCACGCGCGTAGCGCCCCAGTACCCGTGGGAAAGATCCATAGGCCCGGGGATGGGGTTTGCCCAGTGATAGCGGACCTTCGGAAATGGTCCCCGAGGCATCGGTGCAGATCGAGACAAAGGGTTGTTTAAGCCCCATTTCAACGTTTTCTTCTTTCATGGTGAACTCAATGATATCCGCGTTCAACCGGGTTTCAATGAGGATATCCATGACCGCATCCACGGGATTCTGCCCGCGGGAAGTGCTGATCTCCTGAATAGAACGGCCTTCATAAGAAGGATTCGATGGGCAGGAGCAGATCAAGATACCCTCCCATCCAACGCCGTTGGCAGCCTCAGGGTCTTTAAAAAATGTATGCAGATGGTCCCGGCAGTCCGCTGCCTTCAGGCGGGCAATCATACGCTCTGCGCCCCCAACATGAATATCCGGAGGGATCAGAGAAGAAAGTTCCGTGTTTGAAGCCGGGTAGGAATACATATCGGCCATCACATCAAGTCCTTCTGCCCGGGCGGCTTCAACCAGAATAATCGCATCCGGCATTTTATGCCAGTTGTTGACCCCGGAAGCTTTGAAATGGCTGATCTCAACCGGCATCTCGGCCTGCCGCCCGACTTCCAGCGCCTCCCGGATTGCTTCAAGCAGGGTGTCCGCCTCGCCGCGGATGTGGCTGGTATAAATTCCGCCCAACCGGGCGGCGCATTTCGCCAGTTCAATGATCTCTTCTGTTCCGGCATAAACATTTGGAGTATAGATCAGGCCGGTAGAGAAACCAATTGCGCCTTCCTCCATCGCCCGCGTGACTTCAAGCTTCATTTCTTTCATCTGCCGTGGGGTGGGCTTGCGGTCGCTCATACCCATCACTTTCTCGCGAACTGTGCCGTGCCCCACCAGCGCCGCCACATTGACAGAAACACCCTGGCGCATCAACCAATCCAGATAGTCGCCAAACCCTGACCAATCTACAGGATATTCTATTCCGGAGAGGCGATTCTTTTCTATCAGCTCCTCTCGCATGGCTTCGCTCAACGGAGCCACGCTCGAACCGCAATTCCCCACCACCTCCAGCGTGATCCCCTGATGGATTTTGCTGTTTGCCGTGGGCAGATACGGCAGCGTCCAGTCCCCATGAGAATGGATATCAATAAATCCCGGCGCGACACACAGCCCCGCAGCCTCAATTACACGTTCCGCTTCGGTCGAAGAGAGATCGCCTATCTCAACGATTCTGTCGCCCAGAATCCCAACATCGGCCCGCACGGCTTTTTTCCCCGTGCCATCCATGACCTCGCCCCCTCGGATAATGATATCCAGCATAGTAATTTCCTCTTTGCGGTAATTATTTTTTCGTCTCGGTGCAGCTCAAATTTTACACCGGAATCCTTTTCCCAACTACACTTTGACATTTTCCGGAAAATCTATACAATATCAAAAACCTTACTTTTAATCTTCAGCGTTGTTCTGGCTGAAAAAGCAGCTTTTTCTATCTTTCGGGTGGATCACCCCCCTTCTGACGAGGCCCACATGGAAACGTTTTTCGCCAAAGACTACCCCGGATTACCCTTTCAATTATTTGACACATCGCATTTGATCACCATTGCGCTGCTGGTCCTGCTGAATTTATCTTTTATCCTGGTGCGTCGCAGCTCGGTCGATTCAACCACCCGGAAGACTTTCCGGTATACCATGGCTGCGCTGCTGCTGGTCAACGAAACATTATGGCAGATTTGGAATGCCGTCACCGGACAATGGACCATCCAGACCATGCTCCCGTTTCATCTCTGCACGGTTTTCGTTTATCTCAGCGCCTATATGCTAATCACAAAAAACGAGGCAATTTACCGTTATGCTTACTTCTTGGGCATCGACGGCGCGCTCCAGGCCTACCTCACTCCTGACCTCGGCATATACAGTTTCCCCCATTTCCGGTTTTTCCAGGTATTCATCTCTCACGGGTTGATTATTTCCGCGGCAATTTACATGACCGTGGTGGAAGGTTTCCGCCCGCATTGGCGCGACATTCCAAGAGTTCTTAAAGGCTCCGTTATCTATATGCTCTTTGTCGGGTTGATCAACTGGGCTATCGGAAGCAACTATCTCTTTATTGCTCACAAACCCCCAACCGCCAGCGTGCTCGACATGCTGCCCTCCTGGCCCTGGTACATCCTGTGGATCGGTGTGATTGCTGTGGTCACTTTCATCATTTTGTATCTTCCTTTTGCCATAATCGATTGGTCTAAAAAGAATACCCGCCATGCCTGAAACACAAGCCCTTCTCCTTGAATAACAAAGAGAAGGGCTTTTTTGATATCAAGAATAATGCCAATCCTTACCAGGGATTGCTTATTCCGCTGGAAGAACAGGAATGGCCAGGTCCGCCGTCACATACTCTTCATAAAACCGGTTCTCGGCATACACCACTCCAATTCCAATGTGGGTGAATTCCGGGTTCAGCAAAATGTCATGGTGCACCGGGCTGTTGATCCAGGCCTGATAGGCCTGATAAGGGTCCCCGCCGGCATACAGCATCTCTCCGCCATTGGAGAACACCATTCCCTGATCTGTCAGGCGCTGGTTAAAATCGCTGCCATCAGAGCCAAGGTGTCCAAAAAAGTCATGATCCGCCATATCCTGGCTGTGGAGATAGGCCGCCTGCACCAATGGCGGGTAAAGAGATAGCGGTGGATAACCCTGATTGAGACGAGCCTGGTTAATCAATTCAAGCAGTTTTTTCTCGTACTCCTCGGCAGTGAAACTTTCACCACCGGCTGTCACCGGGATCGGGGTCGGAGTGGATGGGGAAAGAGCAACTTGTATTTGCTCGGTATTCCCCTCCACCTTCAGCAGCGGACCCCACAACCAGCAGGCTTCCGCCTGGCCCAAGGGGAAAACCAACCACCAGGTGTGTTGTTCATTGATCCCCACCACGCGGACTTCATCTCCAAAGTGCAAAGAAAAACGCACCCCAAATTCAGTTCCAGGCCCATTCCGGCAGTAGCTGTTATCCTGAACCACCCCTTGAGCGGAATATAAAGGCTCCGGGGGCGTGGGAGATTGCACCGCTTCGTCTGTGGCAAGCGCTGTTTCCGTAACACGGTCCGGATCTGGTGTATCCGATGGAAGGACCCGGGTAGGTAGCAGGTCTGTTTCCTGAATTACGGGAGGCAGCGTTGCTGACGGTGTTTCATCCGGAACAACCGGGGAATTTCCACAGGCAGAAAGGCTTCCTCCCAAAAAGGCGGCCAAAAAACAGAGGATAAATCCTCGATAAAACGCTTTTCTATTCATGGGTTTTCTGCTCACTCCATTTCTATCCGAACCGGATTCGGGATAATGACAAATCAACCATATCCATCCTGCATGATTTCATTTATTTTACCGTGTAAAGATTCTTGAAGCGATTCCAATAACAATGTTCCATTATTTTTCAGAAGATGGTCCAACGCTATAATCAGCAAAGGATCTTAAAAGCATGAAGCGGGCAACAAAAAACATTCCGGAGCACGGGGAAAATTAGTTCTGTATCTTGGCTTATAATAGAGTTTAAATTATTCGATTGAAATTAAAGTTAATATCCATTTTGACAAAACAAAAAATTAGGTCTTTTGCTGAATAGCAGGCTGTTCAAAACAGGAAAATTCTAATCTCCTAATCCTCTTCCGATGAAACAATCTCTAACCTCATGACTTCATCCAAATCCAATCTTGAAAATCCACAAACACCTTCAGAGCCGGAAGAAATCAACCCCATTGAAGCGCAGCACGCTGAGACAGAAGATTCCAGGGTCCAGACCATATTAAAACAGGCCGCATTTTATCTGAAAAATGGAGAAACCCTGAAAGCGCGCCAGTATGCAATTAAGGCCGCTCTGATAGCGCCTCAATCCGAAATCGCCTGGCTCATTCTGGCCGCCGTTGTCAATCCTGAAGCCAGTCTGGCTTATTTAAAACAAGCGCTCATCATCAACCCGCAAAGTCAACGGGCGCGCAAAGGGATCAATTGGGCACTGAAGCGGCTGCGCGCGGAAGACAAATTTCCCGAAGAGGTGGAAACCACAATAACTCCGTCTGAAGAAGAAGCCAGCCCTGCCCAAACCGGGAAGGTCGCCCGTTCTATTTTCAAGATCCTCTTCAAGAGAATTTCCCGCGCGATATTGATCTTTTTAGCGATTGCCTTCATCACGTTAACCGGAATTTTCCTGGCCGAGCAGGGAAAACAGGGGACCCCGGTCAACGTCTTTAAAACACTTTACGAAGGAATTTACCGGACTTTCACCTACTTCGTTCACCATCCTGCAACCTATTACTCGCACAAAGAATACGTCCCGGCAATCAAAGTTGTTGGAGAATTATTCCTCAACAGTGCCGGGTTGCTGTTGGCTTCTTTGCTGATCGCAAGCCTTCTGGGGATCTTATTGGGTACGGCAGCCGCATTGACCCGCCGGAAAAACATCACGCCCATCATTCTGCTGATGTCCGTTCTGGGGATTTCCACCCCAAGTTTTCTGATGGCAATGCTGCTCCAAATTCTGAATGTTAAAGTTCTCCGATGGCTGGACTTATCCCAGGCACTTCTCCCCCCACAGGGATTTGGATGGGATTTACATCTGGTTCTGCCCGCCCTCGTTCTTTCGGCCCGGCCTCTGGCGCAAATCATGCAGGTCACTTACCTCTCGCTTTCTCAGGCCCTTGAGGAAGATTATGTCAGAACCGCGCGCTCAAAAGGTGCCCGGCTTACCCGTATTTTATTCAAACACGCTTTCCGGAACACCTTGATTCCGATCCTGAACACATTGAGCGCGTCTCTGCGCTTCTCCCTGGCAAGTTTGCCCGTCGTGGAAAGTTTTTTCCTGTGGCCCGGCATAGGAACGGCAATTCTGGACGCGCTGACACAAGACAATCCATTTTTAATCACCGATTTGATTTTGTCGCTGGGGGCTTTGTTTTTGTTGATTAACCTGGCCCTTGAGATTCTATTCCCTCTGATCAATCCCAAATTGCGCGAACAAAATGGTGGCAGTTATGATGAACCAACTTTCTCGGATCAGAGCGAGGGATGGAAATACTTTAAAGAAAATCTGGGGCTGTGGTGGCAGGACCTGAAAACACAGACCAGACTATATTCTCAGAAAATCTTTAGAGCAAGAAGAACAGAAACGCCCTCCCAGACTGCTCCGGAACAGCCGAAACCCTCCGCCCCGGCCATATCGGGACGTGAAGATCAGGCCCAACCGGACAAGATCTCACGCGGACACGTTCTTCAAGCCGCCTTCCGGAATGTCCCGCTCATTCTGGGCACCTTAATGTTCCTGGGTTTAATAATCCTGGTGATCTTTGGAGAGAAGTTTTCACCCGCCAGTCCTTATGAAACCCATAGCATTATGATGATTGAGGGCACGGTATATGCCCCGCCCTTTAAACCTTCTTCTGTATTTCCCTGGGGCAGTGATCTGCTGGGCAGAGATATCCAGGCTCTGGTGCTTTCCGGTGCCAGGCTCACCCTGGCACTAGCCATGTTTGCCACAATGGCGCGTTTGGCTCTGGGCCTTTTGATTGGATTGATGGCAGGATGGTGGCCAAATTCCCGGGTGGACCGCTTTATCAACAGTATTTCTTCTATCTGGGCCGCGATTCCGGTCACCATTTTCACCATGCTGCTGGTTCTGGCATTGGGGATCGAACAGGGGATCGTCATCTTTGTTATCGCGCTCAGCGTGGTGGGTTGGGGTGAAATCGCGCAGTTTGTGCGTGGTCAGGTCATTCAGGAAAAACCCAAACTCTACGTTGAAGCTTCGCGCTCGGTTGGGGCCCGTCCCAGCCAGATTTTGAGAAGCCACATTCTGCCGCACTTGGTCCCCTCCATGTTTGTCCTGGCCGTGATGGAAACGGGCAGCGTATTAATGCTTCTGGCAGAGCTGGGATTCCTGAACATTTTCCTGGGGGGCGGCTTTAAAGTGCAGCTGGGTGAATTTGCAACCAGCTTCACCTATTTCTTTTCCGATGTCCCGGAATGGGGCGCCCTGCTGGCAAATATTCGGCTCTGGTGGAGAAGTTATCCCTGGCTGGCAACATATCCCGGCATTTTCTTCTTCCTCTCCATCCTGACTTTCAACCTGTGGGGAGAAGGGTTGCGCCGGTTTGTTGAAGAAAGCAAGATCAACCTCAGCCGGTTGATTAACCGTTATTCTCTCCTGTTTGCCGTCGGGCTCCTGCTGTTGGCAGGATGGGCATTGAGGAGTTCTGCGCCCATCAGCATCTACAAATCAGAAGCCAGACAGTTTAATGAACAAAATGTAATGGAAGATATCCGGGCATTGTCATCTTCCGAATTCGAGGGACGCGAATCCAGCACGGGGAATGATAAGTTGGCAGCCGATTATATTGCCGCCCGGATGAAAGAAATCGGCCTGATACCCGCTGGAGAGGACCAGACCTACTTCCAGGAACTGACGGCTACGCATTATCACCTGATCTCAGTTCCTCGCCTCGAAGTCCTCGGCACGCAGAGTTCAGTGGTTGGAACTTTCACCTATCGCGAGAATTACACCGAGTACATTTCTCTAAATCTCACAATGGGAACAGCTCGGGGCGATCTGGTGGGCCTCGCTGTCAGTTCCAATTCACCGCAGTTGGAAGAAACGCCCCTCATCATTCGGGATCTTGACCTGGGAGATAAAATTATTCTGATCCGGGAAGCCGACTTGCAGTTAGTGGATATCAAATCGGCAGCAGGGCTCCTGGTGGTCATGGAAAACAATGACTTCCTTCAAGAGAAAGACATCTACCCCCCGGATAATCCTTATCAACATAACCAATTGCCAACGCTGAAAATCACCCGGGAAGCGGCTGATAGATTGCTGGCTACCACAAACAGCAGCCTGGAAGAATTACAGGCCGCAGCTTCCAGTCTCTCGGAAAACAGCTACTCTACCACCTCGCCGGGGGCCAAACTCCTGGTTGAAGTTAAAGTTAACGAAGTTGATCTGAGCGAACGCTATTACAACGTCATTGGCATTTATCCCGGTACAGGCGCCGCCATGGGACCCCGGGGAGAAGCGCTGGATAATCAGGTTATCCTGGTCAGTGCCTACTATGATGGCGTGGGCGTTGGGCCGGATGGAATCCTGTACCCCGGCGCGAATGACAACGCCAGCGGAGTTGCCACGATGCTGGAAATGGCGCGGGTACTTAAAGAGGGGAACTACGATCCCAAGAAAACGGTCATCTTTGTCGCCTGGGGAGATGGAGAGCGCCAAAGAAGCTTGAGCGTCACCAACATCATGAACGCCCACTATGGTTTCAACCAGTACAATGTTGAAGCCGTCCTCGAATTGAGTGGAATGGGGGGCGGAACAGGAAACGCAATCTACCTGGATAAAGGCAGCAGTTTCCGGCTGGTAAATTTATTCCAGGACGCAGCCTCCCGCATGGGCACGAGCATTACAACACGCGGTAAGGGGCCGCATTACAACCGCCCGGCCGAAGAAGCTTATGGCGGGCGGACGGCCATCACCGCCTATATCAGTTGGGATGGCTCCGATCTTTATGTCCACACCCCCAATGACACGGTCGAGAATATTGATCCCGATAAAATCAAGAAATCGGGACAGACCACCATGCTGGTGTTGAATGTATTAAGTCGGGAAACAGAATATTAAAGCTCTCGGCTGCCCCGCAAGGATGTCTGCACTCTCTATACCCTGTTAATCTATAAGTATTTCCTGGCGTACAGGTCGGCCTCGTAAGGTGCTTTGCGGCCGGGGCAGTCTTCCCGCGGGCAAAGCTGGCAGCTTTCAAAACTCTCCTCGGTCGGATAGCGCAGGCCGGAAAGTGTTTTGGTCGGCGTCATCAGGTAGCTTTCCAACAAGCAGACTCTTACCCGTGAAGGTGCTTCGCCCAGCAGTTCAAACAACGCACGCTGTTCTTCAATGGGCCAATGATTCAATCGCCCCGGGCTCATTGAGGCCATTTTGGAATAAGAATAACGAGCCAGAATATCCGCTTCCATCGCCCGCAGCGCTCTGTGCAGTGCCATCTGCAAAATCGTGTCCGCCCAATAATGGTGCAGCATATCCTTCAGGGATTTATGCCAGTCCTCCGCCTCCTGACCGCAGGTAACCAGATAAGGAAACACGCGATGGGCTTGCTGCAAATTAACTGCCAGCACCCGGCTGTGAAATGGAACATTGTCAACCCGGATAGAATCTTCTTCTCGGGCTTCAATGTAAGCCGGAAAGTAAACCGCCCTTGGACGGACGATCTTCTCTGCTTCAGACAGCACGCTTTCCAGCTCATTGTCCGAAGCGCTGCCGGCACGAATCCGCAGCTTCCGGCGCAGCCGGTCAGGGTCTACCGCAAACGTCATTCCCTCAAGAAAAACGAGGCCATCACTCATAAAGCCTTATTCCCATTATCCTTCCAGCTCGACATAAATGCGCTTATTGATCTTGCCTTTACTTTTGTAGTTAACGATATGCATGGGGCCGACCTCACGGGTGTTGGCAACGTGCGTACCGCCGTCGGCCTGAAGATCCAGTCCCACCAGCTCAACCGTCCGGATTTCTGCGATCTGTGGGGGAAGAAGGTTGATTTTGGTCCGGATCAGGTCGGGGATCTGGAAAGCTTCTTCGCGCGGCAGGATCTTTACACGCACTTCGCGTGCTTTCAAAACTTCAGCGTTGACTGCTTTCTCAATCACCTCCACCAGGTCTTTGCTCATCGTCTCAAACTCGAAATCCATACGCCCTTTAAGGGGGTCCATATCCCCGCCGGTAACTTGAGCGCCGTAATCTCGGAAAACCACCCCGCATAAAATATGCATGGCCGTGTGAGTACGCATCAACTGGTACCGCCGTTCCCAGTCCAGCTTTCCTTCCACGGTTGCTCCCACTTCCGGCAGAGGCGTGTCACCTTCCGCCAGGAAATGCCAGACCTCATCGCCGGTTTTTTTCGCCCGCTTGAGCGTATAGGTTGCATCCCCGGAGAGGATCAGGCCGGTATCATAAGACTGCCCGCCTCCACCGGGGTAAAAAGCGGTTTTATCCAGCAGCACTGCCCGGTTCTCCACATCCACAGCAGTGACCACTGCCGAAAACTCTTTAAGATAGCTGTCCTTCTGGTAAGATAATTCTGTCATTCGATTAACTCCCTGATGATGGTTCCAATATCGATTCAAATTCAAAATAAAGGGGAACTCAAAACCTTTAAAGGAAAATGTTACCATAATTTCTTGAGAGAATTTTTTCAAAACAATAGCAGAATATTTTGCCTGCATCAATTCTAACCAAACCCTGAACGGGGTTGTTAAAAGAATACCCAACCGGTACGGCGGTTGCAGGATGGCGCCAATTTTTAAAATTCGACTGCAGCAGCCCTGTACAGTTCGCTGCCTGATTTCTTGTGAAACGGAGGCGACATGCTATAATGACAATACATAAGTTCTCCAAATTTTCAATGAATGGTTTGAAAGATTTCTATGGCAATCATAACCATATCCCGGCAGCTCGGAAGCTTGGGGGACGAGATTGCAGAATTGATTGGAAGACAGCTCGGTTACAGAGTCGTTTCTCGCCAGCTTATTAACCAGGCCGCTCTTGAGGCCTGTACACCCGAAATTGCTCTGGCCGAGATTGACGAATTAGGTTTGCTCGGCATTTCTCCATCTAACAAAGATTGTAAATCCTACATCAAGCATCTGAAAAAGATCATCCACAACCTGGCCCGGGAAGACCGTGTGGTTATTGTAGGCCGGGGCGGGCAGGTCATCCTTCAAAATTATCCCGACACATTGCATATTCGTGTGATTGCACCCCGCGAAGTCAGAGTTTCTCGCATCATGGAAGAACAGGAGATTTCTCAGGATGCGGCCACAGCGCAAATTAAAGCCAGTGACCGGTATCGTGAGAAATTCCTCAAGCAGTTCTTCGAAACCAAACTTCCCTCCCCGGAGCTCTACGATCTGGTACTCAACACGGAACATTTCAATCCGGAAGCAGCAGCACAAATCATTCAAACAGCTCTTCATCGAAAAATCTCACAGGCTGCATAAGCCATGTGGCATCACGAAGGAGCCTCATTTTGAGCAAGTCAAAACAAGATCATCCGGAATTTGCGCACCCTTCCGAAAAAACTTTTGCCGATATTCTGGATTTTTATCAAATAGAATGGCAATATGAACCCAAAACATTTCCTTTGATTACCGACAAAAACGGTAGGATTATTGAAGCCTTTACACCAGATTTTTATTTACCGGAGCAAGATTTATATATCGAGTTAACAACCCTTAAACCCAGGCTGTCCAACAAGAAAAACCGGCGTTTGAAAATGATGAACGAGATCTACCCTGAAATCAATATCAAGCTGTTGAAAAGAAGGGAAATGCGGGACTTGATGGTTAAATATGGATTGTATAAGCAAGCCGGGAAAATAAAGGGGAATCAGACTCAAAAGGAGTAGCCATGAAAACAAATGAGTTGGTAAACAAATATGGAGAAATGGCTGCCGATATCGGAGAAATTATTATCTCCGAAGATCAAATTCAGAAACGCGTTAAGGAAATCGCCGAGCAGATCACTGCGGACTATACAGGAAAGGACCCTATTCTGGTTGGGGTCTTGAAAGGCGTCCTTTTTTTTATGTCCGATCTGGTTTTGCAAATCCCAATCCCGGTTGAAGTCGATTTCCTTGCCGTCTCAAGATATTCTTCAGAAGCTCGGAGCAAAAGCTTTGTCCGGCTCTTAAAGGATCTGGACACCCCCATTACAAACCGCCACATTCTGTTTATTGAAGACGTAGTTGATACCGGTCTGACACTGAACTATTTATTAAAAAGCCTGAGAGAACGAGAACCCGCCAGCCTGGAAGTTTGCGTACTTTTCAACAAACCCAAATATCGCTTGATTGATATTCCACTCAAGTACAAAGGGTTTGATCTCCCGGATCGTTTTGTCGTCGGGTACGGGCTTGACCACAAAGAAAAATATCGCAATTTACCTTTTGTCGGTTTGCTGAAAGCCGAAGTCTTGCAAACGCCTTAAATAATTAATCCCTGAGATTAACCTCTCAGGGATTGAATTATCAGGGGTCCCAAGTAACCTTCTTACCTGGATGGTGGCTCCTCAGATCTCAATAACCAGCTTTTTGCGGTCTATGAAATCTCTAATCAGGATCTCACTCTCGCTTTGCTGTGAATGTCGACAGGAAAACTCACTGTACATTCTCCCACTGCCAAAACGAATTCGTGAAAGTTCGCCGATATTTTGTTTTTCACGATCCACCTAAGCCGTACGGGGCTTGTCCGGAAACACCATATTGGCTTATACCACAGCCCAGGTTCTAATTTCTCGGAACTCCCTGTAATTTCATTATAGAAAGAATCCATTTTGGAGTCAATAACGTGTAAATAACTCTTAGCTGGCGTTCTATTCACCCTTTTTTCTGCCGTCCGCTTCTTTTCTCACAGCCTTTTTGTAAAATTAATTTCTCAGTTGAACTTCCTTTTTTCGCGGATCAAATTTTCTGCTCATAAAATAAAAAAAGCCCTTCCGGGCTTCATAAAATTCCTGTCAGGAATAAAGGGAGATAAACCAAATACCCCAGAAACAGGTTGTGCAGCAGGCGCATCAGGAAGTCATTTGCCAAAAAACGGATCCCAAAGGCACTTAATTCCGGAATAGTTTGGCTTTTCGGTCGATTCCGGCATCGATTCCGGGGTCTTTCTGGTCAGGAACTTAATCCTTAGAGCCATCCGGCGTACTTTCCTGCTCCAGTTCTTCATCCACAGCAGCGATTCGCCGATACAGGCCAGACCACATGGTAATCAAGAAAATACTGAAACCAACGATCCATCCACCCATTACGACCTCCTTTTCTGCCGTTAATTTTCTCTTAATCAAACTTTCTATTAATAACCCGGCTTTAAACAATTCGTTACGCTTTTAGAATGTCAGATTTGCTGCAAATTATCAAGCAGGATGAATAAGGTTTGTGCAAGAAAATTATTGATAACATCTTCATCGAGAAAAAATTGCTTTCAAAAGCTTTTTAACATAAAAAAACCGTGCTCCGAAAAGCACGGTTTAAAACAAGCATTCTCGATTTCATTTTTCGGAATATAGACGGATGATATTCAAAACAACTTCGACGGCTTTCTCCATCGATTCAACCGGAATGTACTCGTACTTACCGTGGAAATTGTGCCCACCACTAAAAATGTTCGGTGTAGGAAGTCCCATATAAGACAACTTTGCGCCATCTGTCCCCCCCCGGATGGGCCGGACAATTGGAGTCACACCGGCTTCCCGCATGGCCTGGTCGGCCACTTCAATAACATCCATCACCGGAAGGATCTTCTCTTTCATATTGTAGTACTGGTCCTGCACATCCGCCCGGATTGTGCCTTCTCCATATTTTGCGTTAATAAATTGGATCGCCGCGTTAAAAAGCGCTTTTTTGGCTTCAAACTTTTCACGATCATGGTCGCGGATAATATAGCTGAGTTTGGCTTCTTCCACCGCTCCATTAAACTCTAAGAGATGATAAAAACCTTCATACCCTTCCGTATATCCCGGGCGTTCATTCTCGGGCAGCAAGCCATTAAATTCTGCAGCAATCAGAATCGCATTAATCATCTTGTTTTTGGCTGAACCGGGATGAATGTTCCTTCCCTGAATAAAAACCGCAGCACCGGCGGCGTTAAAGTTTTCATATTCCAGCTCACCCAACCGACCCCCATCAACAGTATAGGCCAGATCGGCTCCAAACTTTTTTACATCAAAGAAATCGACTCCGTGGCCGGTTTCTTCATCCGGCGTAAAACCAATACAAATACGGCCGTGAGGAAATTCCGGATGCGTTATTAAATATTCCACAGCCGTCATAATCTCGGCCACACCTGCTTTGTCATCTGCCCCAAGCAATGTGGTCCCATCTGTGGTGATCAGCGTCTGTCCGATATACAGTTCAAGTTCCGGAAAATCGGACGGGGATAAAACCACGTTTTTCGATTTATCGAGCACAATATCTTCACCATCATAATTCTCCAGAATCTGTGGTTTGACATCTTTACCCGATATCTCCGGCGAAGTATCCATGTGGGCCACAAAACCAATCGCTGGGACTTGCTTATCCAGATTTGAGGGTAAATGGGCGATGATATAACCGTTTGCGTCCAAATCAACTTCTTTAACGCCCATTTCCTGCAGCTCTCTAACCAATAAGTGCGCCAGGTCCAATTGTTTTAAGGTGCTCGGGATAGAATCGGAATGCTCCGTGGATTGAGTATCAATTTTTACATAATTTAAAAAGCGGTCTACTACTGACATGCAATAATCCTTCTTTCAAACAATTTTTCATACATTGCACAATTATACTTGACGAATCAATAGAGATACATTCCGCATCCAGGCTTTAAGAATTTCATCGACCAAAATAAAAACGACTCCCTGTTTTCACAAGAAGAGTCGTTTTGTCCACTTATCAGGATGAAATATCAATCCAGATTGTTGTTTTGATACACCAATCCGGCCAGGCCAACCACAAACCAGGCAAAAAAGACCGCCACAACATTTTGCATAAGAGGAATACTGCCTGCCAATAAACCGGTAATGCTGGAAATAACCACCGCAGAACCAATAAAAGCGGTAGATACCAGCAGCATGAATTCGTCAAACAACAAAGAAACAATAGCCAGGACCAGCGCAAAAATGATCATTAACCACAGAGTCAATACATCGAAAGGTCGTATGACCAGATCGATCTGTTTTAACATCTGAGGATCGCCCTGCAAATTAATTACAAAACCCAGACCAAGTCCCAGAAGTGCTCCCAGAGCACCTCCACTGATCACCACCATCACCATATACAGAGGTTTCGCGATAAGCCCTCCAACGATTCCTCCTGCTGCGTAGATAATGTAGGGGGAAAAAGCTCCCCACTCCTGTAGTGAATTCACAAAAAAGCCGGCAGCATACACCGCAAGAGACCCACCCAACAGAAAACCACCGATAAATGGGGTGGACTTGAATGAATTTCCACCCAGGAAACAAACAACTATTCCCGAAGCCAATAGAATGCCCGGCAGGATAAAATCCATTGTATTTCTCCTTCTGATGCATCCATACTAAAGAACGATTTATCTCTATTTTACAACAACTGGTTTACTCTCAACATACAGATTACAGGCCAATCATGAAATATTTTTAATTCATCCTCAAAGTTGAATGGTCTGTCCGGGCAGGAAGGCAGCGCTCAAAAATATTTATATTGAATTCAGCAGCTTTTCGTGCTATACTCAAGTCCGAAGTACAAACCATCCCTTTCTCATTTCCCTCCCCCCTGAAATATGAGAAAGGGAGCCTTTTTTAACCTATCCGCCATAGTCCATCCACCCCATCCGGGAGCATTTACAGGATACGGAACTTGAATTTATGGAACTCCCGGTACAGGCACGCGACTGAAACAAAGAAAGAAAACACCAACCCCGGAAACAGATCCTGGGTTGGTGTCATATAGAACAGAGAAATCATCCAACAAGTTAACCAGGCATTCGGTCCGCGAATTCATTCAGATCCACTTTTATAGAGCGCGGGCGCTGCAGAAAATCATCCGCTGCCTTCCCAAGCATCAAATGCAGCAGCAAATCCTTCTGAGTGCGGACAAACGGAAGCCGGTAATCATCTTCCATAACCGGTTTCAGATAAGAAGCAGGACGGTAAGGTTTGGGGGCATCCCGGTCTCCTAATATCTGACTTACAATTTCAGGGTTCGGAGGAATTGGAGTACGGCCAAATTCCCCACGCAAAAGCATCCTGAACTCATTTGAAACGAATGAATACCGCGCGCCATACATCACATTGAATGCTGCCTGAGAACCCACAATCTGACTGGTGGGGGTCACCAGCGGCACAAAACCAACATCCTCTCGGACGCGTGGAACTTCCTGCATTACTTTATCCAGCATGTCCAGCTGGCCCATTTGTTTTAACTGGTTTTGGAGGTTCGTCAACATGCCCCCCGGAATCTGAGACTTGAAGATCCGGTCGTCATGCTCCGGATACCCCAGGTCTACCAAAAGCTGGCGAGAAAGAGTCAAAGCCTCTTCCATCGCCGTGTCCTCTGCCTGTTCAATTAAACTCAATATCTTCCTGATAATCTCTCGGTCCACGTCATCAAAATGGACCGGTCGATAATATTTTGTATAATATGGATTGTTCTCTTTCAGTTCGTCCATAATTTCAAACAATCGGGCCTGAGCTTGAAGGACCAGACCTTTATCCAAACCATGATCTAATCCCATCTCCTCCGCAAAGACGATCAGTACTTCCACCGGAGAATGAGAAGGTCCCCCCGCAAAAGGCGTAATCGCGCTGTCCACAGCGTCTGCCCCTGCATGCATTGCCACCACCAGATTCAACAATCCGACCCCTGTTGTGGTATGGCTGTGCATGGTAATTGGAACAGAACAGTGTCTTTTCAAGCTGCGCACCAGCCCTAAAGCATCCGAAGGATGCAGCAGCCCGGCCATGTCCTTAATCGCGATCTGGTCTGCTCCTTCATCTTCCAGCTTTCGTGCAAAATCCACATAATATTCCACAGTATGGACCGGACTCACGGTGTAAGACATCGCTGCTTCAACCCGGGCTCCATAGGCCTTGCTGGCAATCAATGCAATTTGCAGGTTACGCCAATCGTTCAACGCATCAAAGATCCGCATCACACCCACTCCGGAGTGGACGGCTTCTTTGATAAATGCAATTACCAGATCATCGGGATAGGGCTGATAAGCAAAGAGGTTTTGTCCCCTTAACAACGCCTGAATTTTAGCAGGACCGCCCAGACAATCGGCATAGATCTCCAAACGCTCCCAGGGATTTTCATTCAGAAACCGAATACAGCTATCAAGAGTTGCCCCGCCCCACAACTCGATGGTCTCAAACCCCGCTCGGTCAATCAAGGGCAAAACCCGTAAAGCCTGTTCCGTTGTCATACGGGTTGCTGCAAGGCTCTGCTGTCCATCCCGGAGTGTAAGATCATTGAATTTTATCTTTCTAGACATAAGCACCTCATCAAGGCGTGAAAAAATGTGCTTCGAAAACACCCATTAAAGCACACAAGCTGAATACCCCCCCTGTTCGTTTAAAAAACTCCCTGACCCTGACATCCAAACCATCCTATCCAAATTGCCAGAGTTCCATCTCTTAAATCAATTTTGACTACCAAAAAAAATGGCAATTGCGGGAATTATACCAACATTTTGAATCAACTCATTCGAAACCGTATAAACATTACAATAATGGAATTTCAGTGACTTTCATCCATCCGTTGAAAAAAAGCCCGGAATATGAAACAAGCCCGAGGGGGTTTCACCTCAGGCTTGCGGCATTCCGGACAATGAAAGAAATTTATTTTTCCAGAATCACTGTTCGGGTAGGATAAGCGAATTCAATTCCTTCTTCACCAAACAGTTTAAGGATTTCCAATCCTACTTGTTGTTGAATATCCATGAACAAAGAGTAATCTGAACTTTCAATCCAATAAACGATTTCAAAGTTTAACGCTGATTCCCCAAATTCCTTCAGATGCGCACGGGAAAAAGTAGTTTGCTTGATCTCCCGGATAAGTCCTTCAACCTTGTGGGGAATCGCTTTGACTTTCTCGTACGGGGTGTCATAAGACACCCCCAAAGATAAAATAACCGTGCGCCGATTCATCCGCCGATAATTTTTGATCCGGCTCGACAACAGGTCGGAATTTGAAAAAACAAGCTGCTCCCCCATAATACTTCGAACTCGTGTAGATTTCAGCCCGACTTTTTCAATCGTCCCGGTAAAATCTCCCACAGAAATCGAATCTCCAATTACAAAGGGTTTATCCAGCGCAATCGAAAGCGAAGCAAACAGGTCGCTTAAAATACTCTGGACTGCCAGCCCAACGGCAATTCCCGTAATTCCCAGGCTGGCGATTAAAGTTCCGATCTCAATTCCGGGAATATTATCCAGCGCCAGCACAACGACAACCGCCCAGACCACACCTTTTGCTACGGTCCCAAGAGAGCTTAATGTTGTCGCCTGACTGGCAGAATTTTCATCACTTACTTTCTGAACTTGCTTTTGGATTAAATAATTGATCAGGCTGTTAATCCAAAAACCCATCTGCAGCAGCAAAATTAAAACCATTACAAGGTGAATCGTTTCTTTCAGGACATCCGGCAATGTCAACAGCCTTGTGCCGATGTAAATAGACAACGCTGCCAGGAAAAGACCTCGGGTGTCCGTGATCAATTTGATCACAAAATCATCCAGATCGGACGATGTTTTTTTTGCAAGATCGGATAGTTTTTTTATAAAAAATTTTTTAATAACCTGCAAAATAATCATAATTCCTATCGCTACCACCAGGGCTCTTAAATAGGGAGTTATCAGGTGTCCCGATAGAATTGCTTGCAAATACCCCATTTTACTTACTCCTTAAAATGAACTGCAAATCTCCCCTCCATTATACAGCAGCCAAAATAGCATACTCATAAAAGACTTAAATTTTTTAACCCAAACAACAAGAAATTCGGGATAAAATTAGTCTTACAGAATCTCTGCAAAAGATAAATTAAATTTTTGGAGAAGTTTATGGCTGAAAAAGAACAAAAATCTTCCGGAAAAAACTATCATCAACGCAAACAAAAGATGCAGCAAATTTTCTTTGGGATGCTCGCCGTATTGGTCATCCTTTCCATGATTTTGGCGGCAGTAATCCGGTAGATCCATGGAACTTTCTGGCTGATGCAGGAAGAGGACCCTGTTTTCTTTTAGAGTCCTCTCACTAATCCGGCTATTGAATAAAATTAACTGAAATTGATTAATCCGGCTTCAATCATCCATGTGGGGATGCCCCCAATTAATCTTGCACGGTGAAACCAATTTTTACTGTCACCTGCCAGTAAGCAATTACCCCATCTTCAATTTGCCCGCGCGTTTCAACTACCTCAAACCACCTCAAATCTTTAACGGTTTCAGATGCTTTCGCCACGGCGGTTTTAATAGCATCTTCGAGACTAACTTTAGAGGTTCCAACCAACTCAATTTTTTTATACACATGAGCGCCCATTTATTAAAATCTCCTTTCTAACGCTTTGATATTAATAATTTCAATCATAAGCGATCGTTCACAAAACCGGCAACATTTTCTACATTAACTTCTTATACAACAAAATCGACTCCGGCTCTTTATAATCCAGATGACGGAAGAAATTCTCTGCATTTTTCATGACATCTGAAATAATGATCGTACAACCACGCGCTGCCAGCTCGTTTTCAACTTGCCGGACCAATTGCGTCCCGACCCCCTTACCCCGGGCATTTTCAGCAACGACCAGAATGCTCATATATCCCCTGAAGCCAAAATCATGGGCGCAGATAAAGCCAAGAATATCGCTCTCTTCCTCCCATACGAAGGCCAGACCATCGGACATATCAATTGCCTGCTCAATGGCGCCTTCTCTCCAATAATCCTGGCGCATTCCCGGCGCAGAATCGATTAAATCAATAATTTGTTCAAGATCAATGTGAGACGCTAATCGAAGCATACTTTATCCTTCCTTAAATAGAGTGGCTGGTAAAATAAGACCCTGATACGATTTGCTTCACCAATAAAGTATTCATCTTAAAGCTGTTAGCAAGCTTTTGGATTTCCTGCCTCATCTGAGCCCGAAAAAATTCTTAGAATCACCATACCGAAAGAACAGACGGGGTACAAAGAGAATAATTCAAGCGTCCGGTCCAAAACTAATAATCGATGTTGCGCCATTTTTCACCCTTATGCCATTTTCCCAACCGGCTGGGTGAATCATAATAAGTATTGATGAGTTGGTTTGAAGGTGTTTTAATCGCTTTAGCAATATCCACATTGACAATTCTATCTGGCTGATCATGCCTGTAAGATACAATTGAAAACTTCCCATCGCTTTTTGAAGTAAGCCGCATATAAGTAACGATATCCACGCGTTCTTCCATCAAGATAATATCCAACGCCTTTTTAATCAATATCCAGATTGCTGAAATTGCCTCCAGATCCACTTTCAGAGGTGCGGCAATACGGATATCTTCTTTTTTAATTTTGATCAACAAATTGAATTCCTGATCGGAAATCCAATAATCTTTGAGTCTTTTAAACCAATCAAAATCGTCCTGGACGGGATTCTGCATTGGCTTCAGGATATATTCATCCAGGACTTCGATTGAATCAGCTTTTATTCTGAATTCAAAGGATCGACCCTCTTTCGAACTCTTTTGAGTAACCTGAAATGGAATACGCTCCAGATCCAAATTCGCTTTGATCAATTTCAAAATGGGCGGATCTTCATAGTAAATTACTTCAATTGAAAGAGGAACAACTTTGTGCATTCTACACCTTGCCCTGAAAAACCCAATAAGCTCGTCTGAATGGGCCTCATATCATCGGTTACAACAACAAGCTTTAATCAAACCAAAATTTCTGGAAGAATAACGTTGTGGATATTGAAAGTATAGCCACCTTGAATGGAAATTTCAACTGAATTTCCTTTTTAGACAATTGGGGGTTCACCCGGAGTCTCAAAGGCCCGGCCGGATTCCCGCTATTTAGCTATTTTATAAAGATGTGGCTGGACGATGAGAAACGCTCGCTTGAAGAAAAAGTTTATCATGTTTTCTTCCTGATCTAATTCCACAAAAAAATTGCCCCAAAAACCCGGTATACTTGCCTGCATGGTAAAATCGAAACAGGTAAATTCTATGCCCCTGTTGTGAGGAGACATATGATTCGTTGGCTGAAACGCAATTGGAAGTTCCTTTTGGGAGTGCTCATCAGCATTCTATTCCTGTATCTGGCACTAAAAGGGCTTCAATTCGATAAAGTTTGGGATACCCTTCAAAGCGCAAACTACATTTGGTTAATTCCCGGTGTGGCGATGTATTTTTTGGCTGTGTGGGTTCGGACCTGGCGATGGCATTACCTTCTAAGACCGCTCAAAAAAATTCCTACCAGGACCATGTTCCCCATTGTGGCAATTGGATACATGGGAAACAATATCTATCCTGCCCGTGCCGGTGAGGTTCTCCGCGCAATTGTCCTGAAGCGAAAAGAAGGGGTTCCAATATCTGCTTCTCTCGCTACAATCATCGTAGAGCGGATTTTCGACGGCGTGGTGATGCTGGCATTTGTATTCTTGAATCTGCCGGAACTAGCAAGGCTGACCACGGATTCGGGTTTTGTGGGAAGCATCCAGAGCCTTGCGGTATGGGGTGCGGCAGCTTTTATTGGAGCACTGCTGGTCTTTTTGCTCGCAGCCATGTTCCCCAAAACGGCTGAAAACTGGGCAAACTTCTTGATCGATCACCTGATACCTCAAAAATGGAGGGCAAAGGTCTGCGACCTGACGTTCCGGTTTTTATCCGGCCTGGAATCGCTCCGCTCCCCATGGGAAGCCTTGATGATCTTTTTTACATCTGCCATTATCTGGCTGCTAGAAACCGGAAAATACTGGTTTGTAATGCACGCGTTTCCATTTGAGGTCAGTTTCTTCGCATTGATGCTGATGAATGGAATTGTCAACCTTGCCACAACCATCCCCTCTGCACCGGGCTACATCGGGACATTTGATGCACCCGGTATTGCCTTGCTCAAAGCACACGGTGTGCCGGGAGAAATTGCCGCGGGATACACTTTGGTTCTCCACGTCGCTTTATGGGTACCGATTACCGCTCTGGGAGCTTATTTCTTCTTTCGAGAAGGTCTCAAATGGAATGGTGAATATCCGGAAACAGAGGAGAGAAAATGAACATTGCAATTATCGGCGCTGGCCTGGGCGGATTATCCGCCGCATACGATCTGAAGCGTGCTGGACACCAGGTTACCATTTTTGAGGCCGCAGACTATGTCGGCGGATTAGCAGCTGGATTTAAGAAACCGGAATGGGAGTGGTCTGTAGAAAGATATTACCATCATTGGTTTGCCTCGGACAATCACATGCTTGGGCTCATTGATGAACTCGGCTGGAGTGACAGGGTGATTTTTCCCCGCCCCATCACCGTGATGTATCATCGGGGAAAATTTTATCCTTTTGATTCAATCCCGGCCGCTTTGATGTATCCGGGCCTTGGATGGGGAATCAACAAAATCCGGTTTGGCCTTGTAGGGCTCTTCCTCCGGATGACAAACAATTGGCAGGCGCTCGAAAAGACCACTGTGGATGCCTGGATGCGGAAATGGGCAGGCGATAAAGTCTACGAGACCATGTGGGAACCCATGATAATTGGCAAATTTGGAGAAAGATATGCCAAAGACGTCAACATGGCATGGATGTGGGCCAGGCTGCACGCAAGAACCACCAGACTGGGAACCTTCAAAGGTGGTTTCCAGGCGTTCGCTGATCTTTTTGCGGAAAAATTGCGCCAGATGGGTGTGGTTATTCAACTCTCCACGCCGGTACAATCTATTAAAACTGCCGGAGAGGGCCAAATCGCCCTTGAAACGCCACAAGGTACTGAAATTTTTGACCAGTGTCTTGCCACAACCTCTCCCGCACTGCTGGCAAGGATCGCCCCGGATTTGCCTCCTGATTACCTGAAGGGTCTGCTCGACCTGAAAAGCATCGGTGCCGTAGTCCTGACCATCGCCTTAAAACACCAGCTCTCTCCGGAAGGCTATTATTGGTATAACATGCCCAAGTCCGCCGGATTTCCTTTTCTGGCCCTTGTTGAACACACCAACTACCTATCTCCCAAATACTTTGGCGGAAATCACATCATTTATTGCGGAGATTATCTGGAACCCGATCATCCCTATTTCCAATTCTCCAAAGAGGAACTGCTGGAAAAATTTATCCCCAGTCTGAAAAGAATTAATCCCAACTTTTCGCCGGATTGGATCAATGAGAGCTGGCTCTATAAAACGGCATACGCTCAGCCCATCCCATTGGTCAACCATTCAAAGAACATCCCCGAAATTCGTACCCCGCTGCCCGGCTTATATTTTGCCAGCATGAGCCAGGTATACCCCTGGGATCGCGGCACCAATTTTGCAGTAGAAATTGCGCGCCGCGCCGCGAAAATGATGCTGCAATCGGCTTCAAACTAATTTACAGGATAGATAAACCCGCAGTGATTCTTTCCTGCAGAATCATCGATTCTTTAACATTTCAATTTTTTGCCGCATATTTAAGCATGAGATTCCAAATTTGGTAAAAACACGTTGTAAATTCAATTTTCTAAAACCGGAAAGACCAAACAAAAACGATCCCTATTTACGGGGAAATATGTTCTATTTTTGTATTTTTCCCGTATATATGGGGGCTGTGGATAACTTTTAATCCACCAATACCGAAAATTCTTTTTAAACATTTAAGTAATTTTTGCAAAACAAGCAACGCGATTCTTTAAGATTTAGAAGTCTTAAAATTCTGCTTTTTTTTAGATAACATGGACGTTTTCAACTTGTTCGATTTCAAGGTTTCTGCTAGAATTTGTTTAACATTTTGAAGCGCCTGAGTTTTTATACAGCTTCTTGAGCCCGTTTCTATTCCACCTATTTTCCGGGCAAAACAAAGTAACAAAAAAACCCCCACTGAATGGTTTACCCCAGTGGGTTTTATTTCCTGTTTTTATTAATTGTTCGAAACGATCAGCTCGTGCAATTTATCCTAAAAAAAGAGGGTTAGTTTATGAATGCACAACAAGCCTGGCAGGCCACAATGGGACAACTGCAAATGGAGATGTCAAAAGCAGCTTTCGACACCTGGGTCCGAAGCGCAGAATTGATCTCTCATAAAGAGAACACCTTTACCGTCGGTGTTCAAAACGCATATGCAAGAGACTGGTTGGAAAATCGCTTATCCAGTACGGTTACCAATTTATTGTCGGGCATGTTGGAAAATCCTCAACAGGTTAATTTTGTCGTCTGGCAAAAGGATTATCAATCTTCAGAAACCGGTGAAGAAAACGAAAATATCGAAGCCGATAAGTCGGGCCTTGAAACCGGGAATGGACAATCCGCAATCAGCCGGTATACTTTTGAAAACTTTGTGGTCGGCCCAAGCAACCGTCTTGCCCATGCCGCCTGTATGGCAGTGGGCGAAAATCCTGCCAGGGCATACAACCCCCTGTTCCTGTATGGAGGCGTTGGACTCGGAAAGACTCACTTGCTCCATGCAATTGGGAACACCTCAATCAAAAAAGGGAAAAGCGTATTATACGTTTCTTCGGAAGACTTCACCAACGACCTTGTGGAAGCCATCCGGACCCGGACCACAGCAGCTTTTCGCGAACGTTATCGCCGAATGGATGTGCTGTTGATCGATGATATTCAATTCATTGCCGGGAAAGAATCCACTCAGGAAGAATTTTTTCACACCTTTAACACTTTGCACGGTCAGGAGAAACAGATTGTAATTTCTTCGGATCGTCCTCCCAAAGCAATGGTCACCCTTGAAGAACGGCTTCGTTCGCGCTTTGAATGGGGCCTCATCGTAGATATCCAACCCCCTGATCTCGAAACCAGAACGGCTATCCTGCGTTCAAAAGCAGAACGGGCAAAACGGCAGGTTCCATCCGCAATTCTCGATGTAATTGCACGCCAGATCCAGTCCAACATTCGTGAATTGGAAGGGGCCCTGACAAGGGTACTGGCTTACGCTGACCTCAGCGGCCAACCCCTGACAACAGAACTTGTGAACGCAGCTCTGGCAGATCTGCTTCCCCAACGCAGTTCCATTGAACCTAAGCAAATTATCCTGGCGGTTGCGACTGCGTTCGGACTCAGCACGGAAAGGCTTATGGGTCGGGAACGGTCCCGCGAAATTGCTTTGCCCCGGCAAATAGCCATGTACCTTATGCGGGAAGAAATCAACGCCTCTCTGCCTCAAATTGGCGAGGAAATCGGTGGGAGAGACCATACAACCGTAATGTATGCTTGCGATAAAGTATCGGATTTGATTGAACGCGACGACCGCCTTCGGCGGCAAATCATCCAGATTCGGGAGAATTTATACAGCCGGAAAGCAATGGTTGCTTAAACCAGAGTACCGGAGCGTATTTACCACAACATCCTGCCGATAAGTGCAGGATGTTGTTCTTTAAAAATATAGGGTGGGGATACGGTTCACTCAATTTCTAAGAAATTGCGCCTATTTCCCTGAACCATTCATACGCATCACGGACCGCCGTTTCACTGGAACGCGGTTCAGGTAAACCCAATTCCTTTTGAGCTTTTCGAATATCATAATAGAAGTGATAGCCTGTCAAATAAAGCATATCTGCTACGAAGGCCAAATTCATAAAAGGTTTAGCAATTTTCAACAGGGGAACAATCCGGTGCAGCAATCCCGGGGAAAAAATAATCCTCGGAGTGGATACCCCGGCAATCGCCGCCGTCTGCTCAACAAATTCGGTATGGCGCAGGTTCTCTCCACCCAAAATATACCGTTCCCCTCGTTTCCCTCGTTCCAACGCTGCAAGATGTCCTGCCACGACATCCTCAACATGAACCACGTTCATTCCCCCATCCACAATCCCCGGCAGTCTCTTTTTAGCAATCTGGATGATAATGGAATTCGATTGCCGGTAAACATCTCCCGGTCCCAAAATGACCGAAGGATTAACGATTACGGCATCCAGCCCTTTCGCAATCGCTTTCTGTACCTCCAGTTCCGCCAGGTATTTTGTATAGCCGTAAGGCCAGAATTCCGGACGAAAGTTCCAGGTATGGCTCTCATCCATCAGGGATAATACCGGGGGTTTTAAAAATGACTTTTCCGGGACACCCAGAGCAGCCACAGAACTGGTGTGAACCACCCGCTTCACCCCGGCGGAACGTGCGGCCTGCATTAATGAGCGTGTGCCTTCCACGGTTACAGCAAACATTCGGCCGGGTTCATCCCTATCCCCCAGCATCGCCGCAGTATGAAAGACAACATCCATACCCGCCAGTGCATTCTCCAGCGTTTCGGGCTGCGTTAAATCTCCGATAACATGCTCAACATCCAATCCTTCCAGCATTCGCAATGTACTGGAGGTTCGATGAAAAGCAAAGACACGGTGCCCCTGTTTGACCAGCGCTTTGCAGATATGACTGCCGACAAAACCTGTTGAACCTGTAACTAGAATTTTCATAGAATGATTTGCATGATGAATGATGAGTTATCGTAACCCGTTTTTCAAAAAATAACAATACTTGCTTCTGAAAGTTTATTTTTTTCAAAAAAGAACAGCTGTTTTCCGGTCTGATTTTTTGCTTAAAATAAATTTTAAACCATTTTCCCAAACCGGCCATTTCCCAAACGGCTTCAATTTACCTTTGAATTTTACCCAAATTTATGGCGGTATATAGTTGAATCAGTCCATATATACGGGTAGTTCCGGACGATTCAAGGGACAAATCTACTCAAAGATGTCCGAAACCTATTGGCAAACTGGCATAGATATATTAGAATAAACTTAACAATAAATTAAGGGTTATAATGGGTTTAAGGTGTATTGAATCATTCCCACACCCTATATTAATAAAAGTCCCATCAAACCGGTAACCCTTTCTGATTTAATGGTAAACAGAAAATATTATTTGATTCTTTTATAACAGGGATGTCAAAAGAGTGATTCTCTTTTGAGGAGCAGTTAAAGAATGCGCAACAAACAAGCACATGCTATCTTGATATTTATCCTTATAGCATTGATTGGAGTGCTGTTAACCGCCTGTAATTCTTCGCCCTCAACAACATCCACAAACACACCGTCTGGCACCCTTCCGGTTGATCCGCTCTTCAAAGAATATTATCAGGATATGGGAAGCGAGTCCATCTTAGGGCCTGCCATCACCAACGCATTTGAAGATAATAATCAGACCTGTCAGTACTTTGCCAACGCTCTGGTATGTTACAACCCGGATCGGGATGGGGCCAACCGGTTCCATCTCGTTTCCATTGGGAATCAATTCAACATCTCGAAACAAGCCGGATACGTAGCCTCTTCAGAAAACGCAACCATCGTCAATGGGTTTGAAATCTATCCCGATTTTCTGGACCTTTATACACACCTGAACGAATTAAATGCAGTAGGCCAACCGATATCCAATCCGATGTATGACTTTGAAAAGGAGCGGGTAGAGCAGTATTTTGAAAAAGTGGGCTTTGTCTATCAATTCGACAGTACTGAAAAGTCCGTGCAGCTGCTTCCTTATGGTGCATACGCCTGCGATTATCAATGCCGGGATTACCATTACACCCCCTTCTCGCCAAACCGAAAAGCACCGGATATGCCTTTCCTGGTTCCCTTTGAAAGATTGGGGGGCGTTCAGATATTTGGGCAGCCAATCAGCGACTCATACATCGCTCCGGATGGCAATCGTGAACAAATTTTTGAAAATGTGGTCATCTTTGCGCCGCCCGATAACTTGAATTACATTCAATTCCGCCCATTGGCAAAAATTTTGGGAATGATCGCTGTCTCCCCCGGAGAGATGAAGTATGGACTTCAGGACAACGTCGTCTTTTACCCCACCCAGGACGGGTTAGGCTACCACGTGCCGATTATTTTTGATCAGTTCATCGCCCAACATGGCGGAACTGAAATCTCCGGCATACCCATCGCCGATGTGATGCGCTACCGCGAGGACGATATCAACCGGCAATGTTACACAAACTACTGTCTGGAATATCATCAGGAAGCGACCGAATCTTTGCGGATCCGGTTGACCCCTTTGGGCACCCGCTACAAAAACATGTTGGAAGAACAGGGCCAATATCCCTTCAACACCGGAACCCCGGAGCCTCAAGAGCAGTCTGAAACCGTTTCCCCGGAAGAAAATTCCGAATTTCCTATTCCGGATACAGGCGTTTTAGAGAGCGCGGAACAGGATCAGGCTGCCCCCCAGTTAGAATCGCAAACAGCCGAAGAGCCTGCTGCCACGGAGGATTCATCCGAATCAAATAACCCACAGAAAACGGCCCGAAATAAACACCTCCCCAAAGGAGAAGCCACACAAACCCAGCCGACACCGGAACAATCCGCACCCGAGCAGGCCGCACCGGAACAACCCGCGCCGGAGCAGCTTCAACCCACCAACCCGCCGCAAATCAAAAACAATCCGTCGGAATCATTGGATCCTGCTTCTATTGTCCTGCTTATTTGCGAGCAAAAGCCTCAGATTCCCGCATCCAGCGGGCAAATTATCCATCTGGTGGTTCACAAAAAAGAGAATCTTGATCCGGTCCCCGGGTTAACCGCAAAGATCACAGTGGTTACCCCTAATGGGGAATATGTCTACGTTGCCCCGCCAACCGGTTCGGGCGGACGGGCCAGTATCGCAATTGCTCCAATGCCGGATGTGGAAAACGGCAGCCTGATCACCTATCAGGTCTGCATTGATACCGGTTCTGGCGAACCCATCTGCGAATACGATTCTTATCTGATCTGGAACTATCAATAGACCCCGGTTTCAGGGTTTGGCCTCTGCCAGGACACTGACCTCTTCTATCCTCCCCCCAACCCGATAAACTCTTTCCTGAAATTCTATTCTCTCACCGTTTTCCAGCCCGGTCTGGCTTTCCCATATTCTGACACCAACAACCTCCCCTTTTTCATCACGGGCAATCAAAACAACACGCAGTGAACCCGCATTTTTTTCATCTCGGTTGACCAGAACCCCCTTTACGTCCGCGTACAACCCGTCAGGAGAAACCGTCACTTCAACATCCCGGACGCGGATATCCAGATAACGGTCGCCTTCATCGATAACGGGCAGCGCCGTGCTCAGTTCCGCACTGGCCTGAAAAGCGCCCGCCACAGGAAATGAAAAATGCGCCATCAGCGGCAGGGTAGAATTTGCGGAGAGCCGGTCCATGGGGGAAGTCGCCAGTTCCGACCGGACTTCTTCCTCGTTTTCCAGTTTAACCCGAAGGATCGCGGTTACATTCTCCACCGATTGGTCCCCGCTGGTGGCGTCTACAAAACACCACATGCCGTACTCCCCGGCCCCCTTACACTTCACAACGCCCAGCGAGACCCCCGTAGGGGCAGGCAGCAGTGCCTCCTCTGTGGGCTCTTCAGAAGATGGAGGGATGATTAACTGCGTCCCCACGCTCAATGCCCGGGGTTCCACATCCGGATTCAGTTCCAGCAAACTTTGCAAACTGACTTTGTAAAGATACGAAATTCCACCCAGATCTTCGCCGGCTTCTACAACGTGTATCCGCGGCGTCGGCGTAGGAGAAGGCAAAGGAGTTGGTTCCGCTTCCTCAACAATCTCCGGGGTCTCCGTTGCGGCAGCAGCCACGTACGGTGTCAGTTCTTTGAGTGGAAAGGGGCTGGGCTGGTATTCTTCCTCCGGGGAATTAGCGCATCCGGCGGCCATCAAAACCAGAACAATCCACAACACCCCAAACTTGATTTTCTGAAACATATTCGGGATTATAACATGCAGGGACCAGCGCCCAGAGGTTCCAACATTCCACAAATCTCTAGGCTTACAGACGGGTTTTTGAGGATGCCTTTCCACTTGCCGGACATTTCACCCTGTGCTAAACTCAATGCATGACCCGTGAAGAGAACATGTATCAGGCAGCATTGAAAGCGCTTCAAGCAGGGAATGATACCCGGGCTAAAGACCTTTTCACCCGTTTGATCAAAGCCAATCCGCGGAATTCCCAGTACTGGCTTTGGATGAGTTCGGTTGTCAACACGGAAAAAGAACGTTCTTTCTGCTTAAAAGAAGTTCTTCGATTAGACCCGGCGAACAAAGAAGCTCGCATCGGTCTGACCATGTTGGGAATGCTTCCACAGAATGAGGACCTGATCCTGCCCTACGATCAGCAAAAACGCAAATGGGAAGTTAACCTGGGTCCGGAATTGGAAGAGAAAAATTCCCGCATGGGGAATAAAAAATGGGTCTCCCTTGGCATGGTGGGCGGTGCGCTGGTCATTCTGGTCGCGCTGGTACTGATGGGCGCGCTGGGCGTCGAGAACAGTCCCGTTGCTTTTTTAATGCGAAGACGGGCCACCCCTACCGTCAGTAAAATCCTCCCGACTTACGCCGTGGTAACCCCGTTGCCCGAACAGGCCCTGCAAACTTCAGAGCAAATAACTCCTACGGTCATCGCATTGAATGCGAATTACACCCCTACTCCGTTATATATTAACACTCCTCACCCGGTGACGGAAGCCTATCGCACAGGCATCAAAGCTTTTGAGCAGGGCAACTGGGACGAAGCCATCCAGTACATGCATCAGGTTGCAACCGTCGAGCCCGACGCCCCCGACTTATATTATTACATCGGTGAAGCACAGCGGATGAAAGGCGATCTGAAAAGCGCGCTTAACACCTTCAGCGAGATCATCCAGGATTACCCCGCTTTTGCACCGGCCTACATGGGCAGGGCTCGGGCGCGGTTAGCCGATACCCCGGGACGGTGGCAGGAAGCACAAAATGATTTAAAACGGGCCGTAGAGCTCGATTCCGGTTTGTTTGACGCCTATCTTGAGCTTGCCCGGTTGGAAATCAGCCGGGATAACAGCATGGAAGCCCTGAATTGGCTGGAACAGGCTGCCCAATTGCAGCCCGATTCCGTTCTTCTTTATTACACAAGAGCCAGAGCCTATCTATTGGCCGGAGAATTTGAATCGGCAATTGATGATGCCGTCCAGGCTAACCAATTGGATATTACTTTTCTGGATGGGTACCGTCTGCTCGCAGAAGCCTATATTGCTGCCGATCTGGCGGAAGAGGCAGTAGCGCCTTTGGAAACCTATACTGCTTACCGCACGGAAGACGTCCAGGCCATGGTCTGGCTCGGGACGGCTTATTATGCAAAAGACGAATTGGATAACGCTCTCAAAGCCTTTGATCAGGCTTTGCAGTTGGATGATCGTCAATTTGAGGCCTATCTCCAGCGCGGCATCCTCTATGCCCAGGAAGAAAATTATCAGGCGGCCCAGGAAGATCTGGAAACCGCATTATCCATCAACAAGAAATCATTTCCCGCAAACATCACGCTGGGAATTGTCTATCTGAAGCTGGGATTTGACGGAAATGCTTACCAGCAGTTCAGTGTCTCCGAGGCGTATGCAGAGGAAGAGAGCGATTGGGCGCAGATTTACTATTGGCGTGCTCAATCCCTTGAGAATCTAAATGAAGAGATTGTCGCTGCAAGAGACTGGCAGGCCCTGCTCCGGCTTGACCCGGAATCGGTCCCCCCGGAATGGCTCAGCATTGCACAGGAACGCCTCGCCGTTCCGCCGACCAGCACCCCTACTGTGGTTACCCCGACCATTGCAAACACAAGACAGCCCACGGTAACCCTCGCGCCAACCCAGACGCGTTGGCCAACTTTGACGCCCACACCCTGAGGTTATTCAGTGCGTTCTCTGGACCAAGTTCTGCTGACCCACCGGCGGCACGCACGGTGGAAGCACCCCCGGAAAAATATCCGCAGTCCATTGATCAAATTGGGAATGGGCTGTGGCGCATTCCTCAGCCTGTTCGTTGCCATCAGCATACTCGCAGGGGGCTTTTTCTATTCCGGTATTGCCGGCGATCTGCCCAATATCGAAATCCTGCCGGCCCTGCTCAACCCGGAAGATGGCCTCCTCCTCCAACCCACTCAAATTCTGGATCGGACCGGGGAGCATGTTTTATTATCCCTGCAGCAGTCCGGCGTTCCGCGCAGGTATCTGCCAATCCAACCCGGTTTCTCGGAATTCCTTTCACCGCAATTAACCCAGGCCGCCATCGCATTGATGGAACCGGACTTTTGGACCAGTCCGGGGTTTGAATGGAAAAAAATTCTGGATTCCCAACCCCAAACCATTGCGGAGAAACTGGTCAATGAATTACTGCTGGAAGATGAACCCGTCAGCCTGAAACGGAACCTGAGAATGCGGCTGCTCGCCGGTCAGGTTACCGCGGAATATGGGCGTGCTCAGGTGCTGGAATGGTATTTAAACAGCACCTATTTGGGGAATCTGGCTTATGGTGTGGATTCTGCTGCCTATTTATACCTGGGTAAACCCGCCAGCGAGCTGACCTTTCAGGAAGCCGCTTTACTGATCACCGTCGCGCAGGCTCCCGCGCTCAATCCCTTTGATGCCCCTTCGGCAGCCCTAGAGAGCGGAGAAGAAGCGCTGAAAAGCCTCTTTGTGTCCGGCTTCATCGGCGCGGACGAATATGCCGCCGCGCGGGAAAACCCTCTCGTCTTTCAGGATCCCCCTCCTGCTCCTCAACAGATCGCCAGAAGCTTCACCCAGACTGTGATCCGCCAGTTGGAGGACCGTCTGGGCCGCCAAACCGTTGAAAGAGGCGGGCTTACCATCCTCACCACGCTGGACTATGACCTCCAGCTTCAGACGAACTGCACCCTGCTCACCCAGCTCACCCGGGTTACCTCCCCTGTGAATCTTTCCTATCTTCCAACGAGTGAAAACTGTGAAGCAGCCCGGCTTTTACCGGCGCTGCCTTCCGATCTGGAAGCCTACCCGGAGGACCTTTCCGCCAGCACGGTCCTGATGGACAATGAAACCGGCGAAATTCTGGCAATGGCAGGCGACACCAACCTTTTGACCGGCGAGTTGGATTATCTCTCCCAGCATCAACCCGGCAGTTTGTTGTCCCCCTTTGTAGCCCTGGCAGGGTTCGCCCGCGGGCTGAATCCGGCCGACCTGGTGTGGGATGTCCCCGGTACACTGCCGGAATCATTTTCGGCCTACCTCGATGCAAACGCCGAATTCCACGGCCCGCAGCGCCTGAGGAGCGCGCTCTCCAACGATTACCTTGCCCCCCTCACCGAAGTACTGCTGCAAATTGGCCCTCAAAACGTGTGGAGGATCTCCGAATCCGTGGGGCTTCACACCCTCATCGATTCCGATCAGCCGGACCAGTTGTTGTTCAAGGGCGGCGAGTTAGATTTATTGAGCCTCGCCCAGGCTTACAGCACATTTTCCAGGCTGGGCACGCAAACCGGATACCCCCTGGCGAACAATACCGGCGAGCTCTCCCCCATCCTGGTCCGGTCTGCCTCTTTTCACAATGGGCAGGTCCTCTTCTCCTCCGATCCGGCTGAGAGCAAATCCGTGATCAGCGCCCAGCTTGCTTTTCTGGTGCATCACATCCTGTCCGATGAAACCGCGCGATGGCCCAGCCTGGGCTATCCGAATCCGTTTGAAATCGGCCGGCCGGTGGGCGCCAAAGTGGGACAAATTGCCGCCGGGAATGAAACCTGGGCAGTCGGGTACACCCGTCAGCTCCTTAACATCACCTGGGTTGGGACACCGGACGAATCTTCCCAAACATCCGCCATCGACCCCAGACTCGCGGCCGGTTTGTGGCATGCCATTCTCCAGTATGCCAGCCGCGATATGGAAGTGGAAGATTGGGCTACCCCTCCGGGCATTACCATTATGGAAGTTTGCAGTCCATCCGGAAAGATTCCCACCGTGGATTGCCCGACCACCGTCCAGGAAGTGTTCCTCAACGGGAATGAGCCCACCGAATACGATACCCTCTACCAGACTTTCCAGATCAACCGGGAAACCGGGCGGTTGGCAACGGTCTTTACCCCTCCGGAACTGATTCAGGAAAAAACGTATATGCTCATTCCCGCTTATGCAGAAGAATGGGCGAAAGAGAACGACGTGCCCGGTCCCCCAGCCGATTACGATATTATCCAGGCACCCGCCGTCAACCCCGATGTTCAGATCACCAGCCCGGATTTGTTTGCTTATGTCAATGGGAATATCTCCATCCGGGGAACGGCAGCCGGAGCCAATTTCAAATCCTACAGCATCCAGGCCGGGAAAGGATTAAACCCCCAATCCTGGCAGCAGATTGGGGAAGTTGGCACAACGCCTGTAAGCAGTGGGCTGCTGGGCACCTGGGAACCCACGGAAGACGGGCTTTACGCGCTGCGCCTGATGGTCACCAAAAACAACCAGGAAATCGAAACCAACACCATCCAGGTCACGGTGGACACCACCCCGCCCGTTGCCCTGGTCCGCTACCCCATGCCCGGTCAGCAGTTCCAGCAGTTAACCGACCGCCAGATTATTTTTCAGGGGGAAGCCGAAGATTCAATTGGGATTCAAAAAGTGGAATGGTACCTCGACCAGGTCCTGGTCAGCACAGATACCCTTGCGCCTTATACCTTTAGCTGGACCTCCACCCGGGGAAGCCACCAGGTCACGCTCAAAGCAACGGATCTCGCCGGGAACACCACTTCATCCAGCCCGGTCCAGTTTGAAGTCCGCTAACCGCGAAAAAACTGTTACACACCCCTGCCCGGGTTATTTGCCCGTTGAAAATCCCTTCTTTTTCATTTTTTTCAGCATAGCCTGAACAGGGTCAATTCCCAGCGCTTCCGAGAACACGGTCAGCATCATCAACACATCCCCAATTTCATCCGAAACGCTTCTATCCTTGTCCGGATTATTCCGGATCCAATCCCCCTGGTCGGCCACAAAGGCATCTGCCAGTTCTCCAATTTCGGAGGTTAAAAACAAAAAAGCCTGATGTGCATCCGGCCGGGCTAAACCTCTGAATTCATAGTATTGTTTGACAATTTCCGGGATATTGTGATTTTCCATAAAAGCCTTTCAGGATGATTTTGTTCGTGTGTTATCGTTTTTTGACTGCACTATGATACCACAGCGGGCAAACCGGTTCCCCGTCCGTTCGGACCTTTTTTTACTCGAATAACCATAAGCCCCATGGCGCTTTCAGGAAAGAGATAGGCTCGCCGTGCGCATCCATTGGCCCTTCCGATGCGGCCATTTGCCATCGATATTTACTTATCTGGAATATTGTCTGGCTCTCAAAGGCTTAATTTCTTCCTCCCCAAGATTCTCTTTTTGTTTCCCTCTTGACATTTGTAATTCAAAGATATAAAATACATAGGATGTAGGATGTCCTATGTAGTATGTAGTATGTCACGCGGCACACAAAAGAAACAGAGTTCAAAAGGATAAGGTCATGACTAGTCAACATTTAGGTGTCTCAGGAAAAGTTCCCGATCGAATATATGAACACATCAAGGAAATGATCCAATCGGGGAAATATCAATCCGGTGAAAAAATCCCATCGGAGACCGATCTGGTCAATGAGTTGAGCGTCAGCCGCAACTCATTGCGCGAAGCCATTACCCGCCTGGAGCACGAAGGGTATCTCGTACGCAAACACGGGATCGGCACTTTTGTCATGGATGTAAAAGTGGACAAAGTTAATGCGGCCATTGACAAACTGTATTCCACCAGTAAATTGATCGCTTCTCAGGGAAAGACTCCGGGGACGGTTGATCTGACAACCAGCACTACACAGGCCGACGCTACCGTGGCCGAGAAGCTGGGAGTAGCGGTTTCGGAGCCGGTTGTATGCATTCAGCGGAAAAGAACAGCGGACGGCAAACCATTCTGCTGGGACGAAAGTTACTTCCCCAACCACCCTTCTCTGAAAGATCAGGAAGCACTGCGTAAGAGCGAATCCCTGATGGATTACGTTCAACAAAACCTCGGTGTAAAAATTGACCACGCTATTGCTACCTTGAAGCCTGCCGTGAGTGACGAATTTATTTCTAAAAAATTAAACATTCCGGTTGGATCTTTGATGTACATCGTTGAACAGGTCCACTTTGTTTCTGACACCAAACCGGTCTGGTTTTCACGTGTCTGGTATCCGGAAGAAGTCATCACCGTCAAGTTGCTGGTAACCTGGTAAAGGGAAGATGCAAAATACTTTTTATTGTTTTGGCATCATTAACCTCGATATTCTTGTGCATCCGGTTGATGAATGGCCAGCTTCTGGAGAATTGGTTCAGGCAGATCATATGCTTTTTACTCCCGGGGGATCAGCATTAAACACTGCGGTAACGATCAGAAAATTGGGTGCACAGACGGTTGAGTTATTGGGGTGTATTGGAGAAGATGACGAAGGAAAAAGGATTGAGAAGGCACTCTCCAATTTAGGCATCGGAACAAAAGGTTTAACCCTGCAATCAGCGCGGAATACAGGCACTTGCATTGTCAGTATCCAATCATCGGGAGAACGTTCATTTATTTATTCTTCAGGAGCAAATGATGCTGCGGGGACGATTTCAGAGTATCTTGAACAGATTAATAATGGGAGTATTGTCCACCTTGGGGGAGTGCTGGATATGGCCATCCTTGCAGGAGAATCCCTGATACGGATCGTCGATGAACTAAAAGAGAAGAACTGTTATGTCTCGATGGATCTCGCCTGGGATTGGAGGCAGCATGGATGGGATTCCATAAAAGCCAGCCTGAAACAAACGGATGTCGTGGTGATGAACGACCAGGAAGCTTTCAACCTTACGGGGTGCAAAGACGTTGCAGACACCGCCGCCAAAATTTTTAGTGAAGGCTGTCCATTTGTGGTTATTAAGCTTGGAAGAAAGGGGGCGTATGTGTGTACAAAAGATTACCGTGGGGTCATACCGGGATTTTCTGTTGAGGCTGTAGATACCACCGGAGCAGGAGACGCTTTTTCAGGTGCATTGTTGGTAGCAATTTCGAAAAACCAGACCCCGGCCCAGGCCGTTCGATTCGCAAATGCTGTGGGAGCTTGTTGCGTGCAGAAAATCGGCCCGTGCGACGGAATCAAAAGCTACGAGGAAACGCTGCGTTTTATTGAAGAGCATTAAAAAAATAAAGGACACACTGGATCAATACAATGGACAATAAAAAAGAAATCCTGTTAATGCGTCATATTTCAAAAAAATATCCGGGGGTGCAGGCGCTGGATGACGTGAGTTTTTCGTTGTTGACCGGAGAAATTCACGCATTGGTTGGGGCCAATGGGGCAGGCAAGTCCACTCTGGTTGGCATCCTTTCCGGAGCACGCGACAAAGACGAGGGGCAAATTTTTATCGACGGCGAAGAAGTTTGCATCGAGAATCCTCTGTCGGCCATTGAGTTGGGGATAGGTTACGTGCCTCAGGAACTGATCTTATGCAATGACTTGAGTGTGGCTGAAAATATATTCCTGAACCGCCAGCCTCACAAAAAAGCTCCGGTATCGATCATTGATGTTAACACCATGTACCGTGAGGCCGAAAAGGTGTTGTCCCTTTTAGGAATAGAAATCGATGTCCGGGCACCTGTGGGGAATTTCTCGGCCAGCACACAGCAGATGGTTGCCCTCGGCATGGCTCTCTCACGCAATGCGAAAATAATGATCCTGGATGAACCCAGCGCTTCATTATCTAAAAAGGAGATTGAGAGTCTGTTCAAAGTCATGCTGAGGCTGAGGGATGCCGGTCATGCCCTGATCTATATTTCACATCGCCTTGAAGAAGTTTTTGAGATTGCGGATCGATTAACGGTTTTGCGGGATGGCCGTTCATTGGGAACCTATTGGGTCAAAGATGTAAACCGGGAAATGCTGGTCAATTTAATTACCGGCAAGCAGCTTACCAGTGAGACGAATTCACGCATCCTGGATAAAGACATCGCCACAAAACTTTCCGTCCGGAATCTCACCATTCCGGGGAAATTAAATGATATTAGTTTTGATGTCCGGCGGGGTGAAGTTTTAGGCTTATTTGGGCAGGTGGGCTCCGGAAGGACAGAGGTATTGAGAGCAATTTTTGGGCTGGAAAACATTGAAAGCGGTGAATTCTACATGGATGGAAATCCTTACAATGCAAAATCACCGGGTACGGCCATCGCGAATGAAATTGGTTTTCTGACAGAGGATAGAAAACACCAGGGTTTAGTGCTGAATTTAGACATTACGGACAATTTCCTGATTGGTTTCTGGGATGTGGTTAAGAAATGGTTTGTCATTGACGAGAAAAAAGAAGACGTGGTTGTTCAGGACAAGATGTCGTCTCTGCAAATCAAAGCCAGTAACACGGCGCAGGAGGTTGGTTCATTAAGTGGGGGCAACCAGCAAAAGGTTGTTTTAGGGAAATGGCTCATTCGGAATTCAAAAATCTTACTGCTGGATGAACCAACAAAGGGCATAGATGTCGGCGCAAAATCCGAGTTTTATCGAATTATCAAAGAACTGGCAGGCAATGACATTACGATCATCCTGGTTTCCTCTGAATTGCCGGAGATCATGACTTTATGTGATCGTGTTTTAGTGATGCGGGATGGTGCAGTTACAGGAGAATTCATAGTACCTGAGGCAAGTGAAAAAACTATCTTAGAGAAAGCATTGTAAGGAGCAGCAATGGTCAGTTCTAATCAGTCTACGTCAAAATCCGTTTCAACATTTGTCCACAAAATAATCCGTTCTCAAAGCAGCGGGATATTCATCACACTCTTCGCGTTATGTGCCATCTTCAGTCTGTTTTCAAAAGCGTTCCTCTCGGTGATGAATTTCAACAATATCCTGGTGCAGTCTTCAGTGACGATTATCACAGCAGTCGGAATGACATTCGTGATCTCTATGGGCGGTATCGATATCTCGGTAGGGTCCGTTGTCGCGCTGACCGGCGTCATCATGGGTAAGGCAATTCAGGCCGGTGTGCCGGGCATCCCCGCCATATTAATAGGGCTGTCGGTGGGTGCATTGGTGGGTTGTGTCAATGGCTTCTTTGCAGGGAAGATGAAAATACCGCCCTTCATCATCACATTTGCGATGGAAGGGATAGCCCGTGCGCTCGCGTTGATCATCACTCAATCTGTTCCGATCTATGGCTTTCCAAAAGTTTTCCGGTGGTTTGGTACCGGCTGGTTGGGAAAAGTACCCGCAACGGCAGTGATATCGCTCAGCGTAGTTCTCATTGGTTATTTTGTCATTGAGCGTACCAGCTTTGGCCGCAATACCCTGGCAATTGGTGGCAATGCAGAAGCCGCCAGGTTGAGCGGCATCAAAGTAGAACGCCATACCTTGATGGTTTATGCGATTTGTGGTGTTACCTCGGCGCTGGCAGCGGTGATCCTCACGGCACGTTTAAATACGGCCGAACCGATTGCAGGGTACTTAATGGAAATGGATGCAATCGCAGCAGCCGTTATCGGCGGGACCAGCTTTTCCGGGGGAGTTGCACCGATTATAGGTGGTTTGTTTGGGGCTTTGATCATTACTGTGCTGCGTAATGGACTGACACTCTTAAATATCCAGGCTTATTACCAACAACTCACAGTGGGAATCGTCATCGTTGCAGCAGTTTTGGTTGACATGGCCAGAAAGAAAAGGAGGAACTGATCAAGAAAAAATAAGCTCACCATGTAAGTCCAACATACCCAAAAACACCAAAAAAGGAGATTAAATGAAAACAAAATCGGTAACTATTCTTATCCTCGTACTCGCCATGCTTTTTGTCTCGGCATGTGGTCCGGCTGAACCACAAGCACCGGAAGTGGTGGAACCCGCTCAGGAAGAAGTCGCTGAAGAGGCAAGTGAAACCGCTGAAACGGTCGAAACGACTGAAGCAACATTGTTCACGGAAACCATTGAAGATATTCAGGAATCCATCGCCGCTTCCGGACTCGAAGAACCGGAAGAAGGCTTGAAAATTGGTGCTCTCCTCATTACGCTTGCCAATCCATACTGGATAACGGTGCAGGAAGGCTGGACGGACACCGCGGCAGAATTAGGGATTGATGTGGATATTCAGACCGGCCCAAGTGAAGATGATATCGCCGGACAGCTCAACACCTGTGAAAGCATGGTCGCAACCGGATATGACGCCATCGTGGTAAACACGATTACCGAACAGAATCTGGTCCCCTGCATTATCAAGGGCAGCAAAGCAGGTATCCCTATGATCGATCCCGATGGACGCATCGATATCAAAGCTGTTGAAGAAGGCGGCGGGAAGCTCTATCAGGGCAGCACACTCGACTATTACGAACAGGGTATGCTGGGTGCCCAATATATCGTGGAACAACTGGGAGAACAGGGCGGAAAGGTCGCCATTATTGAAGGTTTGCTCGGTTCGCCGCAGGGCGAGGCCCGCCGCAACGGCGCTAAAGACACCTTTGAAGCAGCGGAAAACATCGAATTGGTTTCCGTACAGGCCGGGGATTGGGACCGCCGCAAAGCGTTGGATGCAACCACCAATATCCTGCAGGCCAATCCCGATCTGGCCGGAATTTATTGCGCCAATGACGTGATGGCGCTGGCTGCTTACGAAGCGATCGCCGCCGCAGGCAAAGAAGGCCAGGTATTGATCGTAGGTACCGACTTCATTGAAGAGGCCAAAGAAGCCATCAAAGACGGACGAATGGCAGCCAGCGTAGCTTTCTCGCCCTATATGGAAGGCATGATCTCGGCTTATTTCGCTGTCATGGCAATAAACGATATGGATATCAGTTCTACCCACATTATTAGTGTACTGGTTTCAGCAGACAACGTCGCTGAAATGGAAGACTGGAAGTGATCATGAGAAACGAGCTTTTTACCAAAATTTATGGCAGTTTGGCAGGCATAGCCATTGGAGATGCGCTGGGTTTTCCGGTTCATGACATGGCAAAAGAAGAAATTCAAGTACGATACGGTGGTTTGGTTGATCGCATGCTGCCCGCGTTTGAAGATGATTTCATTCACATAGGATACAAGGCAGGACAGGTAACCGATGATACGATTTTGTCCTTAGTTACCGCGGAGATCCTTCTCCAAACCAATGGGAATCCTGCTGTTGATGATGTGGTGAAAAGCTTAAATGATTGGGCTGAAAAGAATGAAGATCTGTGGCTGCCGGGAGAGGTATTCGGAGATACAACAAAAGCTGCTTTCAAGCGAATAATGGATTATACATCCAGGGGGGAAACCTGGGAGGCGGACCTTTCTCGCGGGTATGCGGGGGTCGGCTCCTCAAACGGTGCAGTCATGCGCATTGCCCCGGCCGGGATGGTAAATCCGGGCAACCCGGAAAAAGCGGATAAAATTGTTTTTCCTCTGATCTTCCCCACCCACAGGACAGACGTGGCGATTTCGGCGGCTTGTGGTCAGGCTGCTGCGGTTGCTGAAGCTTTGAGCAAGGATGCCTCCCTGGGATCTGTAGTTGAAGCAGCGATCAGAGGCGCGGAGTACGGGAGCAAAGAAGGAAAGGAAAAAGGCTATATTATCCCTTCCGCTTCTGTCGCCCGCAGGATCGAACTGGCCGTTGAACTGGTGGATAAAGCCTCGGACCCAATGGAAGCCGCAGTACTGGTTGAGGATTATATCGGGTCATATCTGCCGGCTGCCGAGACCCTGCCGGCTGCTTTAGGAGTGTTTTATGCCTGCAAAGGCGATCCGATGCTGACAATGCAAATCGCAGCCTCCATTGGCGGCGACACCGACACCGTGGCTTCCGTAGCGGGGGCAATAGCGGGTGCTTTTACAGGGATCGAGGGTATCTCTCGGGAAATGCTGGATTTTGTAGAGGAAGTTAACCATTTAGGGCTGGAACAATATGCCCAGCGCCTGACCGATCTCGCGGCAAAATAATTAGCACCTTTTTAACGAGCAAAGGACCACCGGCAACAGGTGGTCCTTTTTATTACGCAGACGGTTACCGTCCCTGAAATGTCCTTCAGGAGGAATTCACTTCGTACTGCTAAAAATAAGAGTGTTATCGGAAAAGATTTCAGAGACCAAAAAAAACCGTGGCTTCGAGATTTTCCCGAATAACTGCCGGATCATTCTTCATTCATCCGCAGAAAATTATCCACCAGCTCGATATTCCCTTTGAGGGTTTCAAGTTTAACCATCGCTGTCAGGTAGGCAAACCCAAACGCGGTCACCATTCCCGCCGCAAGATACAAAGACCTTCCGGTTAACCGGCCGAGCATTCCAAGAGCGAACATAGCCAGGAACGAAATAAGGAATACCATTCCGGTAACCATCGTGTCCCGGCGCTTTGCCGTCCGGCGGATCACAAGCAGGACCAGATAATCTTCAATCTTCTGGGAAGCCATATCCACTTTCTCCTTTCGCAAAAAGCAAGGCAGACCAATCCGTTTACCGCAGCATCCCGATTAAGTTAACTCTACTTTTTTCATTGTACATCGAAACCGATTGAGAAAAGGGAGAACAACCTGGGCCTGCAGTGAAGAATCCGGCTCCACAGGCCTGGCGGGGAGGAAACCATAGTAATCGCGGGAATTGATGGATGTTCCCAGGAAAGTCTCGCCTGCTGTCGTCGCTTGCGCAACCACAAGGTTCCCCTCATCCGTAACCGATTCCAGCGTCATCAGATCCGCCCAGGTTACGGATGGAAAGCGAAGGGATGGGCTCTCTGTAAGTGCTTCACGGACAAAGGAAAGGTTCGCCGCTGCGTCCTGATCCGTCGGGAACCAATAGCCAATATCCATCCGGGTGCTTCCCTTCGCGGAGCGGAATGCGATGATCGCGAAATCCTAGTCATAGGTATAAGAGCGTTGGTCCCAAAACGGGGAAAAACCAAGGCGCTCTTCCATTACAGTGAGATCGCCGCTGGGGATAAGGATGAAACCGTGTGGGGAATCGGAAAGGGAAATAAGCTGCCGGACCTGTGGCAGGTCGCCGGCTTTATCCTCTGTGCTCGATTTCGGTTGAACCATCCTTTCCAGTTCGTCCCGCGAGGGCGCGATCAGGATCATGTCTTGTGAGACGGCGAACGACTGCGTTTCCGTGGGCTCCGTAAACAGGATGAATTTGCCGGATTGAACGGACGAATAACCTTTCCCGCCGAGCGCTCCGGTCACGGATTCCACAGAAAACAAGCCGCGAAGAATGGAGACGTTTTTATCCGGGCAAAAGAGGGCCTGCGATACATCGGCGATGTCCCAACCCCAATCGGAAAAGCTGCTGCCGGACATTGGATCAATCCGGTCGGGTGTGAAGGGCAGTCCCTGGTTGGCGATCCCGGTGATCAGGGGAAGTTTGGCCTGCCGGTCATCCGCGCCGCTCACGTCCGGCAGGTCCAGATCGCGGGACATTGCCTCAAAATCCAGGAAATAAAGCATCGGGCCGTTTGCCTCGGCCGGGTGCTGGTCGATCCATTCCGCCGGGATGTAAGAAAGCAGCTCTTCCGCCGGGTTGGGAGAGGCGGTGCCGGTTGTGTCTTCAACCGCCTTTGGGCCGGCAGCGTTACAGGACGAGATCAGGATGGCAAAGATCAAAACGAGAAAGAGAGATTTTTGATTCTTCATAACGGGACTGCTCCGAGAACGTCGGGATAGGATAGAAAAGGCAAACCGGCGATTACAATGATTCCCCCGGTTTTCTGAGATAATAATAAAGATGCACATATTGGAAATACTGTGTACGGTGAGGATATTCTCTCCCCCACGATTCTTTTGTATACCGCTCCCGAGCCTCCGGATAGTACCCCATCCAGGCGTCGAAAGAAGTATCCAGAGCTTTTTCCCGGAGAAAGCGCACCCTTTTCTCGCTCTGGAGGATTTCCCACCCCGAGAGCATGTCTTCCGCCTCCCCGTCCGTAAAAAGGCTGTGCAGGGTATCTTTGTTCCCCGCCTCCTCTCCCCAATATTCCCCCTGCCCTTTCTCCTGTCCAAAAGCGGACCTGGGCCAGGTATCTACGGAAATAAAACCCAAAAAACAAAGGCCGCCCTTCTTTAAAACCCGGTACATTTCGTGAATGGCGGCACAAGTATCTTTCTTACTTAAATGGCACATGGAATAGTGTTCGTAGACATACGCAAAGGATCGGTCGCTGAAAGGGATTTGACGCATATCCCCCTGGCAGCAGTGCAGTTCAACCGCTTTGTCGTGGGCGAAATCCGCGGCTCGCTGTAGTTGCGCCCTGGAAGCATCCATCCCCCAGGGATCAAAGCCGTGCCGGTGGAACAACCCCAGCGGAGGCACCGCCCCGCCGGCCCCGCAGTCCAAAATCTTCGGCCTGCGGGAAGCCCCCCCTTCTGGCTGCCGGGATTGGATAAAGCTCAAAAAGCTGTAAACGGGAATCGCATTGGGTCGTAAAACAAAATTTGAGGACATGACGCTCCATAAAAATAGATTGGCATAGAAAAGATAGATTCTTGAATTAGGCCCCGCCTGAGATAGAAAAACCTCTAAAAGTCTGGCAGCATTCGTACGGTGGTAACTATCCCCCGGTGGGACTTATGGTTAATAAACTTTTATGAATGTGAAGATTATAAACTCGGTAGGATTCGAACCTACGACCAAGCGGGAAATGGATTGTTCCTACCGGGTCACATTATTTATGCTGTTATTTTACTTAAAATAATATTGTCTTTTTTGAAATAATTATAAAACTCCGGTCTTTCTTCTAATATTTTCCATAACAGAAAATGTTCATCATTAAAAATATCCCTTTTCCCCTCAGGTATAGGAAGTATTTCTCACCCAAGCACATCACTTGAGGGGCGGTTCTCTTTAAGATACCAGCTCAGCCGCCTTCCAGAAACCATAATAAATTGTGTGCAAAAAGGAGGGCGTTGCTAGAAAGTGCTACTTGACAATAGCTTTTGAAATCCCTATAATTGTATACAATGAAAATACAATAGAAATACAAATAATACAGGAAAATTATGCCCAGATCAAAACGCACCAAAACTTCAACCATTATTTATCAAAAATTGAAAGAAGAAATCCGCTCAGGAGCTCTCCCCAGTGATACCCCTCTTGGTGAAATGGAATTGGCGGAAAGGTTTGGAGTCAGCCGCACCCCGGTGCGCGAAGCCCTGCATATTTTATCCAGCGAACGCCTGATCCGCATTGTGCCAAACGTTGGCGCTTATGTGGGAACCTTTACCTGGGAAGACGCCCGGGAGATTTTTGTCATCCGCCAAGTACTGGAAGCCTTCGCGGCTGGCTTGACAGCTCAAAATATCTCTGAAAAATCTCTGGAGCGCATTGAAGCCTTGCTGGGACAAATGCAGGCGGCGATAAATGAAAGTGACACCGAAGCCTATGCCGCCATCGATGAAGAATTTCACACCATTCTGAATGATGAATGTGGCAACAAAAATCTAATCCAGATAATTGAAAACCTCAACGATCAATCCAAGCTTTCAGATTTACGAAGAAACCAGTATCGTATTTCCGACAGATTGCGGGAATCTTTTTCTGCTCATCAGGAAATCGTTGCAGCGCTTAACGAACACGATTCTAAAAAAGCCAGAAACCTATTAATGAAACACGGGCAGAACATTTTTGGTGATGTAACCAAAATTGATTTGCCTGGTGAATTGTTCTGAAAAATCTTATTTTTATCCGAATAAAAAGGTGGTAGAAGACATGAACCCAACATTTGCTTCAATATTCTCTTCGTCAAAATACATTATCGCCGCTGTTCATTTTCTCCCATTGCCCGGCAGCCCCTTATATGATCGGGAAGGGGGCGTGAAAAAGATTATTCAAAGGGCTAAACGTGACGCGCAAATTCTGGCTGATCAGGGCGTCAGTGCCTTGTTGTTTACCAATGAGGCGGATATGCCTTATGTTCAGCGGTTACCCCAGGAAGGCCTCGCTGCTTTCACGGCCATCGTTCAGGAAGTAAAACAGAATATTTCCATCCCGTTCGGGGTAAACGCCCTGATCGACGCCATGGCGGGCCATGCTATCGCTCATGCTACCGGGGCGTCATTTATCCGCGGCCTGTTTTCTGGTAATTACTCCACCAATATGGGCATTATCGAAACCCAGGGGCCGGCAATCTTTCGGGAACGCGCCAATCTCGGTAGTCGAACCCCTTATTTTCTTCATAACCTCTCTTCAATTCTTGGTCCTCAACTGGTAGACCGCTCTCCTGAAGAAGAAGCCAGAAGCATTGTTGAAAACACACTGGTCGAAGCTTTTACTCTGCCGGCTTGTGACCCTTTGATTTTTCAAAAAGTAAAAGCGGCAGCCGGAGGCTTGCCTCTCGTGGTTGGATCCGGGACTTCTTTTTCGAATGTTCAATCATTGCTCGAAAACGCGGATGGAGCAGTAATCGCCTCGTGTTTACATGAAGATGGCAAATTGTTAAATCCCGTCGACGCCGAAAGAACAGCCCGGTTCATGAAGCTCGTGCGCCCCATTCTGGATTAATTTTTTCTCAACTTCGCATACTGGTAGATCGGTTTAATACATGAAATCTTTGATTGGTATTGATGTCGGTACCCAAAGCGTTCGGGCCTGCGTTTTTCAAGTGAATGGCGTTAAGCTCGCTGAATCCATAATAAAGTTTCAGAGTTTGAATTTTTCAGCTCCCGGCTACGTGGAGCAGGACCCTACCGAATGGTGGGACGCGACCCTGGAAGCATTAACCCAGCTGGCGCGAAACCCCGCGGTGCGGGTGGATGATATCGTCGCCCTGTCATATGCCTGCACCTCCTGCACCGTGGTTGTTCTCGATGAGCATGGTTTTCCTGTTCGCCCGGCACTGATGTGGATGGATGAACGGGCGGCAAAAGAAGCCGCGGAAATTGCCAGAACAGAGAACCCTGTCCTGATTCACGCGGGCGGAGCTGTTTCTCCGCAATGGATGTTGCCAAAGTTGTTATGGCTGATGCGCAATGAGCGCGATTCCTACGATCGGGCTTTTCGTATTGTGGAACAAACAGATTTCTTCACCTATCATCTGACAGGCCGCTGGACATTAGGTTACAACCACATGGTTGCCAAATGGAGTTACGCTGAACCTGCAGGTGGTTGGCCGGATGGTTTTTTGGAAGAGGTTGGCGTGGCCGAGGCGCGTTCAAAATGGCCTGAGACTATTTTGCCAATCGGTGCCGTAATTGGCAACCTTTCTGCGGAGGTAGCTCAAAAAACCGGCCTGTCTGAAAATATTCGCGTCGTGCAGGGTGGCATGGATGCTACCGCCGGTATGTTAGGTTTGGGCGCTTTTAATGTTGGTGAAATCGGCATGAGTCATGGCACTTCGACTGTTATTCAGTGCCAATCCGATTTTCCTCTTGGTCCATCCATCTCGGCCCGCCCGGATGCTCTGGCTAAAGGCTATTACCTGGTAGGGGGAGGGCAAACCACCACCGGCAGCGTTGTTCAATGGTTTATCTCAAAAATCTCCGATGGATCCCCTGACACTTTTCAGCAAGTCCAGAACCGCCTCGAAAAAGAAGCCGCCTTGTTACCACCCGGCAGCAAGGGGTTGGTGGCTCTGGAATTTTTTCAGGGCTCTCGCTCCATTTATCACGATCCCAACGCCAGAGGTGCGCTGTGGGGGCTGGGCTTATGGCACACACCGGCCCATATTTTGCGGGCATTCTATGAAGCCATTGCTTTTGGCATCCGCCAGTTTTTAGAGTTGTTGGCCGAGCGCGGTTATCAAATTGTGAAATTTTCAGCCAGTGGCGGCATGGTGCGCAGCGAATTAGCCACTCAAATCTTAGCGGATGTGATTGGCCTGCCCATTCACCTGGTCGCGGAAAAGGAACAAACCGCCATCGGCGCCGCTATCTGGGCCGGGGTGGGTGTCGGCATTTTTGAAGATTTCCCCACCGCTATCGCGCAGATGGTTAAGTTTGACAAGGTTATTCTTCCTAAACCCGACACGCGAGCCGATTACGACTTTTATTTCGATAAATACTGCCAGACCTACCAGCAGTTGAATCAATTAATGCACGAAGTGGTCGATTACGAAAATCAACGGCAATCCTAAACCTGGAAAACACCTCCCGGAGGTAAACAATGACTATTTTATCGAAAGAAGAAGCTTTAGCGATTTATCAAAAATCAATTGTGATCGACGCGATGGCAGGTACCACCTATGGTTTTGAAGACCTTGCGAAAGCCGGAATCACCGGTGCCCATGTTACCCTGGCCGCGCATTATGAACAATCCGAAAAAATGATCGACCGTTTGAAAGAATATTACGCCGGTCTTTTCGCTTACCCTGATCTGCTCTGCCTGGTTGAAAAAGCATCTGACCTGGAACGCGCCAAATCGGAAGGCAAAGTCGGAATCATTCTGGGTGTGCAAACCATTACCCCCATGGGCGTCGACTGGACTAATTTATGGTTGTTTCGCAAACTGGGCATCCGGATTGCTCAGCTGACCTATATGAGCCGCAACCAGGCGGGTGATGGCTGCATGGAAAACCCGCAAGAGGGTTTAACTTATTTCGGCGAGCGGACCGTATTGGTGATGAATCAGGCTGGTATTCTGGTTGACCTCAGCCATGCCGGCTGGAAAACCGCCGAGGGTATTCTTGCGGTTTCTAGAGACCCGGTGGTAACCACCCACACCAATCCATTCGAAAAATGCTCCATTCGGCGAAACTTTCCGGATACCATTCTCAAGGCCATCGCCGAATCGGGCGGAGTGATTGGCATTAATGGCCACCCCGCCATCTGTTCCACCCGCGTCGATGGCAGCCGCCCATCTCTGGCGGATTATATGGATTGTCTGGATTACACCGTTAACCTGGTGGGCGTTGACCACGTCGGCCTGGGTACTGATTTGTTTCATGGCTTCACCCGCCGCGAAGAATCCAGATGGCATGCCGGCGGATACATGCTGCCGGGCGGCTGGAAGACCACGGAAGGGCTGGAAGACGCACTGGATATTCCAAATATCGCCGTCGAACTGGCCCGCCGGGGCTATGGTGAGTTGGATATTCAAAAAATATTGGGACTGAATTTTCTGAATGTGTTTAAAAACGTATGGGACAAATCAATTTTGTAAATGTCGCCCTTTAAAGGACATCGATAATTTTTGAAAGGAGGCCGGAATAAAGAAAACATTAATAATACTGGTTGGTGTCACGTACTTTATTCAAAACATTTTCCGCAAGTTAATGGAGAAAGAATGAAACTAAGACGATATTCGATTTTGATCAGTTTGATCATTGTTTTGACCCTTTTGCTTTCCGCGTGCGCTGGTGACGCCGCTCCGGCCGCTTCAGAACCTGAAGCCGCGCAACCTGAAGCTTCTCAACCAGAGGCTGCCCCTGAAACACCTGCAGAAAGCGAAGCAGCCGCTCCCGCTTCTGATGAACAGGTTACCATCCGCTTCCAATCCTGGCGTTTGGCCGAAGAACCGGCCGCGACAGCCTTAACCAACCTGGCTGCCAAGTTTGAAGCCGCCAACCCCAACATAAAAGTTGAGCTCGAACCCGTGGCGAACGCCGACAAAATCACCAAATTAAACACCCAGGTTCTGGCTGGCAATCCGCCAGATGTCGTGGAAGTTAATCTGACCGATATTTCATCTGAAGTCGCTCTGGGCGCCTTCCTGCCCCTGGATGATTATATTGCCCAGGCGGGTGGCGATGCCTACATCTCCGATTTCACTGATTTTATGGTTTCCGCGGCCACTGTAGATGGCTCCATCTACGCCATGCCGCACGAAGGTGACGCCCTAGTGCTGTACCTCAACACCAAACTCTGGGAAGCTGCTGGTCTGGACCCGATCAACAATCCTCCTAAGACCATCGACGATCTCAAAGCCGCCAACCTGGCTCTGACCGACGCCGCCAATAATCAATACGCATTCGCCATGTGGCCCGGCTGGCAGTGGATGCAGCCCTGGTTCACCGCTTTTGGAACCGATTATTTCAACGCGGATTACTCTGACACCCTGATTGATTCTCCGGAAGCCATCGCAGCCTTCACTTATTATACCGGTCTGGTCACCACCGATAAAGTTGTGCCTCCTGGAGTAACTGAAGTCAATTACGGTGGTCAGGTAGCTTTGATGGCGCAGGAACAGGTTGCTTACATTGAAGGCCCTTACGCCACTTATGGTGGATTAATTGCCGCCAACCCCGACCTCGAACCCAATTTGATCGCTGTAGCTTTTCCTGGGCCTACAATTGGCCGTGGATCAGAATTTGCCATTGGTAATGGTTCTAAGAATGCGGATGCCGCCTGGGAGTTCATCAAATTTATGAGCGAACCCGAAAGCCAGCTGCAATTCTTCGAAGAAGGCTCCATGATGCCCACAACCCAAACCGCCCTGAGCCAGATTGATCTGGAGAAATATCCCGTGGCGAAAGTGATGATCGAAGAAGGTATCCCGAACGCGGTCAGCTATTACCCAACCTTCCCCGAATGGAGCCAGTGTTCCACCTTCATTCAGGATGCGCTGACCTCAACCCTGTTAGGCCAAACTGAACCCGAAGCCGCTCTGCAGAATGCCGCGGCCCAAATCCGCGAAGTTTTAGCTCAGAAATAATTAACAAACTGGAACGCAGGGTAGTTGCTCAACGAGATGACCGTTGGGCAACTACCCAACTGATCTTTGTATTCAAAACCTAATGAATTACGCTCGTTAAAGGGCGACGATGAATAATATGGCAGAAAAAAAACACCAGCCAACCCCAACGAAAAAAAATTCAGGTTTTTTCAATATTACCAAAGATGATTGGATGGGTTGGGCATTTGTTTTACCGGCGTTGCTGATATTTACGCTGGTTTTAGCGTATCCGATAGGTTACGCGATCCGCTTGAGCTTTTTTAAAGTTGGGATCAATTTTTCACAAACGTTTGTTGGGGTAAAGAACTTTGTCACGGCGATTAAAGACCCTTATTTCATCAATTCTTTAGAAATAACCCTGATTTATACCGTGGTCAGTATTTCTCTTTCGCTGGTGTTGGGGATGATCATTGCTTTAATCCTCAACGCGGATTGGATGAAAGGGCGTCGTCTGCTCAGCACCATCTTTCTGATTCCCTGGACCATCTCCTTTGTGGTAACCGGCGCGACCTGGAAATGGATTTTAAACGCGCAATATGGCGTTTTCAATGTGCTCTTACGCAACGCGGGGTTAACCACTACCAACATCACCATTTTTGGCAATCCTGATCTGGCCCTGCCCGCGGCTATTTTTGTAAATGTGTGGCGCAGCATGCCTTTCGCCGTGGTGATGATTTCAGCTGGCTTGCAATCCATTCCGCAAGATCAGGTTGAAGCCGCTTGGGTGGATGGCGCCTCAGCCCTTCAGGTTTTCAGGAACGTTACCCTGCCCAACCTGAAGAACATTATTTCAGTCACGACAGTTCTGCTGACCATCTGGATATTTGTTCAATTCGACTTAACCCAGATATTAACCGATGGCGGCGGCCCCAACCATGCTACGGAATTATTATCTAACCTGATCTATCGCATTTCATTCCATAATTTCCAGTTTGGCTATGGCGCCGCGATTGCGGTTTTGATGTTGCTAATTGTTCTGCTGCTAACTATTTTTTATATGCGGGTTCTGGATCGAGAATAATTATCCTGGATCTGATCTGAAAGGTTTTCACTTTGAATAAAAAAAAGCTAACTGCGTCAACGGTTATTTTTCGATCATTGATTCTGTTATTTTTACTTTTTATGCTGCTATTGATCCTGTTTCCGATGTACTGGATTATTATCACCGCGTTAAAAACTATTCCGGAAACCTATTTATATCCCCCGACCTTTTTGCCAGCCTCATTGAATTTTGAAGCCTTCGCGAAAGTTTGGACCTATGGGAATTTTTCGAGGATGTTTTCAAATTCCCTGATTGTTTCGTTGAGCAGCACGTTGCTTTCGATTGTCCTGGCCAGTCTGGCGGCTTACGGTTTTTCACGTTTTAAATTCAAGGGAAACAAGTTTGTCCTGTTTATCTTTCTTTTCACCCAGATGGTCCCCGCGATTTTATTACTGTTGCCTTATTTCATCATGATGCGAAAACTCAATCTGATCAACACCTATCCAGCTTTGATTTTCGCCTACACCTCATTTTCTTTACCATTCTGCACCTGGATGCTGAAAGGCTTTTTTGACTCGATTCCGGTGGATATTGATGAATCGGCCTTAATCGACGGTTGTAACCGCTTTCAGGCCTTGGTCAGGGTAGTTTTTCCACTGGCACTGCCTGGCATAGCCGCCACCACTCTCTTCGGCTTTCTGGTCGCCTGGAATCATTATTTGTTTTCAATGGGGTTAACCACCACTCCCGCCATGTATACCCTGCCGGTCGGTATCGCGTCATTTAATGGTGAATTTCGTGTTGCCTGGAACGAAATGATGGCGGGAGCCATTATCGCTTCGCTGCCCGCCCTGATATTGTATCTGCTGCTTCAAAAATGGTTCGTGAAAGGGTTAACGGCTGGCGCGGTAAAAGGCTAATTTTCCACCATAAATAAACACCGGTGCTGATAAAGACCATTAACTTAAACAATTTATCCGTAAGGCAATGGCCTGATTTGGGAGTTCATACAAAAAACGGCAAACATGCAACAACATTTCTTTTAAATATTCCTGATCTTGTGGAAGTGGTAAGCAATTGGGATAAAACAATCCGGGGACATTTGCCGGATCATTTCGCTTGGTTCGCTCCTTTATCACGAGAAACCGGATTATTCGATTCAACCATTCAAAATACCGGGAATTATCGTGATTCCAGGGCCAGGAAGGATTTAAAAGAATGGCTTGATCGGGTGGGATTGCCTTATCACTCTCCGCATAAATTCCGACATGGGAATGCAGTATATTCAATCAAACAATCTCAAGATGTGGCAGATTTGAAAGCTGTCAGTCAGAATTTAATGCATGCAAATTTAAGCATTACTGATGGAGTTTATGGTGTTTTATCAAGTCAAGATGTGGGGGAAAAGATCGCAAACCTTGGGGGTAAAGTAGCTGCCGGTCAAGTTTCTCAAGTTGAATTATTGGACAATTTAATAAATATAGCTATGCAGATAAAGCAAAATTCCGGCACGTAAGGACGGAATTTTGCTTGTTACAAAGAAATTACAATAAATTTCTTTCCTGAACCACAAATTCTACATAACAATTAAAAACCTTATTAGACTGTTCTTGAATTATGGCTGTTGATCTTTCATTGTTAAAACAATGATAAACAGCTCCTGATGAACTACGTTTCTCGTCGTAATGAATTTTTAAACCATCAATTAAGTTGCTAATTGAAATGTGAAGTAAATTCTTCGATTCTTCTAAATCCTTGTTGTAGAATTTGATATCAGGATAATTGCAATACTTATAAAAATCATTCAGAAATGAAAAAGTGTTTGATGAAATATTTCTAGCCAATGATAAATCTTTTAACAAAATCATTTTTTCATTAGGTAGTAAAGATTTCAAACTAACAAAAATTTCATGATCTCGTTTCTTTCTCTTATCCAATTATCAAAATATCTGCCAAAAGCAAAGAAAATTATTGCAACGAGGATATCAATCCCCCACCTTTGAACCTCTCCAAGGTTAGAAAGATTTCCTGATGAACTTAACATATTTTCCCCATATCACTTAAAAAAACCCTTGTCTAATAAGGGTTTCTGGCACGATTTGGCCTTAAAAAAATGTTCAATTGTGGGCCCGGTAGGATTCGAACCTACGACCAAGCGGTTATGAGCCGCGTGCTCTGCCGCTGAGCTACGGGCCCTTGAGGGCGAGGAAAATTATATCACAAATCGACCTGCAAGCCGGAAATTTCCATGCAGAATCACCCTCCTGGGGGTGACATTCCTCCTGTTTCGGCACCGCCGGGCGGGGCTTTGCTTGACACGAATCCGACATTTATGATATACAAACTAAGATTAACGCACCGGCGATCCCGCCCGGCTGTCTCAAAGTATCTTCTGGAATGAATTGAACTCCCCCTGCGGCACACCCGCGCTTCAGATTCCCCCAATGGGAACCCGGATGGCACCCCGTGTGCCGGTCTGCGCCGGCAGGGATTTTGAAGGAGCAGGATGAAACGAACAAAACTTTATAGGTTGGTAAATTGGATCTGGATACTGGTTTTAATCGCCCTGATTTTCCCCACTTCGGGGGTGCTGGCATCTTCCCCCGGGGGCGGTCCCGGCTGGCCGGCCCTGCCGCCGGAGCCCCGCGCGCCGCTGCCTTCCTTCGGCACGTTCTCCGCGGGCGTGGCAAACGGGAATCCTGATCAGGTGGTTGGGGTCTACGTAAAAGACCTCCTGGCGCTTCCCGTGGTCCAGCAGCCCGCCGACAACCCCGCCTATGTCTCGGAGCAGCCCGATGTAGCCACCCAATTTTCCCTGGGCAAGAAACATAACACCGTCGGGCTCATGGCCCACAATTACCTGGCCGGGGGTGCCTTTTTCGACCTGGAAGAAGGCCGGGAGATCACCCTCGTGTATGGCGACGGAACTTCCACCCGCTACCGGGTCCGGGAAGTCCAGCGTTACCGGGCTATCAACCCCGACAGCATCAGCACCGAATTCATTGGCCTGCAGGAAATCGCCCCCATCCTGACCGCAAAAGACCTGTTCGACCGGACCTACGGCCTGGAAGAAGATCTGCTGGTGTTCCAGACTTGCATCGCGAAAGACGGTGAGGATTCCTGGGGACGCCTGTTTGTCATCGCCGAGCCGCTCTAAAGCGCCCGCCCCCTGAAAATCCGAAATCAAAGATCCATCCCGCGCCCGGCAGAGCATTCTGCCGGGCGTTTTAACGAAATATCACCGGGAAGCTCCTGTGCTAAAATAAAAATTGGTTTTCGATCCGGATCATCCCCAATACCCGGGGTCAAAGACACTTCAAAGCATGCAATTATGGAGGGAAGATGAGTGAAAGCAAGATCAGTGTGGATCTGAAAGGACAGGTCGCCATTGTGACCGGTGCCGGTCGCGGCATCGGTAGGGCCATCGCTGCCGCGCTGGTGGAGAACGGCGCGACCGTGGTGCTCGCCGCCCGCACCGCCGGCCAGATCGAGGCCGTGGCACAGGAGCTGGGAGAGCGCTGCCTCCCGTTCGTTACCGACATCGCGCAGGAATCTTCCATCCTGGAACTGTTTGGCTTTGTGGATTCCCGTTTCAAGAAGCTGGATATCCTGGTCAACAACGCCGGGATCGGCCTGTTTGGCCCCTTCAAGGATTTTTCCACTCAGGATTACGATCAGATTCTTCAGATCAATGCCCGCGGCACCTACCTGTGCTGCCGGGAGGCGTTAAAGCGCATGGTTCCGGCCCGTTCCGGGGCCATCCTCAACATCTCCAGTGTGGTCGGCTTCAAAGGCTACATCGACCAGTCCGCCTATGCCGCCAGTAAGCACGCCGTGGTGGGAATGACCAAGACTCTGGTCGCCGAGGCCCAGCCCTACAACATCCGCGTCAGCCTGATCCATCCCGGCGGCACGGATACCGGCCTGGTGGTGGATGCCCGCCCCGATCTGGACCGCAGCGTCCTGATGCGCCCGGAGGATATCGCCCAGGGGGCGCTTTTCCTGCTGGGCCTGCCGGATCGCTGCGCGGTGGATGAACTCTACATCCGGCGCTTCAACAGCAAACCTTTCTAGGCTTACACACCCTGTTAAGACAAAAAAACCTGCCCTCGCGGGCAGGTTTGCATTTTAAAACAGGGCTGAAAATTACTCTTCGCCGCGGATAAAAGCTTCGGTCATATCGCGGGCGATGTTGTCTTTGAACTGGCGCGGCGGGGATTTCATGAAGTAGGAAGCCGGGCCGTACACCGGGCCGGAGAAGCCGCGGTCCAGGGCCAGTTTGGCGCAGCGCACGGCGTCGATGATCACGCCGGCCGAGTTCGGGGAATCCCATACTTCCAGCTTGACTTCCGCTTTCAGGGGGACTTCGCCGAAGGTGGTGCCTTCCATGCGGATGTAGCACCATTTCTGGTCTTTCAGCCACGGCACGTAATCGCTGGGGCCGACATGGATGTTTTCCGCGCCCATATCATAGGGCAGCATACTGGTAACGGCCTGGGTCTTGGAAATCTTCTTGGATTCCAGGCGCTCGCGTTCCAGCATGTTCATGAAGTCGGTGTTCCCGCCGAAGTTGAGCTGGTAGCTGCGGTCCAGGCGCACGCCGCGGTCGACGAACAGGCTGGTCAGCACACGGTGGGTGATGGTCGCCCCAACCTGGCTCTTGATGTCGTCGCCGATGATCGGCAGGCCCTTGGCGCGGAATTTAGCAGCCC
>JAHDQE010000051.1 GCA_018433975.1 Ornatilinea sp. | reverse complement strand
TCAAATCCTCTCGCCCCGACAGCAACTTCCCTGCCGATTCGCAGGGAAGTTGCTGTTAACCATTCTCCTCACTCCAGCAGCAGCGGCAGCACCGTGTTCGTCAGATCCTCCTCCGCCAGGGGCCCGATCCAGCGGCGCGCAATGCGTCCCTCGGCATCCACCAGTACGGAGGCTGGCAGGCCGTTCAGGCCCTGCTCAATCAATAAATTGCCGGGCGGGTCGCGCCATACCGGGAACTGGTAGCCGTTCACTTCCATGAACGCAGCCGCATCGTCGGCGTCCTCACTGACGTTGATTCCCAGCAGCACAAAGCCGTCCTCGCGGTGTTCCAGATAGAAATCCTGCAACAGAGGCATCTCATCACGGCACGGAGGGCACCACGAAGCCCAGAAGTTCACCAGTACCACCTGCCCGCGCAGATCGCTCAGCTTCATCGTCTCGCCGTCCAGGTCCTTCACCTCAAAATCCCACATAGGAACTCGTGTAGGTTGTGAAGTAGCCGTTTGCTGCGGTGTTACCATGGACGCCGATTGCCGGTTGACCGGGCGGGAATTAAAGTACAACAACACCCCAAATACCGCCAGCGCGGTAATCCCGGCCACCAGCCGCCGGAAGCCAATTCCTGTCCAAAAAGATGTGTCCTGTTCCGGTGAAGATTTTGTCATAACAGCCTTTCAATCAAGCATTATCAAGAGAATCGCACGCCGCCGGTAAAACCGTCCGGCGGCACACGTTGCAGGTAATCTTGCGATCATCCAAAAGAAGCTTAATGCACACCAAGATACGACTTGCGCACGCTGTCATCCCTGATCAGGTCGTTGGCATTTCCTTGCAGGACGATACTGCCCGTTTCCAGAATATAAGCGTAATCGGAGATCGACAGCGCAGCACGCGCGTTCTGTTCAATCAGCAAAATGGTCTGGCCTTCCGATTCGTTAAGCTCCTTGAGCTTGCGCAACACACTCTGGGAGAGTACCGGTGCCAGGCCAAGCGAAGGTTCGTCGATCATGATCAATTTGGGCCGCGAGATCAGAGCCCGCGCCAGTGCCAGCATTTGCTGTTCGCCGCCCGAAAGCGTCCCGGCACTCTGCTTCTTGCGTTCTTCCAACCGGGGGAACAAGCGAAACAGGTCCTGAATGTCCTCTTCGATCTCTTTTTTATCGTTGCGGATGTAGGCCCCCATCTCAATGTTCTCAAAAACCGTCAGATTACGGAACACTTTGCGACCTTCAGGGACCATGGCGATCCCTTTGCGCAGCACTTCAAACGATTTGAGGCCCAGAATATTTTCACCATTAAAGACCACTTCCCCTTCATCGGGTTTAACAATGCCGGAAATCGTTCGCAGGGTGGTACTTTTTCCGGCGCCATTCGACCCCAGCAAAGCAATAATTTTTCCGTCAGGGACATCCAGCGAGATGCCCTGCAGAGCGTGAATACCGCCATAATGGACATGAAGATTATTAATTTCCAGCATAATCGTCTACTCCTAAGTAAGCTTCGATCACCCGGTTATTGTTCTGGATATCATCCGGCGTACCCTCGGCAATGGTTTCCCCGTGATCAATCACAATGATCCTGGGGCAGATCCCCATTACCACCCGCATCTGATGTTCGATCAGGAATACCGAAATCTTGAAAACCTTGAGTACGTGTAGGATGAACTGCATCAATTCTTCGGCTTCGTTGGGATTCATACCGGCCGCGGGCTCATCCAGCAAAAGCAGCTTCGGGCGGGTAGCCAGGGCACGGGCAATTTCCAGCTTGCGCTGCTGCCCATACGGCAGTGAGGTAGCCACTTCGTAGGCAAAGTGCTCCAGCTCAAGCGATTCCAGCAGTTCGAGAGCTTCTTTGCGGATTGCAGCTTCTTCCGTTTTATAGCCGGGCAGGTTCAAGATCGCGGACATCGGGTCCGATTTTAACCGCAAGTGGTGCCCCACCTCCACGTTCTCAACCACATTCAATCCCTTGAACAGCCGGATATTCTGGAAAGTGCGCGCGATGCCCAGTTTGGTGATCAGGTCGGGGCGCTTCCCGGTGATGTCATCGCCATTGAAATGGATGCTGCCGGAGGTCGGGGTGTAGATCCCGGTAATGATATTGAAAATTGTCGTCTTTCCCGAACCATTGGGGCCAATCAGAGCGCACAGTTCGTTATCCGAGATCTCGGTGGAGAATTTATTGACGGCTGTCAGCCCGCCAAACCGCATGACGGTGTTGTCGAGTTTCAAGAGCGCCATGTCAATCCTCCTTCCCGGCTGGACCGTCGCCAACTTTTCCACGTCCGCCGAAAAGTCCACGCAGAGAGCCAACTTTTTCCACCACCCAGTCCCAATTAAACTCGGCGTTGCCCATCAGGCCGCGCCGGTAAAACAGGATTACCATCAGCAGTAAAAACGAAAAAATTACCATGCGCATTCCGGGGATACCCGGCACCTGGATTGAACCAATGTTGAACGGCGACTCAATCGGCCGCAGGAATTCGAGAAAAATGGTGTACAGAAAAGCCCCTATCACGCTCCCAGTCAGGCTGCCCATACCCCCCATCACGGTGATTCCTACAATTTGATACGCCAGAGAAAAAAGGAATACCTTGGGATCGATTGTGCTGATCAAGTTGGCAAACAGCACTCCTGCCGTTCCAATGAAAAATGCAGAAGTGAAAAAAGCCAGCATTTTATGATAGCTCAACCGCACACCCAACGCTTCTGCTACAATCTCATCATCGCGAATGGCTTTAAGCGCGTGGCCGTAATTACTGTCAACCAGTCGCTTGCACACAAAAATACATACCGCAGCCAGTCCCCAGCTCCAATAGAGATTGGTGTATTCCGGAATGCCCTTCAGCCCCAGCGCGCCATTGGTAACCGGCTGCATGTTGACCAGCAGGACACGGATAATCTCACTGAATCCCAGGGTAGCGATTGCCAGATAATCTCCTTTGAGCCGCAAAGCGGGCCAGGCAACCAGCGAGCCGACCAGCGCTGCCCCCAAACCCCCGATAATGATCGCCAGAATAAAAGGGAGTTCAATATTCGCCAGAAAGGGGACAATCGGTTCCAGAAAGAAGTTGGCCTGCTTTTGGGTCGGTGACATGGTGAGCAGCGCGCCGATATAAGCTCCAACAGCCGCAAAACCGGCGTGTCCCAGCGAGAACTGGCCCGTAAAGCCATAAACCAGGTTGAAAGTGACTGCGAAGATAGTGTACACCGCACACAGGTTCAAAATCCGCAGCAGGTAAGGGTTGAAGGTATTCTCGGCGTAAACCATAAAACCCACAACCGCAGCCAGGGCAATGATCGAAAGAATGGTGTTCCTTGAGATTTTTATCATGTCTACACCTTTTCTCCCTGAATTTCGCCCATGATCCCGGTCGGCCGGAACAGCAGCAGCAGGATTAGGATGCTATAGGCAAAAGCATCACGATAGCCTGCCAGGTCGGGCAGAAAGGCCACAATCAGGATTTCACTGATGCCAAGGATAAAACCGCCGATCATAGCGCCGGGGATGTTGCCGATCCCGCCCAGCACTGCCGCGATGAAAGCCTTGAGCCCCGGCATAACGCCCATCAACGGGTTGATCTGGGGGAACTTGATCGCCGTCAGGATACCCCCTGCCGCGGCCAGTGCCGAGCCAACCGCAAAAGCAATCGAGATAATACGGTTGGTGTCCACCCCCATCAAACCGGTAGTTTCAATGTCTTTCGAGAGGGCACGCATCGCTTTACCGGTTTTAGTGTAATTGACCAGGATCAACAATCCTGCAAACAGCACAATCGCCGTAATGATGATAACTGGGGTATAACTGACAATGGTTACTTGCCCAATCTGCAGGGGAATATCCATAAAAGCCGGGCGCTGAAATGCCTTGGGACGCCCGCCAAAGATCACAATGCCAAGATTTTCAATTAAAAACGAAACCGCTACAGCAGAAGTAAACAAATTAATCCTTGGAAACTCACGCAAAGGCTTATAGGCCGCGCGCTCTATCACGACCCCCATTCCAGCGGTGATCACGATGGCAACCGGAAAGGAAATCCACCAGGGCAAATGAAAGATAGCGACCAGGTAGAATGCCATGTAGGCTCCCAGCATAACCACATCGCCATGGGCGAAGTTGATCAGACGCAGGATGCCATAGACCATCGTGTAACCGATCGCGATCAGTGCATATAGACTTCCCAGGGATATTCCATTGGCCAGATGTTGGAAAAATAAGGGTAAAGTCATCGATTGACTCCAGAATGATTAACAGGACAAACCACAATATTTTTATTAGTGTTAAATACAAAAATAGTAAAAGAGAGGCACACATTGGGGTGTGCCTCTCAAAAGCTTTTATCTTACGGTTTGACAGTTGTCAGGTATTTGAATTCACCATTCTCAACAGTGAGAATCACAGCATCTTTGACCGCATCGCCATTTTCATCCAGGGTGATCGTTCCGGTCACACCCGGATAATCTTTGGTAGCAGCCATGGCATCGCGAATTGCCGCAGGATCGAAAGAATTGGCATTCTCGATGGCCGTGTAAACCAGCATGTAAGCATCATAGCCAAGCGCCGCGAACGCACTCGGACGCTCGTCAAATTTTGCTTCAAACGCTTCCACAAAAGGCGCCGAAGCCTCGCTTAGAGCCGCATCCGGGTGATAGTGCGTGCTGATCAAAATACTGTTTACAGCATCTCCCCCGATCTCGATCAGTTCAGGAGCTTCCCAGGCATCAGAGCCCATGATCGGGCCTGTAAAGCCCAACTCGCGCGCCTGTTTCACCAACAGCGCAGCGTCGCCAAAGTACCCAGGGGCGTAGATTGCATCCGGTTCTTGAGCCAGGACCGAACCCAATTGGGCGGTAAAATCCTGATCGCCGGTCTGGTAGGAGGTTTCTGCAACAATGCCGTCTTCACTTCCGGTCAGCTCAACCCAGGATTGTTTGAAAAAGGCCGCCAGACCTACCGAGTAGTCCTGCGCAACATCCTGAATGATGGCAACTTTTGTCGCCCCCAGAGTTTCATAGGCATATTTTGCCATCACACGCCCCTGGAAAGGATCAATGAAACACGCCCGGAAGTAATATTCCTTATCAGAGGTAACCAGCGGATTGGTCGGTGAACAACCCATTACCGGGATGCCGGCTTTTTCAGATACCTCGCCGCCTGCCATGGAGTTGGAGCTGCCATAGCTTCCGATAACCGCAATCGCCCCTTCCTGCTCGATCAAACGGGTCATAGCAGTTGCCGATTCTGCTTTATCGCTGCGGTTGTCCACCAGCACCAGCCGGATCGGGGTTCCAAGCACTTCTTTGTGCTGCTCATAAGCCAGGTTAACGCCCTGCATGGTCAGTTCGCCCCCTGCTGCCTGAGCACCGGTCATGGGTTCATACACTCCAATCACGACCTCATCCGGACCAGATGATACTTCTTCTACAACAGGCTCATCAGCTCCAGCAGGTGCTGCTTCCTCACCAGACGCAGCGGGTTGAGCAGGTTGGCAGGCGGTTACTAAAATCATAACTACAATCAGGCAGCTCAGTAAGCCAAATTTCAACTTTCTCATTATTTTCTCCTTTTTTATCAGACAGTTTCCCATTTTGGGTCCAACAAATCAGTCAATCAAAATCGGTTGCACACTCCCTTCTTTTCATTTTTGAAAATGTTTCCCAGATCACATTTTTGGAATACCGGTTATTAAACAGCTGAAATCCAACACACTTTTTCGCTTAATAAATTCCTTTAACTGATGCCTACACACTTTTTAAAGAAGCGATAAGACCATAATCACCGGCACATGCCGATCCATGATCCAATTAAAAAAATAATGTGCTGGTTCACCATTAATATTCCAGTAATACTGTTTTCTCTAAAGATTTTGTTTCGATTATCTGGTATTTCTAATTACGATCCGGTAATAATCAAACTAATCTTTATAGATAAAAACAAAAACAGCACCTCTAAAACTTAATCGGTTTAAAAGCACAATAAGCAATAAAAAGGTATGAATATAGAGTTTTCTTTTGAAAAGAAGAGGGGAAACAGAAATTAAGCAATAATTTTGTCAAGCTATCAATGTCATACATCGGAAACATATTTCCTTATAATCTTATTCTATGGTTTATAAATCTTGAAACAAGTTACAATAATCACAAACGAAACATGATTGGTCATGTTGTTATCTGCTGAATGTCCTACCCCAAAATTGGATCCGAAGCAAGATTTATCAACTGTTTTCCCGATTGACTACTCATTGATTTAAAACAAAAGAAGCCCGGTTTTTACGGGCTTCTTGATATTCAAAACTACTCTAGCAAGAATAGTTCAAGAACAAATCGCTCTAAATTGGCTGATAGGTAAAGCTAACGCTGCCGCCCGGAACAATATAACCTCTTTGATCCACTAACTGCCAATAAGTGGTATGCTGATTCATATCTTCGGATCCGAACGCGCCCAAAGTGAACTGGCAGGATTCGCCCGGAGCAACCGCTTTACCCAGCGGTATCTCCGTCACATCGGTAAAGTGGTCCCCACCCACCCAGATCAATTTATAGTCCGGGTGCCAGGCTACATTTCCAACATTCTTCAAACCCCAGGCAATATTAAAAATCTCATTGGGATGGAACTCACGCCGGTTTTCCGGGAAAGTGCTGGTGTAGATCCACTCCGCCTTGTTAGAATACTCCGCGGTTAATGTCGCCGTGGGTTCCGGAGGAACGGTTGCAGTTGGGATAGCTGTCTCAGTCGGCACAGGGGTCGCGGTAGGCGGCAGCGGAGTCGCTGTTGGGTTTGCAAGGGCTTCCGCCGTCATTCGCGCCGCCAATGTCTTAATGGCCACTTCAACCACTTCGTCCGGATCCATCGTGGGGGACACTTCAACTGCCGGTGCCGCCGTGCAGGCAGACAGTGCCACTACGGCCACCAACAAAATGATGTTTCTCAAATATTTTATCCTTCTTGCCATAAAACTCTCCCATCCAACTCACAATTAATTTCCTGCGGACAAAGCCGCAGCGGTAAAACCAAACAATATTTTGAAAATCCCCCGCTAATTTTACTATATAAAAACCGAAACATTCGTTCTCCGTTAGCAGAAAACCAATTTTCACCACTGTTGTTTATAAGCCACCGTTCCCCAATTTTAATCAAAAATCAAAGTTACCCATGTCCTTCAACAACCTCAAACTGGCATATTTCTTGTACATCCTATAATCATGAACGATACCTTCAACAATGCGCCTCAATTAAAAAACGAATCGGATGAGAATCCTCCTTCTTATCACTTCACAAAAATTGAGCATCTTATCCTGCAAACCCCAGATGTAGTTTATCGGTACCGGCTTTTTCCAACTCCGGGGTTTGAATTTGTCAATCCTGCCATCGAGCAGATCACAGGCTTTACCCCTGATGAACACTATCGCAGGGCAAACCTGGGATTGAAACTTTTATTTCCTTACGATCCGGAAGCGTTAAAAACCCTACTGGGAAAAAATAGTTCATTGAAAGGCTTAAAAGCATTCCGTTTTGAAAATCATACGGGACCCAGCGCTACAGAGCATATCAGTCTGCCCGTATACAATTCAGAGGATGAGATTATCGCCATCGAAGGCATCGCACGGGACCTGACACGGTGGCGTTCTGGAGAAAATTCTCAACAACAAAGCTCTTTCCAAAATATTTTACAGCTATTGAACACCAGTTCCGTTTCCCTAAAACACGCTGTCAATTTCACATCGGCAGCTTCTGTAATTGGAGGAGGCCTGATTGAGCTTTGCCAGGCGGAACATGCTTATCTTTTTTCCGTCTCAGAGAAAAATACATTAACCCGCATATGGACAAATATGGACCACGAGAATGGTTATGGGCATGCGATCCAATCCTTGCAGGACCTGCTTCGCATCAGCAACCCACTTGAAATTGCTGAATTTGATTGGGAAATAAACCCCCAAAATAATTCCGGCGTTCAACCCTCTCCTCCCTACACCTACTCATCCATCACCTGTCCCATATTTGCTAACAGCCAGTTGATCGCAGTAGGGTTATGCTTTCAAAATGGAAACAAAGCTTTTAGAAACATAGAAAAGCAGGCCCTCCAGGTATTTTGTCAGCAGGCCGGTGCTGCTTTGGAGAATATTCAGCTTTCTTCCGACCTCGAAGATGCCTATACGCAATCTATCCTTGCGCTGGCAAAAGCAATCGACGCCAAAGATACCTACACATCTGACCACAGCCGCAGGTTGATGAAATGGGCGACATCCGTCGCCATTCAAATGGGATGCAGTTCCTCTGAAGTAGAGGTGATCGGATGGGCAGCCCTGCTGCATGACATCGGTAAGATCGGAATCCCCGATAATATCCTCCACAAACCCGCTGAACTGGACCTGCTGGAATGGCAGCAAATGCGCAGACATCCCGAAATCGGTGCCGATATTGTTTCTCACATTAAAAAACTACAGTCCGCCATCCCATTTATCCGGTTTCATCATGAACATTTTGACGGAAACGGCTACCCGGAGGGTTTACGGGGTAACCAGATTCCGCTTGGAGCGCGTATTTTATCTGTGGTAGATGCCTATGGCGCTATGATTGATCGGCGCGTGTACCGCGCCGCCAAACCACCCCGTGATGCTGTCCAGGAATTGAATTTTCAATCAGGCTCCCAGTTTGATCCGAATGTAGTACGCGCTTTCCTGCGCACACTGAATCTGGATGGGAATATTTCTCCCATTTAATGCTCATGTTCGGCGCACTTGCTGTATGACGTTCTTAAAAAAATTATAAATCTGCCTTGATTCATCCAATTTTATTGGTATAATGCAGTGAAATGACCCACAAAATCTCCCGTCGTGACTTTCTTAAATTGAGCGCACTGGGTTCGGCAAACCTGGCGTTCCTTCCTGTTTTACACCAGAATCGTTCTAACAGTTTAAGTGAAGATTCTTCTATGCCAATGGGTGGGGATATTGCCAGAGTTTGCGTTTACTCTGTCAGCGTTTACAGTCAGCCCTGGGATGAAAGCAAAATTCTCTATCAGCGCTATCAAGACGAACTGATCCACCTCTATTACGAGGTGGAATCCGAGCACGGGCCGGAATATAATCCCATCTGGTACAGAGTCTGGGGTGGATATGTTCACAGTGCCCACCTCCAATGCGTCCGCAGCCGGGAAAACACTATCCTTTACTCCATTCCCGAAGAGAAACAGCTGGCCGAAGTTACCGTTCCTTTTACAACCTCCAAACGATATGCCAGTTACAACGGCTGGACAGATCTTTACCGGCTCTATTACCAATCTACACATTGGTTGGTAGATGTAGACACCGGCCCCGACGGAGAACCGTGGTATTTAATTGAAGATGAACTGGATTCTTCTTATAAATATTGGGCCAAAGCCTCTCATTTTCGTCCGATTCCTGCCAATGAACTGACGCCCATCTCTCCTGATGTTCCCGCGTACGAAAAACGGATTGAGATATCCATCGCCCGCCAGAGATTGACCGCTTACGAAGGGGACAAAATCGTGATGGACACCAAAATCTCTTCCGGATTGAACTACAAGCCTAAAGGCGAAACGCGCTGGGACACCCCCACAGGCACTTTCAATGTCTTTTCCAAAATGCCTTCCAAACACATGGGAGATGGGCATCTGCGCAGCGATTACAATGCAGAAGACTATTACGAACTCCCTGGCGTACCCTGGGTCTGTTTCTTTGAAGAAACAGGGGTTGCTACCCATGGAACTTACTGGCATACCAATTTTGGCACCCGGATGAGCCACGGTTGTGTAAATATGCGCAATGATGAAGCAAAATGGATTTTCCGTTGGACAACTCCGGTCGCCGAAATGGACAAAATGGAATCCCGCGGAATGGGAACTCGCGTGATTGTTTCTTGATTTTCCTAATCCCCCACGAACTGCATAAAGACCTGGTTTCCAAGCAGCTTTCCCTGATGCGTCAGCCGCAGCCTATCCTGCTGGTCGCCAAACCATTCCAACAGCCCCAACTCAAGCAGGTTCTCGATCTCCTCCCCAAAGACAGCCTCCATCTGACGACTAAAACGCGCCCAAAACGCTGCGCGTGATACACCCTGTTCCGTCAATCGCAGTCCAACCATCATCCATTCCTGCATTTCCGTCTCCCGGTTAATTTTTTCAAAAACCCGATTGGCCGGACTGAGCGGAAACACGGAAGAGTTCTCTTTTTTCATCATCCGGATATACTGGCCAATTGCATTCACATTCGCAGTTCGTACACCCCCGGCATAACCATGTGCTCCCGCGCCCAAACCGAGATAAGGCTGATCCAGCCAGTATTGAAGGTTGTGCCGCGAGGCATAATCTTTTCCGGAATTATCTACCCTGGCCCAATTAGAAATTTCATATTGCCGGAAACACTCCCGTGCCAGGCGCACCATTGCGTATTCATACATATCAGCCGCTTTATCATCATCCGGAGCAGGTACAATTCCCTTTTGAACCCAGGCATTCAACCGTGTTCCGGGTTCAACTGTCAGCGAATACAGAGAAAGGTGTTCCGTTTTCAGTGAAATGGCATGATCCAGTGTTGTTTTCCAGCGCTCTAAACTCTGAAATGGAAGCCCAAAGATCAAATCCAGTGAAAGATTGTAAAATCCGGCTTGCCGCGACCATCGCACCGCGTCAATTACATCTTCAAAAGCATGAATCCGCTCCAAAAGTTGCAGTTCTTCCGGATGAGATGACTGCATTCCAAAGCTTATCCGGTTCACACCTGCTGTACGCAGTGCCTCCAATTGTGTTCGGGAAACGGTCCCCGGATTGGCTTCCATGGTAATTTCAGCATTCGGAAGAAGATCAAATTCCTTCTCAATCTGCTTCAACACCCGATGAATCTCGCCAGGGGCAATTAATGAAGGTGTACCTCCCCCAAAAAATATTGTATGGACAGGTAGCCGAATCCCTGCAGCCTGTCCAAGAATCGCGATTTCATGCCGCAAAGCATCCAAATAAGCCGGAATCTGTTTCTCTTGTCCGGCATATGTGTTAAAATCGCAGTAGTTGCAGCGATGTCTGCAAAATGGAATATGAAGGTAAATACTGAAAGGAATCATACCGAATTAGAGGATAACATAAGATCATTGATCTTCAAAGATACAGATGAGGATTATGGTATAATTCCACGTCTGTGAAAAAAAACAGGTGAAAATTCCTATGAGTCCCGATATTACAAATTCGAAAAACAAAGTATGTCCAACTTGCGGCACACGGTTGAGTGAAAATGCAACCCGCTGTTTAGTGTGCGGTCGCACGTTCCCGGAAAATGAAGCTTCCTCATCCCCCAAAAGCACTGCTAAAAAGGTACAGGGAGCGAAATTGCCTGAACTGACCTTAAGCCTTCCGATTGCTATTGGTTTAGTGATTATCGTTCTTGCAATTGGAGCAGGTCTCGTGTTTGCTGTGCTGCAAGGCACCGGCAGAGTGGTTGAACCAACGGTTACGCCTACCGAAACCGCAACGGCTACAATGACCCTGACCCCAACGGCAACCTTAACGCCTACTCAGGTTCCCACCTTCACCCCCCTGCCCCCGATTGAATATCAGGTACAGTCGGGCGATTATTGCAGTTCTATTGCAGCTTTCTTCAATGTGTCGGTGCAAAGTATCGTTGTTCTGAATGATCTTTCAGCAGACTGCACCAGTCTGTCCGTCGGACAAACACTTCTGATTCCACAGCCCACCCCAACCGCCTCTCCACAGCCCACCTCAACGCTCAGCGGTGTGGAAGCTACAGACGCAGCCTGCGAGAAATATGACTATACCGTTGGCGAAAATGACACGCTTAGCGGCATCGCACGCAACTTTAACGTTGATATGGAAGCCATCAAAGAATGGAATGGACTGACCAGTGACATTGTTTATCAAGGGCAACCTCTGGTTATTCCACTTTGTGAGCGGAACCCAACCCCGGGTCCTACACCCACCCCAACCTTACCGCCACCTTACCCGGCTCCAAATCTGCTTTTGCCCGCTGACGGCGAATCGTTCAACGTTGGTAATGAGACCATCACTTTACAATGGGCATCTGTAGGGACGCTCCGCCAAAACGAAGCTTATGCGGTAAATATTCAGGATGTATCCGGCGGCACAAATCTCACACAGGTGGAATATGTTACGGACACAAAATTTATTGTTCCAAACACTTTCCAACCCCCGGACGCCACGCCACACATTATTCGCTGGTGGGTAGTAGCAGTCCGCCAGGCGGGTACCGACGCCGATGGCGAGCCGATTTGGGAAAATTTCGGCACAGCGAGTATGCAGCGGGTATTCAGTTGGGCAGGCTCTGGCGTAACTACACCAGCACCATAGGTTTTCAGATACCCTTATTACAACTACCAATCAGGCGCACCTTCAAAGGTGCGCCTGATTATTTAAATTTCATGAACAGCGTTGGGAATTAAGCGCTATGACTCTCAATGAAACGTGTTGCCTGAATGGCCGCTGCTGCTCCCATTCCGGCTGATGTAATCACCTGGCGGAAATTCGGGTCGTTTACTTCACCGGCAGCAAACACTCCGGGGACACTGGTTTCCATCAAATTATTGGTAACCAGATAACCGTTGCCATCAAAAGCAAGCTGTTTTTCAAACATCTGCGTGTTAGGTGTATATCCAATGAAGATGAAAACGCCATCGGTCGGTAGAACACTTTCTTCACCGGTTTTCTTGTTCTTCAACTGAACTCCCTTAACTGCTTCCTCGCCTACCACTTCCGTCACGATCGTATCCCAGATGAACTTAATTTTCGGATTGTCCTTCGCCCGCGATTGTAGAATTGCACCGGCTCTGAGTTGATCACGGCGGTGAATAATGGTCACGGATTTAGCATAGCGAGTCAGAAAAAGCCCTTCCTCCAGTGCGCTGTCGCCACCACCAACTACCACCACATCTTTTTCCTTGAAAAACCAGCCATCACAAGTGGCGCAGTAAGAAACGCCGCGCCCTGTCAATTCCTTCTCACCCGGAACATTCAAATGGTTAGGATGGGCACCTGTGGTAATGATTAACGTTTCCGCCAGATATTGTCCATTGTAAGATTTAACCCGAAACGGCCGACTGGACAGATCCACTTCTGTGGCAGAATCAAATTCAAACTTCGCTCCAAACCTTTCAGCTTGTTTTTGGAAAAGTTCTGCCATTTCCTGCCCGCCCACTCCATCCGGGAAGCCCGGATAATTCTCAATGATATGGGTTACAGCCGCCTGACCGCCAATTTCCATCCCGGTTAGAACAACCGGGTGCAACTCAGCACGAGCAGCATATAACGCCGCAGCTAACCCGGCCGGGCCGGATCCCAAAACAAGCACCTTTACCTCGACAGGCTCTTGGCTAGCCTGTGAACTCATCGATGACAAATCAGATAAATTTAATTCCATTTTTGCTCCTGCTGCTACAAAGATTTTCAATTCATTTGGATGCTGTTTATCAGAAAAAGTTACATTGTCTCACACCATCTAACTTTCACCATTAATATGGTCAGGACGAGAACAAATTTCCTTACCCGGAAATTTCTAAAAGAATCCTATCATAATTCAACCTGGTTTTGCATCCCAGTTGCTATTTAATAACCGGCCAAACTTTCAATCTGATACAATTCTTTGTCAAGAATTGATTTTGCGACTACTCTGAACAAAAAAGCGCTTTGAATGCAGACCACACCTGACACCTCACAAGACGGGAATAGAAACGAATGTTCCGACCTGCTTCATCCCCGGGCATTGCAGGGATTAAAGCTTTTCAATCAGGGTGACTACTTTCTTGCCCACGAAGCATTGGAAGATGCCTGGCGAGCAGAAACGCAGCCAATTCGAAGCCTCTATCAGGGAATTCTCCAAATTGGAGTCGCTTATTATCATATTCTTCACGGGAATTACCGGGGAGCTATTAAATTATTGCGCCGTGGCTGCAAATATCTGGAGGATTACCCACAAAATTGTAGAGGAATTCACATTGCGCAGCTACGAAGTGATGCCTATACTGTGGAACACGCCCTGGAACGCTCAGGTCCCGAAAGAATTGCCTTTTTCGACAACAGCCTGCTCAAACCCATCCTTTTCGACTCTTCAGCCATAAACAACAATGAGCAGGATTTTCCTGCTCATTGAAACCTTCATCCAATTCCACCGGTTCAAAGCGTTTCCAGTACCACCCGTGCCGGAGCCCCATCCGTGCTGCCTAACTTAAGCGGCAGACAAATCAACCGGTAAATTCCGGCAGGAACTTCTGTAAGATCGGCCCCTTCCAGCAAAACTACTGCATGTTTTAAGAAAGCCTCATGTGTGGGACGACTTTGCTTATAAGGAGCAATGGAGAGATAATCCACGCCCACAAAGCGCACTCCCAGAGCCACCAGCAGCTTTGCCCCATCTTCGGTGATTCCAACAAAATCTGTATGGAATTTCAATTCCGGTTCGTGCCAGTATTTTGAGCTGCGCGTTTTGAACAACACACGCTCAATTCCCGGGACCAATCCGGCCGCTTTCACATCTTCAGCAGTGATGAAATTCACCTCATCACCAACCTCTACCACCTGCACCGGGCCAATCAGCACGCCCAGGTCCAGATTTTCAACGGTGTCCCCATCCTGCAAAAAATGAAAAGGTGCGTCCACATGAGTTCCGGTGTGAACCCCCATATCAATCCGGGAAACGTTGGCATTCCGGCCTTCTTCAATTTTATTCACCCGTTCAAGCGTCAACTCCGGGTCCCCAGGCCAGGTTGGCAAAGCATTATCAAGTGTAACTGTAATATCGTAAAATTTCTTCATAACCACCTCTCATCAAATTCATGCTTCTATCTTACCATCCACTGGACTCAAACGTATCTCGCAGTAATATCTTTCGTTCGTCCGCTGTCATCGGCCGCGGACGCGAGTAATCCTCCAGCATGGCCGTCAGGATCTCGGTCCCCAAATAACGTCCATCGTAGAAAATATGCCGGTCAATAAATTCCAACCGTGTACCGGGTACCGGCAGATCTTCGGCATCAAACACCGGCACGCCATAGCCGTCCGGGAGTCTCATCTGATCAAAAAATAGGTTTCCAAGTCCAAAATGAATAAAGCTGTCTCCATCAAAAACCATAGTCTGCGGATGATGCGCCTGACTGCCGCTGACGATGACTGCTCCGGCTTCAGCCATACTCTGAAAATAAGCCTGTTGAGATGGACTGGGAACAAATCCATAGGATTCAAAATATTGCAGGGTAACGATGGGCAGATAGCCTTCACTCCACAGGCGGGCAATTTCCGTCTGCATCCAATCATCCGCACAATCTGTTACCCCCGAACGCTCCTCGGTTGCCCATACATATTCCGGCCCGGCAGGGTTACACCCCAAAAAAGCCAGTTTATTGCCATTGTGTTCAATCAACAGCGGCTGGCGCGCTTCTTCCAGATCCATTCCTGCCGCGTAGGTCTTCCAGCCCCTCTCTTGATAAAGCTGTAAGGAATTATCAAAAGCATTACGGCCCCAATCCATCAGATGATTGCCGGTCAACTCCATAATATCCATTCCTACATAATCCAGCAGATCCATATACTCTAATCGGCTGCAAAATTGCAGGCTGTATTGGTAAGGATTAGCCAGTGGGCAGCTCGCGTCAAAAGATACTTCATTGCTTATATGGGTCAGGTCTGCTTCTACCAGCCAGTCGCGGATATCTTCTCCGGGGTAAATAACCCCATTGGTATCCATCCTGGCACCGGTAGCGCGCACAAGTGCCGTTACCCCGGTCATTACCACTACGGACATCTTCTGAGAATCCCGATTAGTCAAGGGGAAAATACCTTTTGCATCCGCAGTCAGTTGGGTCATTGCCTCCGGTTTGCCGCTTATTCCAAAACGAATTTGCAGCGGATATTTTTTATAGGGAAAGTCCTTGTCAATCGGCGAAGTTTCATCAACCCGAATGACTTTCCAACGCGGTTCAAGGTCTTCAAAGGGCAAAATCGCCAGCGAATAAGGGTTTTCCCAGGCTTTTCCCAAAAGGCTATCCGCTGGAACCGTATTTACCAAATCGCCTTTTGATGGCCCCCACAATTTCGATAACGCTCTTTTTGTGACACCTGTCATTAAAAGCGGTTGCCCATTCAAGAAATCAAACGCTTCACCTTCCCACACACGTTTCAAGTCCTCTCCGGAGACCTCATCCAAAATGGTCGGAAAGGGCGCAGCCAGTGCGTAGACCCACTTTGTCTCAATTCCTTCTCCAGACGACAAAATAACATCCAGTGTCAGGTCAGCTTCAGTGTTGCTGTTTTCAATTTCAAAGCCTTTCGGCAACTGAATTTGGTCGCGCAGTGCCGCCGGAACCGAATCCGCGATTTTTAACGTCCAAACCTTTGCTTCCGGAGTTGGTGTATTTATATTTTCTTTCCCACTTCCCAATTCAGCAGTTGTTTCAGATGAAGGCAGGAGCGGTGTTTGCGTTGATTCAACTCCACCCGATAGAAATCTGCACGATGGCAACAATAAAAGAAATACTATCAATATTTTTTTAAAATTCTTAGAATACATTCAATCCTCACCACACAGCAGCATCAAAAACATCCTCAAGTAAATCCTGCCGTTCTTCCACAGTCATGGGAACCGGTTGAGCTTGCTCTGTTAAACGGGCTGTCAGGAGCTCTGTGCTGAGATGCCTGCCATCGTAAAAGATATGACGGTCGATAAACTCCCTATCATGCCCACCAAAATCCTGGTCAAAGAACAAATTACCAAGGCCATAATGAACAAATTTTCCTTCAATAAACGTCATGGTCTGAGGATAATGGGATTGGCTGCCGCTGACAATCACCGCGCCGGCCTTTGCCATGCGCTGAAAATCTACGCGTTGACTGGATTGCGGCGTGAAATCATCCATTTCAAAATGCTGAAAAGTTACAATGGGCAGATAACCCTCTTCGCGAAGCTCCCGGACCAGATCTTCCATGCGATCCATATCACATTGAGCCGAACCGGGGGCATCATCCGTCGCCCAGTCAACTTCTGGCCCCATCGCATTGCAGCCTACAAATGCCAGTTTATTGCCGTGATCTGTAATCCGGTAAGGTTTCCAAGCTTCATCGGCATTATATCCACCGCCATAATAAGGCAGCCCTTTCTCATTATAGAGGTCAAGTGTTTCTAAAAATGCTTCCGGTCCCCAATCCAGCAGGTGATTACCGGTCAATTCAATCAGATCCGCATCAATTGTTTCCAGAAGTCCCATATAGGATGGAGAACTGCAAAACCGCATCTCGGATCGCAGCGGTTTGGCGGGCGGACATTCCGAATAAAATGGAACCTCGTTGCTGATATGGGTAATATCTGCCGAGAGCAGCCAATCTAAAATCCCTTCCGCAGGGTATGAAATGCCTTGCTCCTCCATCGTCAGGGCTACATTCCGCACCAGTGCGGTTGTTCCCGTCAAGATCACCTGGGTTAGCTTACTTTCATCCCGGTTAGAATGCAAAGAAATCGGGGAGTGAGTTTGATCTTCTTTAACGGAATAGATTCCATATCGCACCGCCAGCGGATAATCTTCCTCTTTCAACCCGCGTTCCAGTGGGGAAACGCCATCCACCTGCAGCACTTTCCAGCGAGGTTCCAACTTCTCAAAGGGCAGGATTACCCACGAAGGCATTTCTGTCCAGGCAGTCTCCAACAAGGCTGCTTCCTCAATTGTCTGAACACCATTTTCAGAAGGCGGTCCCCAGACCTGCTCAAAGACCTGTCGGGTTTCTTCGCTCATCATTAAAGGAAAACCCTCAGTAACTCCTCTGCCCTGCCAGGTACGGCGTATTTCAGAAAGAGAAACTTCATCTCGAAGCGTGGGGAAGGGTGCAGCCACGGCATAGACCCAGGTTGTTTCAGAAAGCAGCCCCTTGTCCTTCTCATCTCGGCCCAAATTAATGCCTATACGCAATTCGACTTGGTGGATATCCTCCACAAGCCTCATACCGGGTTGATTTTCTATCTGGTCAACCAGGCCTTGCGGAGCTTTTCCTTCAACCACAATGTGGAGAATTTCTTGTGTAGCGGACCGGGTGGGCTCCACAGAGTTTTCAATAACGACAGCCTCCCCAGAGGCAACCTCAACCTCTTTACCCTCGGGTGTGTTTAGATTCGCTGCACACCCCATACCCCCGATACTGAAAACCAGCAGCCAGACAGAGATACGAAAAAGGGTTAGTTTGTGTTGAGTTCTTTTTTGCATAATGGGTTTAATGAATTGCATAGAATGGAAATATTATACTTTACCCGCTCCCCAACTTTCGATGGGATTTGATAGTTCCTGACAGAAAAAAGTCCTATAATTGCAGCTAGAAATCAGATCAGAAAGGGAAACAGCACATGCGTGAAGTTGCCGTACTGGGAATTGGACAAACCCGAGTAGATGAACAGTGGGACAAATCCTTGCGCGAACTGGCCGGGGATGCCGTTTTAGAGGCTCTGCACGATGCCGGAGCCCAGCGCGCGGACGGTTTATTCATTGGTAATATGATGTCCGGGTCTGCAAATCACCAGCAGCACCTGGGAGCTTACATCTCGGATTGGGTTGGAATGCGTTTCGCCGAGGGTTTAAAAATCGAATCGGCTTGCAGTTCCGGAGCAGCAGCCTTTCGCTCCGCACTGATGGCCGTCGCCTCCGGAGATTTGGATATTGCCATTGCAGCGGGTGTGGAGAAAATGACAGATTCCCCCGGCGGTGAAATTACAGCCGAGCTTGCCACCGCCGCTGACGCGGACTGGGAAGTGGACCACGGCATCTCTTTTGTTGCTCTGAATGCTTTGGTGATGCAGCGCTATATGTATGAGTATGGCTGGAAGCACGAAGACTTTGCCCAGTTTTCTATTAACGCACACGCAAACGGCGCGCACAACTCTAATGCCCGTTTTCAAAAAGCCATTTCATTGGAAACGTATAATAAAGCCGTGATGATCGCCGACCCTATCAACGTTATGGATGCTTCTCCAATCGGTGATGGGGCTGCTGCCGTTGTCCTAGTGTCTGCGGATAAACTCCGTTCAAATAATGGGCGTCCACTCATCCGGATCGTCGGGTCAGGTGCCGCCACCGACTCAACTGCAGTTCACGGTCGGAAGGATCCTTTATGGCTTAAAGCCGCTGAACTTTCAGCCCAAAAAGCTTACCGGCAGGCAGGCATCGGGCCACAAGAAATTGATCTCTTTGAACAACATGACGCCTTTACTATAATGGCAACCCTTTCTCTGGAAGCCACAGGGTTTTCCGAACGCGGGCAGGGGGTCAGATTGGCCGTAGAGAATGAAATTGGGATCAAAGGCAAAATTCCGGTCGCAACACGTGGTGGTTTGAAGGCCCGCGGACATCCGGTTGGCGCCACAGGCATGTACCAGCTTGTTGAAGTGGTGCAACAGCTCCGTGGAGAAGCAGGTGAGACCCAGGTGGAAGGGGCTCGTTATGGAATGGCTCAGAATATCGGCGGCAGCGGTTCAAATATTATTACCCATATTTTGAAAGCAGATTAACCATTTTCCCATGGTCGAACTCGCTTTAGAAAAACTGAAGGCATACCGCGAACAAACTTACCGCAGCACACCGGATTTGCGGCTCCGCTCCCCACAGGAAGCTGTGGAGTTTGTCAACCAGCGTGGTTTCATCTTTTTCTGGCCGATTAAAAACACTGAATTACCAAGCTTATGGGTCGCGACCGCCGGAGACCGACCCGTACCCAATAACCACGATGATCCCGGCCACGTTACCTGGGGATGGAAGGACCAGATGCTCGGCAAACATCTCTGGTATTATGGCCGGGTTCTCAAGCGGCGCAACACTATTCTTTCTCTTGAGATGCTACCCTATTTTTACGCACTTTCGCCAAACTACGGCGAATTTGAAACCGACTATCTGGAGCAATATCATTTGGGGAAGATGACGTACGAAGCAAAACTTCTTTATGAAGCTCTCCTCCAGAGCGGTCCTTTAGATACAATTTCCCTGCATCGAAAGACCCGGCTGACTGCACCTTCCAGCGCAACGCGTTTCAACCATGCGCTCGATGTCCTTCAAATGGAGTTCAAGATTCTTCCAATTGGCACCAGTAAAGCCGGCACCTGGCATTACAGCTTTGTTTATGATATTGTTCCGCGTCATTTTCCTGCTCTGGAACAGGAAGCACGCAGTATCACCGAAAAAGAAGCCCGCGAGAAGCTCGCCTATCTCTATTTACAATCGGTAGGCGCTGTACAGATACAACAGCTTGCTTCACTTTTTAAATGGAGCAAACCAACCACATCCAAAGTGATCGCATCGTTAAAAACAAGCGGGGTGTTGGTTGATGAAGTTTCTATGCCCAACCAAAAAGGGACTTATCTCGCGTTGAAAGAACTGCTATAACCCGTTTTTTCTCTTTTAGACCATGTCATTTCTTCCTTTGCCCGCTCTCGTACTCCATGCCGATTGGAGCATGCACCCCCAGCGGCGCTGGATGACCTGCGCTCACAGGCAGAAGGACGGTTCCTATCAAGTTTTGGCGCCGATCCGGGTTCCTCAAATTCCGGGCTTCCTTTCGGAAATCCAATCCCAGGTTGGTGACAATCACTGTGCACTGATCGGTCTGGACTTTTCAATCGGCCTGCCCTATGATTACGCGCGGCTCATCAAAGTAAATAATTTCTACGATTTCCTCTTACAACTGGATCAGGATCCGTGGGTAGATTTCTTTAATCCCTGCGAAACACCTAATCAGATCTCCCTGTACCGGCCGTTCTATCCGATGCGTCCAGGTGGCACCCGGCAGGCTTACCTTTTAGATGCGCTTGGTCTGGAAAACATAGATTCGTTGCGGCGCACATGTGAATATGCCACCCGGTTCCGTAAAGCAGCTTCACCTATCTTCTGGACAATGGGGGCCCAGCAGAACGGTAAAGCCACCATCGCCGGTTGGCGCGATCTCTTAATCCCAGGCCTGAAAGCTCCAAACATACGTCTAAAAATCTGGCCTTTTGATGGTAGTTTGTTTTCACTCTTCCAACCAGGACAGATCATCACTGCTGAAGCCTACCCCGCGGAATATTACAGCTCCTTAGAAATAAAATTCAGCCCTCCCACCCCCGCTCGAAAAACCGGCAAACGTAGCCAGGCGGACCGCGCCGCTAACGCGGATGCATTTTTCCGGACAGCAGACAACCTGGGGGCACGTTTAGATTCTGAATTAATAACCCTGCTTCGGAACGGGTTTGGCTCTTTCCCCACCGCCGAAGACGCTTTCGATTCTACAGTTGGCTTATTCGGGTTAATTGCCATCCTGCGTGGCAAACTCTCCGCAAAAGTTCCTCTTTCAAGCGAAATTATGGCCGTTGAAGGCTGGATATTGGGACAAGCGGTATAATTCCAACACCAATATTCTAAAAATAACCGTTTACAACCTCATCAAAAATTATGAAATTCGTCGCTTCTCCATTGAAATGTTTGCTCATAGGATCTCTCTTTCTAGCTGCCTGCCAACCTGCCGTGAACACGATTCCGATCCCGTCCGAGACTACCGATAACTTTCTTTCAGCCACGGCCACAATTACAAACACTTCCGTTCCATCCGCAACGCCGGAACTTTCCCCATCCCTGCCCACCGCCACACCCGAACCACCACAAATCATGTTCTGCGCCCCTTTGGAGGGTTATTCATTCGATCAACTTGAGAGCAGCATTGTTAATCCTTTTAACCCTCCTTCGCCCGGATCAGATGACCCACATCAGGGCATTGATATCGCATACCTGATACAGAACAGTCAGGTTGCAATTGCCGGACGTCCGGTGTTTGCCATGCTGGATGGTTATGCCGCCACAGTAACACACGATCGTTTTCCCTATGGCAATGCCATTCTGGTTGAAACACCTTTCGATTTATTACCCCCTGATTGGCCTGAGCAGTTTTTAACTCTTGAACAAACTGAAAACTTTACCCCAAACACAGTCCTGACCTGCCCACAAAACCCACAGGAACCTGCCTGGAAGACCAACCCACAGCAATCCCTGTATATTCTGTATGCTCACCTTCAAAATCCGGTCGAGGTCAGTCCGGGCGCTTTAATTTCCTGCGGGCAGCAGCTTGGTGAAATTGGGCAGTCCGGCAATGCACTCAACCCCCATCTGCATATTGAAATGCGAGTTGGCCCTTCCGGCGCTCAATTCGACAGTATGGCACATTATGATGCCAGCGCTTCTGCGACAGAAATGGATGCTTACTGTGTCTGGCGGGTTAGTGGTTTGTTTCAATTGGTTGACCCCCTCAAACTACTTAACATTGGCCTGAAATAAAAACAGGGATTATTCCTGAAGGCTGGGAGACAGCGGCGTGACTGTAGGACGAAGATCGGTATACCCTGCCTTTATCATCCACTGGCAAATCACCGGCCCACCATGCCGGTCCACAGCGGGGGTTCCAGGCAGCCCTGTAAACCCTCTGAAATAGCCTGATAAACCGATCAACTGGTCTGCTGCCGCCGGAGATAAATGCCGGTCACCAATCGCAATCGCGTGAATATGAATCGGGGAACCCGGATAAACCTCATCAAAATCCCGCAGCCAGGCTGCGAACCCGGCTGCCCGCAGTGCCTGGATCAATGGTTCAATTTCTTCATACAACACGGTGTATGTTCCCTCTCGCATCACCGATAGATCAACTGCCCCTCCGCCGGAATGCGTTCCAAAACTGGCTGAAACCGCATCCGTGTAGCTGCCCTGAGTGATCGCATATCCCAGGATATCAATCTCTCCATGATACCGTTCCGCCGCACGTTCCAACATGAACACCGTGCGCTGGTTAAACAAATAACCATTGAGATGCACCAACGTGTAATCTTCAGGGGGGTCAGCACATCCTTCCGGCTCAACCGGAGCAGGCGTACCGGTCGGAGATGGAAGCACACTCGGTACCGGCGTTGGTGATAGCGTAAGCGTTGGCAATCCTCGAGGTTCACCTGTTGGAGTCTCGGATGTTAACACAACAGCAGATTCCTGGTTTGTTTGCGTACCCCGAAAGACCGTTCCAGGGCTGCATCCGGCTGCCAAACTATAAAACAACAGACTGATAAGAATTACCATCCCTTTCGACTGCCATTTTACGTTAAAGAATTTCACAGAATAGAACACTGGATTTCCTTCCAACTTTTTATAACTAAAAGCTGTCCCGCGGAAATATTCTCCTTCAGGACAGCTCTCTAAGATCCGATGCTCAACAAGAATTTTCTAATACCCTGAGACTATATCACCGCTAAAAAGGGCAAAGCCGCCCACTGCTGCAATCGCCAGACAGGCACAGATCACGATAAGCCCGAGAACAACAAACAGGATCCATTTCCTGTTTTTCTTCTCGGGTTGGACCGGCACGCCAGGAATAGCTGTTTGCAGTTGAGGTTCCGACGGCTGGGAATCAGATGTTTGAGGAGAGCCCCATCGATCAGGAGAATCGGGTTCTTCTATGGGAAGCGGAGATCCCCAACGATCCGTAGATTCCGGCTCAGGCTCTGAAAACGGAAGCGGCTCCAGCATGCTCCAGCTCTCAGCAGAAACCTCCGTAGGGGATTCGCTATCTTTCGAGGAAGGCGCCTGGCCGCAGGCACTGCAAAACTTGGAACCTGGTGCCATCGGAGCACCGCACCACTCACATGATGAATTCGTCTCTGTCATTTTTTGATTCTCCTGATATTAAAGTTTAATGTACAGCTAATTTAAGTATAAACAAATTATAAAGCGAATTACTAAAATCACGTTCTTTCAAAACCTTAAAAAATTAAATATGTTTTCTAAAATTATTCCAGTTCCCAAAAACCAATATTCGTCATGGTACACTGAACCCCTTTGTAAGACCCGCTCAACACCGTCATCCCAACATTACCCATCTGGAAATAGGGATCTTTAAAACGCACCGTTTCAATGCCATTTACAAAGAAAGCCATAATTTTATTCTGTACCACCAGCATGACCTCCGCCTCACCGGAAGATATTCCCATCGCGCCGTAATACTGTCCCCCTTTCATTTCAATTTTTTCGCTTCCCCGACCGCGATAGGTATGCACCACCCCATCTGGGGCAAGAATGGTGGCGTGGTAATGATCCATATCGGTTTCTCCATAAACGAAACCGCAACCCGACTGAGCAAAATCACCCGAAGGATCGTTTATCCGCCATTGAAGATCAGCCCGGATCACGAAATCGCTCGCCGTGTATCCCGTTCGCCAGCTTTCATACGATTTGGGGTCATACCATACTTGCTGAAAATCCTCAACCGGATGATATGTGCCTTCGATGGAACGAATCCCATTATTTTCCAATAACTTCTGCAACTCATCATACATCGGCTGTGCCTGCGCAGTTGCCTCAGCCCCCGGGTCTTCAGTGGGTTGGATAACCACGACCTCCTCCGCTGTAGGAAGAGGAGCCTCGGTAGCGGGCATTAATGTGGCCGTTTCAACCACAACCGGTTGTGTCACGACCGGTTGAACAGCTACACTTTCCATGGCTTGTGCAGTTGATTGAGATGCAGCGAATTCCATGGTGGCTTTCACGCTTGCATTTTTCGTAGCCTCTACACCCAGTGCAATAGCCGTGGCATTTTGATCACTACCGCTCAACGAACTTGTTGCCGAAGTTGGAGCACCACATGCCAAAGCAGTCAGCATTAAAATACTCAAAACAAGAAAAATCCGGTTATTTCTGCCCATTATTCCCTCCCACGCGATGAAAAATTTTCCGATGAAATAACGCTTCCCACAAGAATCAATTACCAGTATACAATAAATTAAAAAATAATTTCCTTCAATTTTGTTTTTATTAATATCGTTTTCACTGATCTCGACGCCCCTCTTTTTTAGAAAAATTTGATCATATGTAATCCGAAGCATGTCGCTGTACTGATTCACCGCCCTTCGTGATAAATTTGTCAATAAATAAAATCCGAACCCATTTATTCTTTGCCAACCCGTATCCGGCTTATTTCCCAATCTCGGAAAAACGGACCTGTCATAACCAATTTTCTATACACCATCGCGAATACCAAACCATTTGAGCACGGCACGCAGATTACCACCGCCCAAATGGCTGCCTGGCTGCAGTAGTCTTATAGCCAGAACCAGGATCAGGCAGGAATTCTGCCGGGTCAGTTGGTACACGATGAACTGGGAAATCTCGTCTGCAACGCCTATACCATCGCCCGTGGTTTCCAAAGTTGGGTCTGCCAGTTTCGCTGAATAAGCACCCCTGGTCTACACAATCACAATCAGCAGTTTCCGCCGGCCTCAATTAAGTATGTTGGGAAGAGGGACTTTCATCGCCGTTTATATCTTATTTCCCCATGCTAAGGAATTTTTTGTGGAGCAGCTATTTACCTGCCAACAAACAGACTTCTTATTCCTATCCTTCCTGATAAACATGACGCAGACCACCATCCTCACTCTCGTTCATTGCCGTTTGCATTTCCGGTATCATGCCAACCCCATGACGGTATTGGAAAGGCCACATGGATTGCAGATGAAAGAAAGCCACCCGGTCGTGGTCTTCTAAGCGGTGATCCAGATCAGGCTGCATGCCGGGCATCGCGCTGAGATCACCATTGATAAAAGTGATACCTCTCTCGGTGGTGTCCATTTTCAAAGCGGCCAACAGGTCACTCAGCGTTGCACCGGCGAGTAAAGAAATCTGTGGGTTGGCAAACACCCTCTCTTCCGGATCACCACCATAACGAGCCAGGATTCCGTACAACCAGGTATCAATTTGAATTTCCGGCATATTTATCCTCCTCCTATCGGGGGGAAGATTCCAACCTCATCCCCTTCGGTAAGCAAATAATCAAGTTCTACAATTCTGCCATTGACAAAACAAATTTTTACCTCTTCCGGTGGTAGCTTGAGCTGCTCTACTAGCTCGCCCAGGGTGCTGCCGGCAGGTATATGAACTGTTACAGGTGTGCCCGAGGGAGCATTTCCAAGATAAGTGCGCAGCGTTGCAAACAGCTTCACATAAATTTCCATAAATCAATCTTTTGTCTATTCCGTGGCAACTAATTACTACAGATGATACGCTTACGGACAGCGAATGATATCCTGCGCCCACAAGCAGTCTGCGCAGGATGGATTCCAACCCCAGCAGCCTTCGTTATTAACGCGCAAATCACAAGTATCGCGCAGGTCGCAGTCGGGGCAAGATGGAAAGTGAAAAACGCGCACCTCACTCCGAAAGAGGGTGTAATCCTCTGACATCCAGATATCCGCCAGAGAGCTTTGATGCACATTTCCCAGAATATACCGTTCTACTTGCTTCTTTCGCCCATCAATCGCATAATATGAGTAGTTATGGGATAGTGCGTAGCAGGGTGAAACAGCCCCATCCCAACCCACCACAATCGACCGGTCGTTGACAAAGCGGCAGCGCCGTTCCGCACCCCAATGCATGTGTGGCAATTCCAGCGTGCCCCACGTCACCCAGGCGCCCACGCGCACCGGAAACCCGCCGGATTGATACGAATCCTGCGGTTCATGGCCATACAAAATCTCCTCACGCATATCCTCGGTGTAGGGCAATACATTGCTGACCAGAACGCGCGAAGCATTCAAATGCGAAGCCAGTTTCGTGAGCGAAGCCAGCTCTTCCACATTGGATTTCAACGCCACAAATTCAATCCCCAGGGCTGGAATAAGCGACCCGAGCCGGTATTTGGCCTCGTTTAGGCTACGCAGGTTGTACAGGACCTGTGAAAGCTCCGCGCCGCGCACTTCCTCATACGTTTCTGGCTTAACGCCATCCACCGATACTACCAGTCGGTCAACACCCAGACGCACCAGTTCTTCCGATATTTTCGGTGTGAGCAACAATCCGTTTGACCCCAGACTAACAGCCAAGCCCCGTTTGCGTACTGCTTCGATCATATCCATAATGCGCGGGTGAGAAAGCGGTTCGCCAAAGCTGGTGAAGATGACTCGGTTGAGGTCTGGAAGTGCAGGCAGGCTTTCCAGGATGCGTTCAAAGGTCTCCCATTGCATGGGGGCAATCGGGTCGCTCCACACATTCCGAATACATGTGCTGCATTGCAAGTTGCAGCCCGTGGTGACTTCAATGTATAGCTTGCGAACATCAGGCAAACGCGGGTGCAGAATAATATCCCCCTCGCGTTCATTAAGCCAAAATTCAACATTGGGTGGAAAATGTCTACGCTTTAGGAAACTTTCAGGCAAGATCAGCTTGCCGTTTGAATTAGATAGTATTTTTGGCATTAAATAATTTTATCAACTATTTGGAATTCCTTACACGAATCTGAATATTGAAGGGAACACGAGAACTATTACAGGGCTTACACCCTGATGAATATTCCCGTGTCCCTACAATTACAATATCTCCGGGCAAGAAACACCCGGATTACAACATTTTTTACATTTCGCCAAACACTGAATCCAGAGCAGAATCGGGAACATCAAAGACGCCGTTATGGGGCGGCAGCGGCTCAGTTTTCATGAATTCTGGCATGCGGTCCGCTTCTTTTCCGATTCCGGCCGCTTCGTTAAACTTCCGCTCAATTTTAAGGATATCGGTTCCAAACTTTAGAATATCATCGGCTGTCCAATTAGTGCCAAGCACACCATTTGTTTCATCGATCATACCCTGATACCCGCTCGCAATATCCAAAATTGCAAAGGCAATGAAGAGACAGTGACCACTGGAATCAATGAAAGCGGTAGTGGCTTGAAAGGCACGGCTGAGCGCGGCTTTCCCCTCTGGGCTGAGGGGATCTTGTTTGCCCATCACTCCCAGGATTTCAGGGGCAATGGTATAACCAGCAGTGTGATCAGCGCCCATAGTAGAGGTAGCGTAAGTGATGCCGATCCCTTTCACTGCGCGGGGTTCATAGGCTGGCATGGATTGGCCTTTGACAACCGGCACGCGGGTCATACCATACACGCGGCCTGTCGTAGCAGTGCCAGCACCCAGGATGCGCCCTGTAGGCGTGCCTTTGCCCATTTCATGAATTAATTTAATAGCGCCTTTGCTGTCGCCAAAAGGAATAACTCCGGCTTCCATCGCCACGGCCAGGGTCGTCCCGGTTTCAATGGTGTCAAGACCGTAGGCGTTGCACAATGCATTCATTTCCGCCAGATCATCCAGTTTATCGATACCGCAGTCAGCACCCATTGACCAGTCAGACTCGTATTCCAGGCACGAGGTAATCTCTTTCCCGTTTTTATCGTAAATTGTATTAGAACACTGGATAATGCAGCCCGGACTGCAGGCGTGATTGTAAACATCTTTCCCCATGCGCGTTTTGTTGCTTTCAAAGATGGCTTCACCGGCAATTTTCGGCGCCCCTTCGAATCGTCCTGAAGAGAAATTACGCGTGGGCAGGCCGCCGGCCTCATTCAGGATATTGATCAGCACAGCAGTGCCGTAAGAATTCAACGCGCCTTTTGGTTTAGTAATGGCGTGTGTGCGCAGCGCGTCGATCATCTTCTTGCGGCCTTCTTCAAACAGGGCCTTATCCACAATCGACACGCCCGGCGCGCCGGTGCCATCGAGAATAATGAATTTTAACCCCTTGGCTGCCATCACAGCCCCTACGCCACCACGTCCGGCGTATCGAGTCGGGCGATTTTTCATATCATTGAAAACAACACCCGAATTACCATACCCGTGCTCAGCAGCCATGCCAATACCGCACACAGAAATATCCTCACCAAATTTTTCATACATGGTGGGGTAAACTTCAGGCAGCACTTTTCCGGTATATTGATTAGCTTCAAAGAATTCAACCTTCGGTTTTCCATCCCAGGTAACGTATACACCCCAATATTTATCTTTCTCTGCCGGCATTCCCTCAACAATCAGTGCCCGGATGTTCATCTCAGCCAGGTCCTTCGCCCAGGATGATCCCGCATTGGCTTCCTTGATTCCTCCGGTCAGCGGCGACTTCGTCCCAACCGAAACCCGGGAAGAGGTAGGAGCGCTGGTTCCCGTCGTGAAACCAGCCGAGAAAACCAACTTGTTGTTCGGACCCAGCGCGTGGGCCAGCGGCGGCACTTCATTCGCGATTAGGGTTGAAGTCAACCCTCTGCCGGCCAGGTGCTGGTACTCTGGTGGCAATTCTGTCAACTCATAAGTTCGATCACTCATATTAATACGCAGAAAATACATTTAGATCCTCCTTTCAAGACCAGTTGGCAGTTGCTAAATAGATATGAAAAACGAAAAGGAAATAGTTACCGTGAACCTCCTTGCCAGGTAAGAAATTGTTGTGTTAGGTTGAAGTTGACAAGAATATAGAAATAAAAAAGCACAAAGCAGAACTCTATGACGTTAATAACGTCATAACAAGTTCTCCTTTGCGCAATGGCAGGTAATGGGAATTACTCCCCATACCCTATCGTTCACCTATCCCAAAGGGAATCAGTGAATCGGAGTTATTTAATTATCCAATGGACGATGGTGTAAAATAACGAACTCCAATGAATTATGGATATTGTAGGATAATTACTCTGCAAAGTCAATAATCATTCTGCTATGCAACCTGAACTCATAGCTGCTGCCATTTGTTCGCTCCAACATTACCCGTGTCAGATATTTGGAACACTGGAACGATCGCCTACACTTCCCTCCCCAATTGGTCTATTATGAACCTGGTAATCTCATCCGCAACACCAATACCGTTGCCTGCTGCTCCCAAAAACCAATCCAACCTGTTCCCCCTTCATACACCTTGCTGCACTTTGCTTTCTACTTGAACAGGTTTAAAAATGCCATAACCACCCGCGGATCAAAATGTTTGCCCGACTGATCAATAATGTACTGCAAAGCAGCTTCTTTTGTCCACTTTGGTCGATAAGGGCGGTCCGAGGTTAGCGCGTCCCAGACGTCAATAACCGCAAACAAGCGTGCTGCCAGAGGAATCTCTTCACCTTTTAATCCCCGTGGATAACCGGAACCATCCCATTTTTCATGATGGTTGTAGGGAATATCCATAGCTGGGCGCAAATATTCAATGGATTCCAGCATATGATAGGCATACAAAGGGTGCTTTTTCATCAATACCCATTCATCATCGGTCAGTGGCCCTGGTTTATGCAAGATATCATCCGGTATCCCCAATTTACCAATATCGTGCAACAGCGCTCCACGATGAATATGGATCAACTTCTCCTCGTCCAGGCCCATTGCTTGCGCCAATTGCAAAGCCATTTCCGTGACCCGCAAAGTATGGCCTTCGGTCTCTTTGTCACGCAGATCCATGGCCTGTGACCACCCTTCAATGGTGGCATCATAAGCTTTAAGAAGTTCTTCGTTTGCATGACGCACATCTTCGTAAAGCTGAATTGTGGCAATCACATTAGCAGACCGCCCGGCAAGCATCTCAAAAAAACGCAACCAGTTTCGATTCGGTGTCAAGCGAGAACGATGCAATGCATCCAAAACGCCAATAATCTTACCATCCACCAAAAGCGGAGCTCCGAAATATTCTTCAAACCCATCAGGATTGGCTTGGCCTTTCAATAAATGTATGTTTTCCGAGGAGAGATGATTCATGTGAAGCATTTGTTTTTGAAGTGCTACTTTTCCGGATAAACTTTCTCCCAGGCGCAATTGTTCCTGCAAAATCGCCTTGTCCTTATAACCGCACTCAGAAACACATTCCAACATCTGGTTGTGCGGGTTGAGCAAAAAAAGAGCTGCAGCGTCTACCTCGAGACGCGTCGTCACTTGGTCCAACAGAATATGATATATTTCTTGAGGTTCAACATGAGAAGTAAGCGCAGAGTCTATTACCGCCAGAGCGGACAATTCTGCAATTCTCTGCTGGGTTTCGGCAAAAAGACGAGCATTTTGAATCGCCATACCGATTTGATTGGCTACCACACTTAACCATTCACCATCTTCCTTCGTATAAACCCCCGTCCGGTAGCTCTGCAAGTCCATCAACCCAATCACTTTGCCCTCAACGATCATGGGAACATGAATCGCAGATTGCGGCTCTTTGTCATTTCCAACAAGCATTCCTCCGCTCTTTTTTCTTTTGATTTCCAAATTATGTACAATTTCCGGAGTCTGTGAAGCAATTGCCTTTGAACGCCCGCTGGAAGAATATTGAGGGTTATATTTTAACGGTGGAAGAAGATTAACATCCATCAACACACCACCCGTACTGAAATAAACCGCTTTGAGGATTGCTTGTTGCGAATCATATAATGTAAAGCTGAAATTTGGACAATCAATCATAGATTTGATGTAACGCTCAGCAGTCCGATAAATGACTTCTAAATCTAAAGTGGCCGTCAAAGCACGACCGAGTGCTGCAATCTTTTCCTGACGTTTTGCATACTGCTTTAAATAAGCCTCAGCTCGCTTACGTTCGCGAATATCCCTGGCTACCCACAAGACCTCATGATCTGAAATTGGTGAAATGGCGGTCTCAAACCACACCGATTGGTTTTCAATCACCAGTTTATATTCAATGTATTGTGTTTCTTGATTTTCCAGTACCTTTTGGATTGTCCGATGAAATTTTGCAGCCTGATCCAGAGGAAAAAGATCCTGCAATCGCTGGCCCACCAACTCCTGTGCGGGCTTAACCAGCAGATCGGGATTGGTTGGAGCAATTCTACGAAACACTCCTTCCCGATCCAGAACCAGCACCACATCGCGCATTGAAGCAAACAAAGCACGCAGTTCCGCTTCCGATGCAGCCAGCGCTTCTGCTGCCCTCCGGTACTCCTCCTTGGTACGTTTTTGTTCCAATGCGTTTTTCACCGCCTGGCCTAATCGATCCATGCGGTCTTTTAGCAGATAATCTGATGCACCCTGACGCATCGCCGTCACAGCGACTTCCTCGCCAATACTGCCTGAAATAATTATGAATGGACAATCCAACCCGCGCTCCCGCATGAGCTGCAGGGCGCGCAGTCCATTGAACTGCGGCAGAGCCCAATCCGACAGAATCAGATCGTATGGAGATTCGAGCGCTTTGAGATAATCACTCTCTTTTTCCACCCGGCACCAATCCAATTGAAAGCCTTCCTGGGTAAGACGCAGCACCATTAAATCTGCGTCGACCGGGTTATCCTCGACGATCAGCACCCTCAAAGGGGCATAAGATGGGTTCAGTTTTATATCAGAGTTGACAGAATGCCTATCCATACCCATCCTATAAATGTTGAGGGGGAGACTGATTGATCAACAACCAGTAGAGACTTAACTGCTGCACCGCTTCGGCAAAACGTTGGAATTCCACCGGCTTACGCACATAGCTATTGGCACCCAGGCGATAGCTGGAAAGAATATCTTCTTCTTCGCTGGAAGAAGTCAGAATAACTACCGGAATAACTTGTGTGCGTGAGTTAGCACGCATCTGCTGCAAGACCTCCATTCCACTTAGTTTGGGCAGCTTTAAATCAAGCAGGACAATCTGAGGTAACTCTGGGGCTTTGGCCCCGGCATATTTTCCGGTTCCAAACAGATAATCCAAAGCTTCCACACCATCATGGGCAACAACGACCTTATTCAATATATGGCTCTGTTCCAAAGCCATCAAAGTCAGTTCTTCATCATCGGGATTATCTTCTACCAGCAAAATGGTTTTTTCTTTCATCAAACTTCTCCCAGGGTAAAATAAAAAGTCGCGCCCTGATCTGGGGCCGCTTCCGTCCAGATACGTCCACCATGGCGGGAAATAATGCGCTGTACGGTAACCAATCCGATACCGGTACCGGGAAATTCCTGCATACTATGCAGACGCTGAAATGGGGTAAAAAGTTTATCGGCATAAGCCATATCAAAGCCTACGCCATTATCACGCACAAAATAAACCAGTTCATCCTCTTGTCTCTCTACACCTATTTGAATACAGGCTTGTTCACAATGGTTAGTAAATTTATAGGCATTATGCAACAGGTTTCCCATAACAATCTGCATTAAATTTGGATCGGCGTAAGCTATCAGGCCCGGAGCGATATCAAATTCCACCCGGCGTTTTAGATCCTGTTCTTGCATTTCTGCAGCAATATTCAACGCCATCTTGCTCAAGTTCACCTGATCCCGATTCATCTCGCGGCGGGTCACTCGCGAAAGGTTGAGCAGGTCTTCAATCAACTGTCCCATTCGCCGCGAAGCTTCCTGCACCCGCACCAGGTAGTGTCGGCCCTGCACATCCAATTGTTCCTGATAATCCTTTAACAAAACACCACTGAAGCCGTCCAGGGCACGTAAAGGAGCTCGCAAATCATGCGATACCGAATAAGCAAAGGCTTCCAGTTCTTTATTTGCAGCCTCAAGCTGAGCAGTACGATCCTGTACGCGCTGTTCCAATTCGGCGTTAAGCCGATTAATTTTTTCCTCTGCAAGTTTTTGATCTTCGAGCAAGCTTAACAAAGCCTGGCGGGACTGCTCAGTTTCTGCCAACAATCGCTGCAGTTCCGCCTGAGTCGCACGCATTTTTTCTTCAGCCTTCCTGCGCTCGGTGATATCAATTCCTATCCCGGTAAAATAAACTTTACCTCCAATTTCAAGCCTGGATGCAGTGAAGTCAAATAGTATTTTAGAGCCATCTTTGATGATCAAATTGCCTTCCGCTGTAGCGAAACCTTCTGTCAGAGCTCTCTGAACCCCCTGTGAAATCCGCTCAATATCTTCCGGTTCACCTTTATACCAGTCAAAAAGATAAAAGTGGTCCAATTCTTCGGATGAATATCCGGTTATTTCCTCATGCTGTTTATTCCAACGCAACAAATAACCCTCTTCATCATAAAGGTAAAGCAATCCGGGAACACTGGCAAGGATCGCATCCGAAAATATTTTTTCCTGTAAAAGCTTTTCTTCCACTTGTTTACGCTGGGCAATATCCCGAGTAACCCCCCGCACTTCTACCCGGCCGTTCTCCGGGTTGATGTAATAACTGGTGACCACTTCTGTCCAGACGCGGGAGCCATCTTTACAAGGCTGCTCAACCTCATTGGTATAAAATTTTTCGGGGGGTTCTTTACCCATCAAAAGATCTTCTGTCCTGCCGCGGATAAGCTTGATCTTTGATTCTCTGTCCTCAATAGTAAGCGCATGCGTTATCGGTTCTGCAAGGATCTCTTCCGGGGCGTACCCCCGCAGTCTTTCCACCGAAGGGCTGACATAACGAAAACGCATTGTTTCGGCATCCAATACCCAAACCACATCCTTGATGTTCTCCGTCAGCAGACGGTATTGTTTTTCGCTTTTTTCCAATTCCGCTGCCGTCAACCGCAGTCGTTCTTCACTCTCTCGCAAATTGCTGGTAGTTCGATCCTGGCGTAATCTATTCCTCAACAGCAATCCTAACAACAAAGTTCCCAAAGGGTAGATCAACATAACGGGAAGACTGATGCTTCCCAGTACCTGCAAAGCGGTTTCATAGGGCAAGATAAAAGTACATGCCAGCATAACAATATGGATGATCAAACCGAACAGATAAAGCTCCCATCCACTGATCTCATCCAAAGGTTTATGCAGCAGATGCCGCCATAAAATGCCCAGAGTGCCTGTCATCAGGATCACGCTGACTCCCATCCCAACGGCCGCTCCCCCTTGATAAAAACGAAATGCGGCAGTCATCGCCATTGCAATCACGGTAGGGATGGTACCAAAAAACAATCCCGATACTCCCAACAGGACCGACCGGGTATCAAAAATGATTCCAGGTGAATAGATCCAGGGGGTCAACATTAAAGTAATTCCAATTCCACCCAGAAGCCCCCCCAAAGGTACTTTCCAGAACTCAAACCTTTTAATCTGCTTGTGGCCAACGGCAAGATCAAACAGCAAGGCCGTCGCCAACAACAAAGAAATATTATGCGTCAGGTCAAGGAAGAACAACTTATTCATCAGCAGAGTTCTCCTGGGCGCTGGCATAGCGCGGAGACTTCCCGGCTTCAATCAGCGCCTTATTCACCTCACTTTTAAGCTCCAAAATTCGATTCTCACGCCCCAGAGTAATTTTATGCCAGCGGCGTAACTCTTCAACCTGTTCCTTTAACTGCATCTCCTGCTGTTTGCGTTCGGTAATATTAACAATGGCCGTCACAAAATAAAGCGGTTCTCCTGCTTCATCGCAACGTAAAGAAGTGCTTACATCCGCCCATACTACAGTGCCATTCTTATGAAGATACCTTTTATTGAAACGAACCGACTCCTTTTCACCCAAGAGGAGCGAATCAATCGCTATTTGAGCCAGCGCAATATCATCCGGATGAGTAATTTCTTGCCATTTTTTATTCTGGAGTTCTTCCTCTGTGTACCCAAGCATCTCACAGAAAGCCTTATTCACATCAATCTCACCGGAAGGGCGAGTAAGTGATTTTCCGATAACAGAATGGTCAAACACATACCGGAATTTATCCTCACTCTCGAGCAGTGCTTTTTCTGCCAATTTGCTGTCAACAAGGGCTTGAACACTAATCAGAAAAGTGTTAATTTGAGCAATATCGTCTGCATTATAGTCTTCTAAGCGGTTTGCCACGGCCGCAACAGTCGTAATTTTTCCATGTGAAAAATGAGGCACTACCAACAAATTGGTCAGAGTAACATGCCCATCCGGCAGCCCCTTTTTAGCTGCGTCGGGAGCAGAATAATCATTCAGAATAAGCGGTTCTCTGCGCCGGATCGCTTCTGCCCATATCCCGGCTTCATCTACAGGAAAATGCTGTGGTTTATCAACAATTGAGCAGTCTTTCATTGCATCTCCAGTCCAGGAATGGATCGTCAAAATTTCCTCATTTGGATCAACAAAGCCATAGAAACCATATTCACTGCCGGTCATTTGAGCAAGCGTGGTCAAGATATGATCGGAGATGGCCTCAATACGGGTTTCATTGATTGCTGCAACGCCCCACAGCGCCTCCAATTTTGTGTAAGCCGATTTCAAGGAAATCTCCGCCCGTTTGCGCTCTGTAATATCCGTAAAAATGGTTGCAAACTGGTTAGGTGCAGAGTGAAAAGCGGTTACTTCAAAATATTTACCCAATTCCCGGGCGTAATTTTCAAAAAATGCCGGTTTTCCGGTTAGCGCAACCTGTCCATAAATATCAATCCAGTACTGCTCCGTTCCGGGCAGCACTTCCAGAACAGTTCGTCCCCTGATATCCGCGTCCTTTAGTCCCGTCATTCGTTCAAACGCCGGGTTGACAGAGATGAAACGATAGTCTGCAGGAGTTCCCTTGTGATCCAAAATGATTTCATGCATTGCAAATCCATCCAACATTTCCCGAAAGAGCATCTGATAATTTTGTTCAGCCGCTTGTTCTGCTGTAATATCCCGTATAATGGAACAATACAATTTTCCCCCGGAAACTTCAATTGAAAAAGACGAGACCTGGATCATCTTATAACTGCCATCCTTGGTCTGTACTTTTCGCGTATCGAGTAAATCGACACGGAAGAAATCCCTTGTATTAACGGCATCAAGCATTTGTTCTTTCAAAGTATCGAGAAGCTCTGGCGACTTTTGTTCGTCCGGCACAGTAGCAAACTGGTAATCCCATAAAGCTTTACCCATCATCTCCTCTCGGGTAAAACCAAATATCTTGGTCTGTGCTGTATTCCATTCAACGATACGCAGCGCTTCATCCAGAACTAAAACACCGTCAAATGACTGTTCAATGATTGCCCTGAAGCGTGCCTCGCTCTCTCGTAATATTTTCTCTGCCCGTTTGCGTTCGGTTATGTCATTAACAACGGTCAGAAAAACCCGCTCGTTTTCATATTCAAACAATTGCAAGTGTGCTTCTATTGGATAATAACTTCCATCTGCCCGTCGATGAACAGCTTCAACTACCAACACTGATTTCTTGTGCTCCACTAAAGGTTGAAGCATCTGTTGGAACGTTTCCAGAGTAAACTCAGGCTTGATATCCAATGGAGTCATTGTTCGCATTTGATCCATACTATATCCCAGATTCTTCAATCCACCATCATTGACGAATCTGAAGCACAGCGTTTCGCTATCGAACAGGAAAATTTCGTTCAGACTGGTAGAGATTGTATAGTTAAGCAATGCAAGTTCTTTTAGTGCAGCACGTTCCTGTGTCTGGTCGCGGAAAACCAGCACAACGCCATTGATATTCCCTCTCTCATTCTTAATCGGGGCGCCGCTGTCGGCAATCGGCCGTTCGGTGCCATCACGAGCAATCAGCAAGGTGTGATTGGCTAATCCAACAACCTGCCCCTCACGCAGCACGCGTTCCACCGGATTTTCAACTTCAAGCCGGGACATTTCGTTGATAATTTGAAAAACTTCTACTAGGGGCTTGCCCTTAGCTTCAGCCTCGCTCCAGCCGGTCAGGTTTTCAGCAGCAGGATTAATGCGGGTCACATTCCCATCCTTGTCAGTTGTGATGACACCATCGCCAATGCTGTAGAGCGTTATCCGAGTTTCTTCTTGCGCCTCTGTACGCTCTTGCTCTGCACGGAACAAAGTTCGGTAAAGCAACCGCTGGCGATAATTAAAAGTGTAAGCGCCAAGCACCGCAGTCATCAACATTGAGAGAGCAACAAACAACAGCACCGCCCATCCCAACGTGCGGACTTCCGAGAGCATCTCCACAGTATCTATTTTGGCAATCATAAACCAGGGCGTACCAGGAATAGGTAAAATCTCAGCCGCCACATTTACACCGCGGTAATCAACTCCATCAAACTCCCCCGTTTGGCCCAGTACTGCCGCAACAGCCGGAACATTTGTCTTGGTCATGGGAATCCGGAGTGTCATGGGCGAAGCGTTATTATGCCGCAGTGTATTGAGAAACAAAACATCTTCACCATCCTGGCGTATGATCAGAGTCTCCGCACTTTGGCTGGGAGTAGGCCAGGATTGGATTAATGGGTAAAGGTATTTCTCCGGATCTACCTGCAGGATGAGCACTGCCACAGGCTGTCCATCCTCATTATCTATAGTAGACGCTACGTCAAGGAAGATTTGATGTGTATCTGAACTACGATAGAAATTCCCAAGCAGGGGTTCTCCCGCGGTTACTGACTGCACAGCCAGCAGTTGTATGTCAGACTCCACCTCTTTTATGGACGGATCCAATGAAAATAGCAGATGGCCATCCGGAGTGGTCAAAAACACATTCCGGTAATCATGTAAATCCATCAACAGTTGTAACCGTGCCTCAATATCAGTTTCCGAGGCAATATCATTCGGTTCTAAAACCCATTGATTAACAACCTGATTCATAAAAGGATCTGAAGAATTTAACCGGGCATCAGACAGCCGTTCTTTTTTCCACTGGACAAGTTGATTGATTTTCAGTTCAGCAATTGATTTAAGTTCATTGATTTTAACTTCACGAATGGATTGTGCCTGGTTGCGGTAAAATCTTATTCCCCCAACTACCAAGACAAATGCGATGAGGCTAAAGAGGAAAATTAGAATCCAGCCCGGTATATTCCACAGACGCTTCATCTTATTGAAATTGGGGGAATGTGATTTCATACCAATCTGCTCCTTAACAATAGGGAGATTACAAAAAATAAAACTTCAGTTAAGGTGGTTAACTATGTTCCTTAAAAAATTACTTTCGAATAGTACCTAAGGAGTGGGATACATGACATTATATAATCAATTATTTGATAAATTACCGAATATCCCATGAAACCATTGTAAGTCATTTACAAAGGAGAACAGTAAAGGTCAAATACCAATTGAACTAATTCCAACTGAAAATCAGACACTAAATCTATCGTACCGTTGACCCAAAATATGAACTCAATTTAATAAGGTATTTATTCACCTCTTAACATTATATAGGAAAACTTTTCCTGCACATTTCGCTTTCCAGAACCTCCGCTGATCACCAACCCATCAGACTGGGAATCAATCCATTCGGTTTAACCATTTTAGCAATATTCGTCTAAAAACACTACAAAATCTACCTGAATTTATAGCAATCGCATTTTTTACTCTCAAGGTACGATTCTAAGATGCAGCACGTTATTTTCCCTACAAACATTTCGGTGTAGAATCCTATACAAGAGGAGCATGTCTATCTTAGAAACTTAAAAGGCATCTGTTAACCGAACCGGGCAATGAGCTGCTTACAGGATTGTTATGCACCAGTGGTGCAGTTGTTAAGATGCAAATGAGGAGGTCCGGGATGAGTCAGAGTGAGATTTCGCTGTTCTCGTCGCCAGTGGTACGCAAGGGAGTAATTTTTGCCGGTATCTTTGCACTGTTGTCGTGTTTCCTGCTCTGTATCTGGTTCAATCTGGGATATATAGAGACCAAAGGGCCGTTCAAGAATTGGGCCCAGGTTGCGGATTGGGAAGCGGATGGTGACCTGGATGTGATCATCAGCCACACTCGTTGGGAAAAGATAGATCTTTCCTGGGCAGGGATTGGCATATGGGTCAACCAGGGGAACCGGTTGTTTGAACTTGTTCGCAACCAGGAAACAGAGAGAAATCCCTTTACAGGATTCACTGCAGGAGCAGAAGACGTCGATCAAGATGGGGATATAGACATATTTACCCAGGATTTTGCGATTCGACTATGGATAAACCAGAGTGGGCTACAAGCGGGTCAGGCAGGTACATTTCTCTCAAGCTGCGGGATCAATTCACCCCCCGGTTATGACAAAGGTTATCGAGATATGGGCGGGACGATCTCAACCGGCGATTTAAATGGGGATGGCTGGATGGATGTATTTGTGGCAGGCTGTTGTTACGGGATAGACCCATGGAAAGCCGGGGATGGCTCTTTCAATGCACCATCTTTGTCCTGGGTATGGATCAATGATTACAAACTGAATCATTTTTATACAGGGCATGTCATCCCGTTGGATTTTCTGGATGGGCGACCTATCCGGCAGGCAGCGCTGGGGGATCTCGATGAGGATGGAGATCTGGATGTATTCGCAGCGGTGGGGAAGCCAACCATGGGAACCATCCCTTCGTGGAACGATTTGATCCTGCTGAACGACGGAAAGGGTGGTCTGACAGCTTCTGACCAGACGCTGGGCAACATGGACAGTACTTCGGTCGCATTAGGAGACGTGAATGGGGACTGTCGTTTGGATGCGTTAGTGGGCACAAACACCGGAGCAAGCTTATGGATCAATCAAAGCAAGTCAACAGAGAACAGCGAGCCTATTTTCTTTCCATCAGAGCAATCCTTTGAGGCAATACAGACGGTAAAGACCAAATTACAAGCGGAGTTTTCAACCGCAGCCGAAAAGCTGCTGGGAATATATTTGCCTTACGGCAGCATCAGAACCCAAGCAGTATTCCTTGTCGATTTGGATGAAGATGGGGATCTGGACGCACTGCTTGCCAGAGTTTGGGGCGCAGAAATCTGGTGGAACAATGGACAGGGAGTATTCAGTCGCTCAGATGTACGCTTTAAATATCGAGAGGATACCGGTGTGACAGTAGCCGATTTCGATGGAGATGGGGATCAGGATATTTTTACGGGAAGAAATGAAGGCGACTATCAAGTATGGTGGAACGATGGCCGGGGAATATTCGCGGATAACAATCCATAATAAAAATTTTCCGAAACAAATATAGAAAAGACTGCACAATAAAACCGGAAAGCAGGGACAGGCAACCCGTTTCTTATACCGGAATTTTTGGATGTTCATGGTACACTTGCCATCGAGAATCACAAGAGGTTGTTGTCACGCCCTTTCTAGTCTCTGCCCACCGATGCCGTCTGTTCTAACATCGCTTTCATTAAATACCGGGGCAGCCGAAATTAATGTACTCAACCTGCTTGCCCGGGAATCTGTTTCGATGAGTTTCGATGTTCCCAACGTAAAACGGCATACCCGTTCAATCATTAATCACTCTTCAATCTCTGAAAGGTAGTCAGGGGCTGACACCAAAACAAACAAGACACCTCTGACAAAAAAATCTATCGATCTATGAAACCCGCTCTGCAATATTCCCCAACGGCTTTTCATCTGGCCTATGATATTGCCCAACCCGTCATTTCCATCGAACCGGGCACCATCGTTTCTACCAGCTTTCCGGATTTCCATGGACAGGATGCCAGCATGAACCCGATCGCTGGCCAACCGAACCCCCTGGTTGGGCCTTTTTACGTTCCCGGAGCAATGCCCGGGGACACCCTGAGTGTAACCCTCCACACCCTCCAACCCAACCGGACGCTTGGGTTTGCCTGCAAAGACATCCATCCTTATATGCAGGATCCGCCTTTACCCATCACCGCACGCCGTAGGGAATATGTCACATGGCAGATTGATCTCAACCGGCAGACTGCAACGCCTCTGGGTAGTTTTTTCCCGAATCACAATATTCAAATCCCCCTCAAGCCGGTGCTGGGCAGCATCGGGGTTGCCCACAGCCCCGCCGAAACCATTCCCAGCCGGGATTGCGGCATTTACGGCGGGAATATGGATTATCCCAGAATCGCAGCCGGGAGCACGCTTCACCTACCCGTATTTGTGGAAGGCGGATATCTTTATATGGGAGACGGTCATGCCGTTCAGGGCGCAGGAGAGATCACCGGAAACGGGATCGAGGTCTCCTGCAATATTACATTTTCGGTTCAGGTTCACAAATTGGGGCTTCAGTGGCCCGCCGGAGAGGATGATGAATTCCTTTACACTATCGTCAACATGAAACCCCTTGAACAGGCCGCTCACATTGCCACCGCACAGATGAGCACCTGGCTGCAGCAGTCCTACTCTTTAGACGAGGATCAGGTGGGCATTTTATTGGGACAACTGGTGCGCTATGAGCTTGGGAACCTCGTCAGCAACGCCTATACGGTTGCCTGCTGCTTCCCAAAAGCAGGTCTGCCAAAACCATCCGCTTAACCGGAAAACCGGTTGTCCCTGAACAATTCACCAGAGACAACCGGTTTGAAGAACTGATTTTCTACAACCATATTCAAGCACTGTCGGCAATGAACTGATTGGTCCAGATCAGCGCTTTACATCAAAGATATCCACGTCGACGGCGTCGGTTAATACGCCATCCAGATCTTCAACAGCGACCGCCACGTAGTAAGGAAATTCGATGTCAAAGTCAGCAACCGATTCGCCGATCAATTTAAATGGGTTCTCGCCAAAAGCGATTGGATCGCTTTTCACGTTCAGGTACACATCCTCCTCAAGGACATATCCGATGAAAAAGGGCATGAACGTATCACCGACAGAAGGGGTGATCGGGTAAGGTGTTCCCGTACCTTCTTCGCTTGAATATTCGATCTGGAAAGTTCCGCTTCCGTATGCTTCATCTTCCACAATTTGAATCGCTCCGGAATACCCAATCAATTCTATCATCTCCCCAACGCTGTTGAATTTCATCTCGGCATAAAGTTCGCGGCCGCTATTTTTCAGCGTGAAGATCCCCGGCACAGTGATGAGGCTATCATCCTCGGTAGCACCGTAATTTGACACAACGACTTCGACAAAAGAGATGTTTTCTTCAAATTCATCCGCAATGAAAAACAACCGGGGTTCAAATTCATAATAAACGGGAATTTGGCCCGAAGTTCCCCAATCCGGATAATAGGTACCCCCCACCTCCCTAGATTGATCTGAGCGGATGTAATCCATTCCCAGCACAACCAGCATGCTGCGCACGTCTTGCGCGAACCAGCCATACTGCATATACACATAACCGACATTGGTGCCGGTAACTTCCGTATTGAACGAAATAACATCACCGACGGAAACGGTATTTGTCGAAAGCGAAAAATTTCCAATCTGGATCTCTCCGGCACCCGGACCGGACACGTCTGTCGACCTGGAGGGGATAACGGCCGTTTTTGATTCGGGATTGAAAGTCACCCCGGCATAGTGATAGGCCAGAAATTCATCCCACAATGTGTCATTCACGAAACGGCTGTTTTCGGTAGTGTAAACTTCGTATCCGCCCCATTCCTGAGCATATAATGCCGAATTCGGAAAATAAATCGAAATGCCCTGAGCACCAGCTTTCTGAGAACCAGCTTTATTTTCAACAATGGCTTTTGAGAGTGCATTTCTTAATGCTTCACCGCTCGATGGATCAGAACCCGCCTCCTGCTCCACAATCAGGGAAAACTGAACCAGATCGATGAAAGAGGGTACGCTCCCCTGACCAAACACCGATTGAAAAGATGGTGTGTAATTCCGGGCAGCGGCAATCCTGGTCTGGTCAAGTTGGGTCATGTGCCCGGCAAACTGATTCAATGCCTGCTTGATTTCCGGGATGTAACTCAGATCAACAGCGGTGAGAGTAGAAAAGGATAACAGCTCGTCAAGCACTTCCTGCGCAGTAAATTGGGTGTTTCCCTGCAGCATACGCGCCCGTGCTTCATCGTTCAGAATGCGCTGGTCCTCCTCCAGATAGGTATCCACAATGATCGAGGAAAGCTCTCTGCCGTCCATTCCGGGGTTATCAGCCAACTGCTGCAAAAAGGCTGTATAGGCCCAACCGGTGGCAGGCTCCACCTCTTCCGAAGCCACTGCATAATAGGCGTAAGGTGCTACGATGTTATACACATCCAACTGGCTCATCAAACAGGCATCAAATCCGATCACATCAAATTTTTCAATGGGCAGGGAAGTTGTCAGGGTATACAGGGCGTAATCCAGATCATTCATGCTCAAATAATCAAATGAAGGGTCAGAATCCGTCCACCCGCCTGTCCACCCGCCGCCATGATCGGAGAGAATCATGGCATAGCGGGCCGCCGGATAAGCACCGACTGCCCATTCCACAAAGTCGAGCAAAGATCCCGGTGCCCCCATATTGATCTCGCCCAGATCGGCAATTTCTGTCGAATGGATTGCACTTATGTCGTCGTCTTTGGTGATATAGAAGCGCTTCGCCGTATGCCATCCCCCTTCGCCCGAAAACCCATCCGAGCCGGAATAGCGGTCGAGTTGCGAAACAATGGTCACCCTGTCGCTGGAGCCAACCAGTTCCGCCTCGTTAAAATCGAAAAGCATGTCTTCTTCCAGAAGAGCATCGTCTGCATCCATATAAAGCATCACCAGCCAGGTTTGCTCATCTTTTGGCACTTCTGCGGTAAGGGAAACCTCAACTGTTGGGATGACGGGAACTTCACCGCTTGCAGGTTCCTGTGTTTCTTCCAAACGTTTATCGGTGTCGTTCAATACTTTACTGCCATAAATCAGCGCGACGATAATGCAGCAGCAAACAACAATCAATAAAAGTGCAACGATCGCTGCAATCCAGACAACACGGTTCGACTTTTTCTCCTCTGGCATGAATGTCTCCTATGATACAAAACCCTGCTGAAAAAACTTCACCAATACAATCCCCTTATGCAAAAAAATTATACATTAACCTGTGACAGAAAAGTAATAAATTACCAAGAGCAAAACAAATCTCATTTACCAGTTAAAGCTTTCTGTAAAAACTTCTCATCCCGACCACATTTCCCATACCATTAATCGCAGAACTCATCTGACAATCGATCCCATTTTTTCATGGTATTCCAGGCTACCTATTTTATTGACAATATATTTTTCATATAATGGAAGAAGATTATTATCCCAATCACCGCCAAAATTTCCGCCGTCATCAATTGAAAAAGTGCATTTATCTAAAGGAGGGATGCCATGTATCGTCCAATCAGGTCAATCATGATCATCATAGTTATCATGTTGATCGTGGTCTTAATCTCAGCCTGCAATCTCCCACAGCAAACCAGCACAGAAATGGTGACGGAACCAGCAACCGTCGCCGAGGCAGACAAACAGCCCGAAATCCAGCCAACCGAAGTACCCCCTACTGAAGTGCCTCCAACCGACGAACCCGTCGAAATTTTACCCACCGAGGAGTCTTCCCCTACATCGATTGTGCACCTAGTAGTTGCCAACATCACGCCTCCAGGCAGCCCACAGGTCATCCACGACCAGGAATCCGACCGCAAAGCCGACCAAAAAGAAGCCTACGCCGGAGATGAATTTCTTCGAGGCCGCTACGAACGCCCGTTCGATCAGGATATGAATTACCTTCCAGTCATCGATATCAAACAGGCCAACCTTTTCCGCGACAAAGATGACGAATTCATTTACTCAATCATCCACATGAAGGAAGATCCGGCGCTCTTTCCCGATTCACAGTTCGGTTTTGGCATCGAACTGGATCTGGATATCGATGGGCGTGGAGATGTCCTGGTGTGGACCGCAAGGCCGCTCAGCACGGAATGGTCAGTTGAAGGGGTCACTGTTTGGAAAGACCTCAACAAAAATATCGGCGGTGTAACCCCAATGCGAAGCGACACGCCTCCCGGTGATGACGGCTATGAGATCAAAGTGTTTGATGCCGGAATTGGTTCAGACCCGGACCTCGCCTGGTCGCGAATTTCTTCGGATGATCCTAAACTTATCGAACTCTCCTTCAAAAAAAGTCTTCTGGGTGATACCGAAGTCTTTCTTTGGGGTGCCTGGTCTATCCTGGGTGAAGATCAGTTTGATCTGTTTGACCACAATGACCATTTCACTTTTGATGAGGCCGGCTCGCCAATGAAGAGTGAAACCGGGTATTACCCACTCAAAGAAATGTATGCACTGGACAACACTTGTCGGGCAGCCTCCGGCTTCACTCCCAACGGCGGAGAAGCAGGCCTGTGCCCTATTTCAGTGCCTTCCACGACAACTGAGGAAGAACCGGAAGATGAGCCTGGCTGTGTCCGGGTTTGCATCAGACAATGCCTCACCCATGTGGGTTGTTGTGAATGGGGATGTCGATAAATAGAATTTATACCCTTATCCAAGGATATTAACCAACTCCCCTGCCAATCATTTGAAAAACTATCTGCCCCCGTGGAGGTTTTGCACTCCACAGGGGCTATTTATTATCCCTTATAAATGCCGCTTCACTCTGGATCTGAACATATCAGCTTTTCAGGAATGAAATTCAATAAGAATCGCCCATCATCCTCACATATTACTCTCTAACCTTCAACATTCATACAAAATTAAATAGCAAGGCATGCATAAATGGTAAACTTGACTGAGAAAATAATGCAAAGGGAATAATATAGATGCCTGATTTTTTCTCTACTGCCATCGCACATCCCAATATTGCCTTCATTAAATACTGGGGAAACCGGAATAATGAACTGAACCTGCCCGCCAGCGGGTCACTTTCGATGAACCTTGGCGCACTGACGACCCGCACCATGGTTCGCTTTGCCCCCAGTTTAGCAGCAGACAGCCTTATTCTGAACGATGCCCCGGCACAACCGCTCGCCCTGGAGCGCGTTTCGCGTTTTCTGGACCGGGTGCGTGAGTTGGCTGGCACACCTTATCACGCGGTGGTCACCAGCACCAACAATTTTCCCACCGGCGCCGGGATAGCATCTTCCGCTTCGGCTTTTGCCGCGCTGAGTCTGGCGGCCACCACCGCAATCGGTCTCCAACCGGATGAAGCGTCTCTTTCCCGGTTGGCACGGTACGGTTCCGGTTCGGCCTGCCGTTCGGTACCCACCGGTTTTGTCGAGTGGCTTCCAGGGGATACCGATGCGGACTCCTTTGCCCGCACGATCGCCCCGCCCGGCCATTGGGACCTGGTGGATTGCATCGCTATCCTTCATTCCAAGCACAAACCGGTCGGCTCTACAGCCGGCCACCGGCTGGCGGATACCAGCCCATTCCAACCCGCACGGCTTCAGGGTGCTCCGACCCGCCTGGCTGTTTGCCGGCAGGCCATCCTCGACCGCGACTTTAACACCTTTGCCAAAATCGTTGAGCGTGACAGCAACCTGATGCACGCTGTCATGATGACCTCCATCCCTCCCCTGTTTTACTGGGAACCAGCCTCTCTCGAACTGATGAAAACCATCCCTGCTTGGCGTGCAGAGGGCCTGCAGGTCTGTTACACTCTGGATGCCGGGCCCAATGTTCATGTACTTTGTCTTTCCAAAGATGTTCCGGAAGTCAAAAAACGGCTGGAACCGTTCCCTCAAGTACAGCGCGTTCTCGTTTCTCCACCCGGTGGGGCAGTCCAATTGGTCACAGACTGACCTCATTCCATAGTATTCCTCATAGATCGACCGGGTTCCAACTTGTTTTATGTTAATGGTTCTCCTATAGAAAAGCGATATAATTAAGAGGATATACGCAAACACATTCCCGCGAATCCTCCCGATTCGAGGTTTTAATCGGACCCTATTTGAAGGATAAATAAAATGTTGATTTTAGAATTTGTGATTGCTTTCGGCCTGCTGGTTTTCCTCCACGAGCTGGGGCATTTCCTGGTAACAAGATTATTTGGTATTGAAGTTGAAGAATTTGGTTTTGGTTACCCGCCTCGTCTGGCAAAACTCTTTACCTGGAAAGGGACGGAAATTACCCTGAACTGGATTCCTTTCGGTGGATTTGTCCGCCCAAAAGGTGAAAACGACCCTGACATTCCGGATGGGCTCGGGGCGGCCAATCCCTGGAAGCGTATCGGAGTAGCCCTGGCAGGCCCTATGATGAATTTACTGCTGGGTGTTATTATTTTCACCGTTGTTTTCATGAAATTGGGAATGTCCCAGACGTCCGTGGTAAAAATTATTGAGGTCGCTCAGAATTCTCCCGCGGAAACGGCCGGGATTATGCCGGAAGATATCATTCTCAGCGTAAACGGGACAACCATCGACAGCATGACGGCTCTTTCAGATGTGGTCAAAGCCAATCTCGGCGAAAAGATTAAAATTGATTACCAACGGGATGGACAGCAGTTCGAGACCAGTGCCGTGCCGCGGGTCAACCCACCGGAAGGTGAAGGCTCCCTGGGAATTGTTATGGGCAATCCCGTCGTCTCCATGAACATCACGCAAGCAGTACCTTACGCTTTTCAGGCCGTTTATGAACAGGGCCGCCAGCTGGTATTGCTGCCCGGCCGTCTGATTCAGGGACAAATCCAGCCGGAAGAAGCGCGTTTCGTAGGTCCGGTTGGAATTTACAGCATGTATGAACAGGCCCGCGAAGCAGATGTAGAAGCCAGTTCTACGCCCCAGACCGAACAGACTCCGGCTATCAATACCCTTGCCCTGATGGGCATTATTACCGTTGCTTTAGGCCTTACGAACCTCCTTCCCATCCTCCCCCTGGACGGTGGCCGGGTTTTGTTTGCCTTGCCAGAAATCATCCTCAAAAAGCGCGTTCCCGTGCAATTTGAGAACTTCCTGAACGCAGTCAGTTTCTTTATTCTAATTTTCCTGATGATTTACATCACCACTCAGGATATTATTAATCCCATCGTCATTCCTTAAACGAGGTAAAAATATGTCTGACGAAAAAAAATCCGAGTCGTTCCCCCAGGTCATTCAGGCGCTGTTGGATACTTCACATCCCATTTCCCCAAAATATCTCCACAGCTTCTCTGACCTCACTCCGGAAAACCTCCAACTTCTGAAAGAAGCCTGGCCGCAAATTGAGACTGCCCGGCGAATCGCACTGATGGAAGATTTGGAAGAAATCGCTGAAGCAGACTCTCTGGTCTATTTCGACGATATTTTCGAGTTTGCTCTGCAAGATGAAGAACCCCGCATTCGTGCCGCGGCGATTCGCATGATGTGGGATAGCGATACCACTCGCTACGTCCCCGCCCTGATCCATTGCATTGAAAAGGATGAAGATGAAATTGTGCGGGCCTCGGCTGCTTCCGCATTAGGCGCTTTTATGTATCAGGGTGAATTAGAAGAGATTCCGGAAGATTTATACAGGGAAATTAAAACCGTTTTACTGAATGTGATGCGCGGGAACGATCGAAAGATCATTCGCCGCCGGGCGCTTGAATCCCTCGGCTTCGCCAGCAGTGATGAAATTTTCAACCTGGTTAACGAAGCAGCCCAATCTAACGATAAAGATTGGGTTGTCAGCGCGTTATTTGCCATCAGCCGTTCCGCAGACGAACGCTGGTCTGAATTTGTACTCGAAATGATCGATCATCCTCTGGATGAAATCAAAGCGGAAGCCATCCGCGCTGCCGGGGAATTAGAACTTACATCGGCACGACACTTGCTACTTAATTTATTGGAGGAACCCGAAACACTGGATGAGGAAGTCCGCCTTTCCACTGCCTGGGCGCTTTCAAAAATTGGCGGTGAAGATGTCCGCGAGGCACTTGAAGCGCTGCTCGACGATACTGAAGACGATGAAGAGGCTTATCTGATTGAGCAGGCGCTCGAAAACCTGGATTTCACAGAGGACCTCCCTAATCTGGATCTCTTTGATATCGACTTGCCGGATGAAGGATCTCTGGATCAGTTAATTGATATTGATGTGGATATAGAGGATCTTGAAGACTCTGACGAAGTATAGGATACGAAATAGGAAAATAGACCGGATCATTTAATGAAAATTTGGCTGGCGTTTCTCATCGCGATGAATACACTGATGTTTCCTGCTGCCCAATCGGAGCAGGAAACATGGGTTGAACTCTCAGCAACGGATGTAACCTATACTTTTGGGGAACAAATCACCTTCACTGCGGAACTCTTGTTAGAAAAAGAACTTCAGGAAGCCTACCTGTTCATGACCCCTTTCCAGCAGGATACCCAGGTGATGCAAGTACCATTGGACCAGCCTGACCATATCGTATTCAATCGCGATCTGGTTGAATCTCCTTTGCACGCATTTTCCGAAATCGAATATTGGTACCGCCTGATCGCAGTAGATGGCAGCCAGTTTGATAGTCCGCACTTCACATTTTTCTATGGGGATAACCGCTTTGAATGGCAGACTCTTTCCGATGACACCTTTGAGGTGTTCTGGCATGACCGCGATATGGAATTCGGTCAGAATGTCCTCAACGTGGCTCATACCGGCCTTGATTCTGCGGAAAAATATATCCCTGTCAATCCATCCCTCAGCCAGGGGATGAAGAAAGTCAAAATCTACGTATATGAGGATCCCAAAGATCTTCAAACCGCACTCAAGCTCAGCCCCACCAGTTCCTGGGTTGCGGGACATACCAATCCGGAGATCAGCACCATACTCATTTCCATACCCACGGGGCTTGAACAACAGCTTGAGATGGAACGCCAGATTCCGCATGAAATTACACACATTTTACAGTACCGCTTTGCAGGAGAACAGTTTAGCGAACTGCCCATCTGGTGGATTGAAGGTACAGCTTCGTTGGCCGAGTTATATCCCAACGCAGACTACCCCCGTGTGCTGGAAAACGCAGTTGAATCGGAGACCCTGCTGCCGATGCAATCCCTGACAAAAACTTTTCCCCGGGATGCCTCGCAGGCTTTCCTGGCATACGCAGAATCAGCTTCTTTTACCCGCTACCTGTATCAAAATTACGGCAAGGAAAACACCCAACGTTTAATGGAAAAATATATGGATGGAATGGGATTGGACGAAGGCTCTCAGGAAGTGCTCGGTGAGAGTCTCACACAGGTAGAACAAAACTGGCAGCAGGAAGAACTCAGTGTAAATCTCGGTCAATTAGCCTGGAAAAACTTTTCTCCTTATATCCTGTTATTCTTATTGATCCTGATCCCGCCGGTCTCCGTTGGGATGCGCAGGCGGGCTTCCCGAACAGTTTAATCCAATCCATCAAAAGTACCCGCAGGGGAATTGATATCATGATGACAAAAGAAAACAGTATTCGGCTTCATGCCATGGTAGAAGGCTATGTTCAGGGGGTCGGTTTTCGATATTTCGTCCTCAAAAACGCACAGGCCCTGGGACTGACCGGTTGGGTGCGCAACACCTTCCGGCAGCAGGTTGAGGTGATCGCAGAAGGCTCCCGCCCAACTCTGGAGCAATTGGAAACGCTGTTGCAGCATGGTCCGGCTTCCGCCACAGTTACCAGCGTACAGTCAACCTGGCTGGATGCTACCGGAGAATTTTCCGACTTCTCTGTTCGATTCTAACAGGAAAAGCAGTCAGCCGGTTCCCGGTGATTCGGTCCTTATTTATCCATCGCGGGTTCTTTTGTCGGCAAATCACACTCCACCAGAACCTCCAACAAATCCTGATAACAATCCGTAGCCGGATTAAAGTCATTAGTCAGATAAATGGCTCCCCGGTGACAGCTCGTTGCACATTGTCCACAATATGCACAACGGGCCGGGTCATGGGCTATACGAAAACTCTTTTTCCCGGAACGGGTAATTACTAATGCAAAGGCCGGGCAATCCCGCACACAAAGCCCACACCCCGTACATAAAGCCGTATTCATCATCACTTTCCCTCGAAAGCCGGAAGGCAATTGCAGTGGTTCAAAGGGATAACCGCCGGTTGTCGGGGATTCAAACAATGCCGCCCATAATTTTGGCAGCAAATAAATTCTGGAATAAATTTTCGCCATATTAATATCCTTTACCCATCCATACAATAAAGGCAATCTGCAATAGTGACAGGGGGATTAGCCTTTTCCATCCCAGCCTTGCATATTGGTCAATACGAAGCCGGGCATACATGGCACTGACCATTGAAAGGCTGGACAGGATCAACACAACCAGAACAAAAAACAAAATATATCCCGGAAAAACGTTTTTTAATGCACCGCCTCCAAAGTAAGCATCCACCAGGAGAAAGATTCCGACCACAGTTTGAATCTGGTTGGTAAGATGCCAGATAGCCAACTTACGCCCACTGAACTCAGTGAGGGGGCCGGCGGTCGTCTCTGACTTTGCTTTCGGAATATCCAGTGGGTCTCGTTTCAACTTTCCAATCAAACCAATCAGGGCCAGCATAAACCCCACCGGCTGCACAAAAATCCCCCACACTGTGGAAGATTGATACAGCATGATTTGCGAGATACTCCACGATCTGCTCAAAATTGCAGAGCCACTAAGCGCCATGAGGAAAGGCACCTCGTAGGAAAAGAATTGCAGTAAAGCCCGGTTTCCGCCTAACATACTGTAAACCCCCACAGAAGACCAGCCCGCCAGGAAATATAACAGGGACGGCAGAGAGAGCAAAAAAAGAACAACAATCAGATCCCCCTCAAAACCGGGCACGGAAACACCAGCCACAGGGATATACATACTGGCCGTCAAGCAGGCCGCCAGAGAGACAATAGGCAAAGCAGCCATTATTTTTTCATTGACTCCAGCAGGCAGTAAATCTTCCTTGCCCAGCAATTTGATAAAATCCGCCACGGGTTGAAACACAGGGGGCCCTACTCGTCCCTGAAAGCGTGCCATCAACCGCCGGTCAAACCATTCGCTCAACACGGCACAGCAAAACAGGAACCCAAAACCGGGGAAAATCAGTAGTTTAAAAAGTGCGCTTGCCCATTCCATGGTATTTTCCTGTTCCCCTCATTTAACGATCTGCACAGGCAATGCACAGATCCACACCCGAAATCACAGCGGAAACATCTGCCATATTAATACCTTTCAACTGGTCGGGCAGAATTGCCAATGCGGTCAGGCTTGGCGTGCGGATCTTTACCCGCGCCGGATTCTCGCTGCCATCACTGCGGATGTAATACAACAATTCGCCGCGTGGTGCTTCTGTCCGGCAAATCACTTCACCCGGCGGCACACGCCGTTTGGCGGGCACCGCCACAGCGCCCGGGGGAAGTGTATCCAGTATCTGGATACAGAGATTAAGGCTTTCTTGAGTTTCCTGAATGCGCAGCATCGTACGAGCCCAGATATCCCCTTCATTCCGGGTAATCACCGAGAAAGAGAGCTCCCCATAAGCGCCGTAAGGTGCATCCCGGCGCAGGTCCACATCCACATTGGATGCCCGTGCCACTGGTCCAACCACACAGAATTGACGGATCTGTTCGGCCGTCAGCGTCCCTACATTGCGCGTGCGCGCGTGAAAACTGGACTCATGTTCCACAACACCCTGTAAAGAAGAAATTTTTTTAGAAAGAGCTTCCAAATTCCGGACCATCAGCTTACGTTGTGAATCACTCAAATCCACACGTACTCCACCAATCACATTGGCCGCATGGGATACCCGTCCCCCCGAAAGCTCTTCCATAATATCCATCACAATCTCACGATCGCGCCATGAAAACATAAAAATCGTATCAAAGCCCATATTTTTTGCCAGCACCCCTAACCACAGCAAATGGCTGTGAATACGTTCCAATTCACACAAAAAGGTCCGTAAATACAGACCGCGCAGGGGTACTGTGATTCCGGCCAGTGCTTCTACACCCATACAGTAAGTCGTAGTATGTACATGTGAACAGATACCGCATACTCTTTCAAAAAGATGAACATTTTGGATATAGCTGCGAGTTTCACTAAGACGCTCAATACCGCGATGCACATATCCCAGGCGAAGCACACTTTCCACCACTTTTTCGCCCTCCAGCGTGAGCAGGAAAGAAATAGGTTCTTTCAATAACGGGTGCTGTGGTCCAATAGGGACCGTCAAACGACTCATTTTTGCTCCTTTTCTTTCAACTTTTTTTCTTCTTTGCGCAGCGGGAAATGTTGTCCGTCCCAATCATCTGCCATCAACAAGGCCTGTGTCTGAGAATTGGTAAACTCTACACCCAACATTTCGAATATTTCACGCTCGTAAAATGACGCGCCGGGGATCAGATCCGTTAAAGTATTCATACTGGGATTTTCACGCGGCAGTTCAGTATGCAGGCTTAAGCCCTGTCGACCCCAGAAATGATAATAAAGCTCGATCTTCTCCCCATTATCCAGGCCAGTGATGGTGGAAAGATGGTGAAAACTTGAATGCTCCAACAACCAGGCCGTTACCTCCTGTACATCCGGGGAGACAACCTCGATCACGGTTTCCTGCAGCGGAAGCTCCCGGACATCCAGGATTCGGGTTGAAAAATCGTTTTTCAGCTGCATCACCACGTGTTCAACTTCTTTCATCAGATATTCTCCAAAAGTTTCTTTAAACCTTCAATAATAATCTCCGGGCGGCAAGGGCAGCCGGGGATATAAAGATCCACCGGAATAACCTGGTCCACACCACCCAGCACATTCTCACTCCCCTGAAACACGCCGCCCGAACAGCCACAGCTCCCCACAACAACCACCCATTTTGGTTCGGGCATCTGGGTGTATATCTGGTGCAGCCGGTCACGCGATTGACGTGTCACCGGCCCGGTGCACAGCAGAATATCTGCATGGCGCGGTACACTTTCCTGCCGGATGCCAAGCCGTTCAACGTCATAACGTGGGGTGAGCAAATCTAATATTTCAATATCGCATCCATTGCATCCTCCGCTGTTAAAGTGCAGCACCCACGGAGATTTTTGCCTCGCCCAACGGGAAATTTTCTTCCAAAGCCCATTCATCATTAAAACTCCTCTTCAGTAAGCACAAAAACCCCGGCACCGGCCCCCAACAGATAGAGGAAAGCCAGGCGATAGGGCATGCTTTCCAACGGCAAAGTAGAAAGTACCAACGCCCCCATATGCAATATGCCAAACAACAGAGCCATCCAGAAGAACGCCTGATAATGTACCTGGCCCTCCGGGGGATTCACTTCTTCTCCTCCGGTATACGTTTTGTGGCGGGAGTGATGAACATCGCCGTCAGATGCAGCCCGGCCAGTGGAAAAATAAATTCCTGAGACCAGCATCAAAAAAAAGATAAAAACCACCGCCGGCTGCAGCAGGATTGTTTGCACCATGTTTATCCACCTCTCATCCATAAGATTGCAGGCGAAAGCCAGTTGATCCAGGGCACCGGGTGGATACTGGCTGCCAGAATGACGGCGCTTAACGCAATCAGCGGCAATGCCATCCAGAGCGATACATTTAAACTTGGAGAGATCACTTCTCCACCATTGGGTCGTGTTACAAACAACTGGACAATCAGCGGCAGGTAATATGCCAGAGAGAGCAGACTCATCAGGAGGAATATAATCGCCCCAAATACGGCTAGGCTCTGACGAGTACTCAAAGCCGTGGACAGAATAAACCATTTTCCCGAAAACCCAATCAAAGGCGGCAGTCCGGCCAGCCCCACCAGTGCCAGGCTCAAGGTCAATGCCGGAAGCGGTAACCGGCCGGCAATACCGCGCATTTCCTCAATTGAGGTCGTCCGGCAGTAAAAATGACATACTCCTTTGGAGAGAAAAGCTAACGATTTAAGCGCTGCATGGATCACCAGATAAAGAAACCCCGCCTGAATGGCCTGCGGAACGCCAAAACGCAAACCAATTCCGAAGCTGAACAGGATATACCCCATTTGCGCAATAGAAGAAAATGCCAGCAAACGCTTAACATGAATTTGCATCAATGCCATCAGATTCCCCACAATCATATTTGCCAGAGAGATCCAGATCAACACATTCCCCAACACGGGTTCTGGAACTCCCAGGCCCAATCCCACCCGCAGCCATGCAAGAAAACAACTTTGAATAATGATTCCCGACAATAAGGCACTGATACTGCTGGGAGCACGGCCATGTGCGTCCGGAAGCCAGGTGTGGAGCGGCACCATTGCACTCTTGACACCCAGACCGGTCAGAGCACAGACCACTCCAGCGATTGTCCACCCATTGGATTCCAGCGCTTGCAACGGCAATATAATCTGTCCGGTACCGCGATAAATCCAGGCCACACCCAGCAAAAAAAGGATCGTACCTACACTGCCCATAATCAAATACTTAAAACCGGCTTCAATTGCCGTGTTCGTGTGGCGTCGAAAAGCTACCAGCACATAAGCACACACACTCATCCATTCTGCAAACAGATACAGCAAGAATAAGTCTCTGGAATACACCATACCCGTCAAACCCGCCACAGTAAGCAGCAGCAGCGGATAATAGGTTTTATAACGCCTGTCCAGTTCCAAATAACGCGCCGAGTAAAGGCTGACAACGAAGCCCAGAACCATGGCCGTGCCGGCAATCAGACGTGATGCAGACTCACCCGGCCATATCAGGTCGCCAACAACCAGAAATTCCGTCGCCGGATTTTCCAATCCCGGCGCACCCGTTTTACCAGCCATTGGCCAGCCATGAATCAAAACCAACCCAGCCAGCACAAAGACCAGTGCAGTGCAGCATGCCAGCACTTCATTCCGGGCAGAAAACAGGCGTGCCAACAAATAGATTGCCAACGCGCCACCCGCCAGTAGCGAAATAGAATCAAATGCTGTGCACACTACAACCCTCCCAGGATCAGTGCTAATTCCTGTTCAATCCACCCAAAGACCGGAGAAGGGAACAACCCTGCCAGCAAGGTTAATCCCGCCAGCACAACTGTGGGCAAGCGCATCAACAGAGGGATCGAATTCAATTCTCCATCCGGAGAGTAATCTCCCAGAAAGATATGCGTGAACAGCCGCAATGCGTACACTACCGTTAACAACGACCCCAATACCATGGCAATCGCCAATCCTGTATACAGGGTATGAAAACCGCCCGAATAGATCATCCATTCGCTGTTAAAGATTGCCAGCATGGGTACTCCGGAGATTGCCAATACGCCCACGGCACAGCATGCTGCTGCCAGCGGCATCTTTTTCATCAATCCGCTCAACTCAGAAATTCGCCTCTTCCCTGTTGCGCGGATTACCAGCCCAACACACATGAACAACAAGGCCTTCACCACAGCGTGGTAAATCACATGCAGTGTGGCGCCTGCAACTCCTTCATGGGTTAAAGTTCCCAGACCAAACAGAATGTAGCCCATCTGACTGACACTGGAATAAGCAATGATTCGTTTGATGTCCTGTTCTGCCATTGCCATTAATGCGCCATAGATTTGCGAAATCAATCCGGCCAACATCAAAGGAAAAGCAAATTCCGCCATCCGGGACAGCGAAAAGATGCTCAGCGGGAAACGTAAGATGCCATACACCCCCATACTGAGCATGGCAGCGGCCAGCATGATCGTGACCGGCATCGGCGCAACACTGTGCGCATCCGGCAGCCAGATATGCAGCGGAAAAACTGCCATCTTCACCCCAAAGCCAATCAGGAATAAGGTGGTAATGGTCCTGACTGCACGGGGAGCCAATACTAACCCGGACCTTAACACCACAAAGCTGTCACTGCCCACAGCGTCATATAAATAAATGAATGCCACCAGAACCAGCAGGGAACCCAGATGGGTGATTAAAAAGTATTTCAAAGCGACCTTTCCCGTGTTGGGGCCCTCACCCCATGTCAGAATCAAAACGCAGGACGCAATCAACATCAATTCCCAGAAAACGTAAAACAGAAAAATACTGTCCGCCAGGGTCGTACCCGCCATCCCAACCCCGAAAATCAGGATCAAGGCGTAGAAAAAAGGTGTTCGCTCGTCGCGGTGATGATAACCAAGCGAATAAGTCACAGCGAATATGGTTACTAAAGCTTCTGTCAGTAAAAATGGAAACGTAAGCCAATCGACATGCAATATTAAATGAATCCCGGCCTGCGGCAGCCATTCAAACGCGATGCGCGGCTCAATCCCTCGGGACAGCACCGGCAGCAGGCTCAAGACAGCCAGTAGTGCCAGCCCGGCTGAAACCATCACAATTCCATCCACATACCGCCCAATGACCTGTCTGGCCAACACCAGAATCAACGCGGCTGTAATAGGTATCAAAAGAATGCTTAAGACCAATCCAATTTCATAGTTCATCGAGCCTCCTCCTCAGACCCATACATCATCCACCTGCCCCCAGCACGATCGCCAAAGCCAACGCCATCGTAAGCACAATCCATATCAGATTGATTCTTAACCGGCCGGTGTGCATCCTGCGCAGCATTGTGCTGGATGCCCGAGTTCCTTTTACCAGAAGATGCAGTCCGGTTTCAAAAGTTGTCTTTTCAAGAATCTCGTAAAGGCCACTGGAAAATTTGAACAAGCTCGATACGGCCCCCTTCAATCCTTTTTGGTACAGGGAAATCTCCACAAAATTATAGATTCTCTCGGGAACATTCCGCACAGCAGCCAGCCCGTTTTGCCAATTCGTTGTCAAAGGTCTTTCTATTTTTTCGAGCCAATTCAATTTACCGACACCCCACAAACCGACCAACAAAATCCAGAAGGACGGCGAAATAACGGGCAAGGAAAACAGAGATAATCCCGAAAAAGATAGAGAGGAAATTAACGCCTCTCTACCATTCAGAGGCGTAAAAAGCAATGGAATGAAGATGAAAAGCATTGAAATAAGGCTTGCAAACCCCCAACCCTGCCATTTATGATGATTGGCAGTTTGTAAAATGCGTCCCTGTTCGCCCGGCTCGGATATTTCCCTCCATTGGTTGGCAAACCATAACGCCAACAATGCCAGACTGGCTTCCACAACCCAGGTGACAATCGGGGGGCTACCTCTTTGTTTGGCTATCGCAGCCGCAAAAAAAACATAAAGGCCTAAAGTCAATCCACCACTGATATGGGCAAATCGTTCACTCTGTACCGAATGAGATCTCAACCTCCACCCGCCAAAGAAAATAAAACGCAGTAGACCGGCAATCGGAATACTGCCCCATGCCAGGGCTTCCAGGCGATGAACCGCAGCAAAGAGTGTGATAGATCCCTGAAAAGCAAACAGCAGCAAGATACTCTCGCTGAAATCCTTTTTCCTCCACACCAACAGCATCGCAGCCAGTACACTTCCGGCAGCCGCTATTGAAATAAAATCCCGAATTGTTTCGGATTGCGCCATCAAAGGCGCAGTACGGTACAGCAGGTAGAAACCAAGATTAGGCATTACCGTTGCCAGGAACCAGGCTCTGGACAATAAAGATGGGGAAGCAGCCGCAGCACTTTGCCAGAAAATAAATGGCCAGTTTCCCGTTTTGACCCACACGGCCAACAAAAAGCCGCCCACGGCCCAGACCAAGGGAACTGCCGGCAAGTCAAGCGCCAATGCTTTGGAAATCTCCAGTGAACCGCCTGCGGTATACAAGATCAGGATAGCTGCCAGCAGCCCGGCATCTCCTGCACGCAACCCAAAATACAGGTGCTGTCCGGTCTCCTTCCCGGTTTCCTGCAGTTGGACAATTGCAATCCCTAAAGCCGCAGCTTCCAGCGCGGCATAACGCAAAACAAAATTCCCTGCCAGAAAAGCGAGGTTCGCGGCGGTAAGAACCACAAGGAACAGACCATCCGGGATAAAGGCCCGCCTGCGTTCCTTTAAATCCAACAGATAAAAAATCAAACCACTGGCCGTTGTCCAAAAAGCA
>JAHDQE010000092.1 GCA_018433975.1 Ornatilinea sp. | reverse complement strand
GGCCCGTGCAGCCGCCAACCGTCTCTACCAGCGTCTGGGTTTTATCCGCTGGGAGACCAATCTGTACCGTCTTCCCCTCCAGAATTGAGGTTTGACCGGCAATCCATTTTCATTGGTTATAAACGGATGCGTACGGCACCGAGTTTCCGAAAACTCGGTGCTAGTTTTTAAGACGACCGCGGGCAGCACAACTTATAGCAGCAGGCAAGCAAATGAAACGCGGCGAGTCCAGCCCAGTTTTGAAAAGGAATGTCTTCTAATAGGCCTGGCGGTTTTTCGGAAATGTATCGAAACGATACATGACAGACTTTGCCTCCTGCGCTAAATTAGTAAAGGAATTCTAAGTTTGATCAGCGGAACAAGAAAAAGGAGAGAATATGGATCTGGATCAGAAAGTCAGCAGGGCGGTTAAAAGAGGAAAGATTTACAACATGGAACATTTCCATCAGGCCTGGGAAGACCCCAACCTGCGGCGTTTGATGGGGAATGAGCTTTTGTTTCCGCCTTCTCCCAGGGTGGTGGAAGCGCTGCAGGCGGTTTTAAAGAGCGCCAATTACTACCCGGAGGATGCCAGCACGAACCAAAAGCTGCGCGCGCAGCTGGCGGATTACGTGGGGATTGATGGCGGGCCGGATTGGATCACACTTGGAAACGGGTCCATGGAAATCATTGACATGCTCCCAATGACCTTTATTGATGAAGGGGACGAGATTTTGCTCCCCACCCCGGATTATTCTCCCTATACGCGCCGTCCTTTGTTGTTTGGGGGCAGGGTGGTGGACGTGCTTCCGGATGAAGCGTTTAACTACACCCTGCAAAGCTTCCTGCAACGCATTACCCCTAAAACGAAGATGATCCTCCTCAGCCGGCCCAATGCGCCCGTGGGTAATATGATCGACCGGGAGGTGATTGAGGCGCTATGCGATACGGATTGTATGGTCGTTGTGGATGAAGCGTATGCCGAGTTCTCCGGGCAGAGCCTTTGCGGGCTGGTGGCGGAACATCCCAACCTGATCATCAGCCGGACCTTTTCCAAGGCACTCGGCCTGGGAGGGATCCGGCTTGGCTTCATTGTGGCTCAACCGGAAGTCATCGGGGCGGTCAACCGCATCCGGATGCCCCTGAACGTGAGTCTGTTCGGACTGGTGGCGGCATCCGCAGCGTTGGAGGACCCGGAATACATCCGCACCAATGTACACAAGGTGATTGAGAACCGGGAGTATTTTTACGGCCGGTTATCTGAAATCCCCGATTTGAAAGCCTACCCTTCTTATGGCAACTCCATACTGATTAATTGTGATGCCACGGGACATACCGCCGGAGATTATATTCAGAAATTGTTGGAGGCCGGGTATCTGGTGCGGAACCAATCCAATGCGCGCGGTCTGCCCGGTGACGGGTTCTTTCGGGTCACCATCGGAACCCGTGAAGACATGGAAGGCGTGGCGCGAGTCATCCGGAATTTCACCCTGGGAGAAGGGTGAAATCCTTCAGCCTGCCTATTTAACCGATGCACTTAATCCAATTCATACAGGAGATTTTGATATGTACAACCCGATTGCGTTTCGACTCCCCGAGGCATTGGAAGACGGGGACTATGTAATTGCTACTTATATCTACCAGACAAATGTCAATGTAGATATTCATAAGCTGGCCTACGCGTTATCCGAAGAACAATCCTCCGGGACATGGGTCAATCTGCCTCTTGAAACCGAAGAAGTATTGCAGCGCCATATTGGACGCGTGATTTCCATCTGGGAAATTCCCGATTATGAAACCCAGATCCCGAAAGAGGTGACCGAACGCGCCTGGGTGATCCAGATCGGCTACCCGGTCCATAATTTCGGAGCGCAGATCCCCCTTATGCTTACCACGGTCCACGGCAATATTGCCGCCGCCGGCCGTTTAAAGCTGCTGGATCTGAATTTCCCCAAGGCTTATGTGGAGCAGTTCAAGGGACCAAAATTCGGAATTGAGGGAGTGCGCAAGCTGCTGGGCGTCTATGATCGGCCTTTGCTGCACAACATGATCAAGCCTTCGATCGGTTTGACGCCCGAGCAAAGCGCCGAGATCTTCTATCAGGCGGCGATGGGGGGAGTGGATGCCATTAAAGATGACGAGCTGGTGCAATCTCATCCCTGGAGCAATTACCTGGACAGAGTCAGGCTACACACACTGGCCGCACAGCGAGCCTATGAGAAAACCGGGGAGAAAACCCTGTACTTTGTCAATGTGACGGACAGACCCGACCGGATGCTGGAAAAAGCCAGACGTGCTCTGGAAGCCGGAGCTACCGGTCTGATGGTCAATTACAACACGGTGGGGATTTCAGCGCTGAGTATGCTGGCGGATGACCCGGAGATCACGGTTCCTATTCTGGGACACCTGGACTTTTCCGGCGCGATGTATGGTTCCCCCTGGGTCGGGCTTTCCTCTCACCTGGTGCTTGGAAAACTGGCCCGGCTGGCAGGCGCGGACATTGTAGTTTATCCCAGTTCTTACGGGAAGTTCCCGCTGCTGGATTCCAAACATCTGCGGATTGTGACCGCACTAACGGACCGTTTTTATCAGATCAAACGTTCCTGGCCTATGCCCGGAGGCGGCGTGCATCCCGGTATGATCCAGCTGCTCTATAATGACATGAAGAACGACTTTATGGTGGGAGCCGGAGGAGCGGTACACGGGCATCCCATGGGGCCGAAGGCCGGTGCCAGAGCACTGCGCGAGGCGATTGACGCGGCGGTGGCCGGAATCCCTGTGGAAGGAGCTGCCGAGGAATACCCGGAGCTGGAGGTGGCTTTGAAGGCCTGGGGAATCTCCAAAGCCGGTGTGAAAGGACGCTATGATTTGATGGAAGCATAATTCATCTTTTCCTCATATATTGGTATCAGGCCGGTCCTGTGGTGCATCCATGGGACCGGCCCCGCGTTTAAGGCCCGGCTGCTCCGCAGGTTCAGAATGACGCGGAAAGGCCGCGGCCGTTCTACGTTATAATTCCCATAAATTCCCTATGGATCCCGCCCAGATAGAGTCTTTGCGGGCTGAGAAGAAGATGCGTGTAGATTGGCGGCGTGCGGTACAGGCTCAAATGCCTTTGCTGAAAACCAAGTTGTTTGTCCCACCGGTTCAGGGTAAACGGATTGAACGGCTTCGTTTGATCCGCCGGTTGGATGAGGGCAGGTCGGTTGGCCTCACCCTGATATCCGCTCCGGCCGGTTCAGGGAAAACCACATTGTTGGGCGAATGGTGCGCGGCAGCCGGAACCGGGAACTGGCCGATCGTCTGGTTGTCTTTGGATAAAGGCGACAACGACCCCAACCGGTTCTGGATTTATTTCATCTCCGCCCTTCAAGGGATCAGGCCCGGGATTGGAAAAGCGGCTCTGGAGATGGTGGGCCAACTGGAGGCGGTTCCGCAGGAATTTATCCTTTCTTCCATAGTTAATGATGTTTTACAGGTGGAAGAAGATTTCTCATTCGTATTGGACGATTATCATTTAATTTCTTCGGAATCCATTCAGGAGAGTATGGCTTTCCTGATGGACCATCTGCCGCCCAGGATGCACTTGATTATCAGCGGGCGGAGTATTCCGGCTCTGCCCCTGGCGCGTTTGCGGATCCAGAAACAGGTGGTGGAAATCTGTGCGGAAGAACTGCGGTTCACCTCTGAAGAAGTTTCTCAATATCTGGAACAGTTTGCGAATTCTCCCGTCTCCATGGAAGTTAAAGAGATGCTTGAAGCCCGTACGGAAGGTTGGGTGGTGGGGGTGCAACTGGCAGTAATTTCTTTGAACCGGCAGGAGAATCCCGAATCGCTGTGGGATGCGTCCGGAGGGGATAATCCGCATGTATTCGAATATCTGGTGGAGGAAGTCCTCGAACAGCAACCTGAACCTGTGCGGAATTTTTTACGGTACACCTCGGTTTTAAACCGCCTGAGCGGGCCATTATGCGACGCAGTTCTATCCGCTGTTTTTCCCGGACTGGAATGGAAACCCGGTCAGGAGATGCTGGAAGAATTGCAAAAGGATAATTTATTCATTGTCCCTCTGGATGATCAGCGCCAGTGGTATCGCTACCACCATCTGTTCTCGGATGTGCTGCGGAATGATTTGAAACGGAAGCATCCCGAACTGCCCGCAAAGTTACACCGCCATGCCGCTGCATGGTTCAGGGAGAACCGGCTGCCGTTGGAGGCGGTTGAGCAGCTGTTGAAAGCGGAAGATTGGGAACATGCCGGGCAGTTGATCTGCGATTCGGCCTGGCAGACCCTGACGGGAAACGGGCAGTGGGGGACCCTGAAATACTGGATCAAAAAGCTGCCCGTTGAGGTATTGGAAAATCATCCCCGGTTATATGCACAGTACGCTTTTGCCCTCCTGATTACCGGAGAGCTGTCCGCGGCACAGTATTATCTGGACCTTGCAGCACAGGATTTCAAGCAGAACAATGACCTTCAGGGGGCCGGCGAGCTTTATACGGTCTACGCGCTGCTCCTGCGCTACCGGTCGGATGCCACCGGAATGATCGGCTTTGCCCGCAAAGCACTGTCCTTACTGCCGAAAACGGATTTGCTGCACCGCAGTCTGGCGATGAATTGTCTGGGCACCGGATATTATCTGAACGGGGAGACCCGGAAAGCGGAACTGGCGCTCAAAGAGGCTCTGGCGATGGCGGACCTTTCCGGCAATTTGATGGCGAGTTATTCCATCGAGAATTTGCTGGGCCGGGTGGCGATCTGCCAGGG